>CADAKQ010000017.1 GCA_902788555.1 uncultured Lachnospiraceae bacterium
GATGTTTTTTCATCCTGCCAAGATGAACACTCTAATCATACATCAGAGGTTTCTTTTTTTCTATTGACATTATTTCTGAATTACAGGAATGCTCCTTTAATTTATTTCTCACTGTAACGGTTCTCATTGACACACTTTACAAACTTCCGACTTTGTATAAAATGTACACGCATGGCACGTTGACACTTAACGCCATGCTTAGCACATTTTTTACAAAGTCTGCTATAGTTCATAGTATAAAAATGTGTCAATGAGAACCGTCCATGTGACACACAAATTCACTTTACAAGAAGACTATAACATGCAAATTATTAAAAAATAATTAAATGCGAAAAATGAGCAAAAAAATACTTCTTTGGAAGAATATACATTATACTTCCAAAGAAGTAATCTCATCTATAAAACATCCATTAAAGAAACTGTTTTATATTAGCTTACCACATTTTCTTTTCGACCTTCCGTAAATGCCTTAAAGTTATTTGCCACGATATCGACAAGTCTCTTTCTTGCATCTACACTTGCCCATCCCATATGTGGGGTAAAGGTAATATTGGGTGCGTCAAGCAAAGGATTATCTTCTTTCATCGGTTCAACCGAAACAACATCCACACCTGCTGCCGCAACCTTGCCGCTCTTAAGTGCCGAAGCTAAATCGGCTTCATCGACAAGACCGCCGCGACTTACATTTATTATAATCACTCCATCCTTCATCTTGTTGATATTGGACTTATTTATTATCTTTTCAGTATCAACAGTCAGCGGGCAATGAAGCGATACTATATCCGCTTTTTCAAACAAGGTGTCAATATCTGTAAACTGTACCTTATCATCCGTGTATTTTTCCGGATGTGCTGTATTTACAAGGACCTTCATATTAAATGCCCTTGCGATTTCGCAAACTCTTCTTCCTATATTTCCGTAGCCGACAACCCCTATGGTTTTTCCTGCAAGCTCGGTTACGGGAGCAAGCCAGTAGCAAAATATTTCCGACTTGATCCAATCACCGTTATGTACACTCTCATTATGTCTGCTTATATGACAAACCGATTCAAGAATAAGTCCCCAGGTAAGCTGGGCAACAGAATCCGTACTGTACGCCGGAACATTTGTAACCGTTACATTGTGCCTTTTAGCCGCCTCAATATCAATCACATTATAGCCTGTTGCACAGACACCGATATAGCGGATGTTTGGACACCTCTCAAACACTTCCTCATCCATTTTTATTTTATTAACAAATAAAACATCAGCATCTCCTATATGCTCATACTTATCCTGCTCGGTTGTATTTGCATATATCTTTGTATCAATAAGCTTCGTCAACGGTTCCCACGAAAGGTCATTGTGATTAACCGCATCCCCTTCAAGCAAAACTGCTTTCATACAAATTTCCTCCAATTAATTCTTTATTTCAAACTAAACTCGCACATCAGACTGTCTGTTCCCATGTTACATATAAGGTTATTCTTTTTCCATGCTTTTCCAGTAGCTGTGAAGCATGATGAATATAATGAATATGTAAATTACAGTTATCGCTATATTTACATACATCAATTCACGGAAGACTATCATAAATGCCACAAACGTTATTATTAAAACAGCAGTATTTATCCAGAATCTCTTATCCGGTTTAAGTCTTTCCTTCGCATATCTGCCGGTTGCAAAAAGGAAGATATAATAAAGTAAAAATGAACCGGTTAAAAATAATGTTTTCGGCATTAAATCAATCTCTTCCTCACGCATAAACTCAAGAGCGGTTGTTATATTATTTAATGCAAATATGATAAACACATGAAGCATCATATAGCCTGTTCCGTTGGTAGTCATTTCACGGTCAATCAGATGGTCGTATATCGTACCGTAGCAAAGGAATAGACCGACTACAATCAAAAATCCCATAATGGAAAAATAAATTGTATTAAATCCTATCTCGCCTTCAAAATAACCGGAAACGGCAATTATCATTTCACCAAAGGTAAATACCACGTAAAGCATCGCTCTTTCCGTAAGGTGTGCAAAATCAACCGTCACCAGACTGTTAATCCTGCCCGAAAAAGAGGTTGCAACTATACCAAACAAAATCGGAAGTGCAGCAATCGCAGCTCCTGTCATATGATAAACAGGTATGGAGATAAATACCATAAGCGACTCCACAAAAATTATGATCATACTTCTTTTAATCTGTACGGACTCCCATGGTGCCTTTTTTCTACATTTATTAAATTCTATAAAATACTGCAAGCCTATATTTAAAAGTATCAGCCCCCATGCGACATTGTATCTGTTAAAATGAGTCTGCCAGTGAATCCTTGTTCCATCCGCCATGTAGTACAAAAGGTACATATTTATAAACAAAAAAATATGATCTCTTAATCCGTTTGTACCGTATCTGTTTATGTAAAAGGTTGTAAAATTCCATATCTGAATAATCGCAAGCGTACATAAAACATATGTTAAAAAGAGGTCTCCCGAAATAAAACCATCCTCCACATGATGAAGTAAAGAATTATTGCGGCCGATAAGATATACAAATATCAAATCATATATAAGCTCCAGATATTCAACTTTCTTTTCTTCCTTATCCATTTTTGTCTCCGATATTCTTATTCATGCTTCCCATCTTATATCCACCCAGATCAAGTGTTACATATGAGAAACCAAGCTCTTGAAAATATTTATTAATAAATTCAGAAATCTCCGGTCTGATTATTTTTTCAAAATCCTTCTTTTCAACTTCAATCCTCGCCATATCACCATGTATGCGGACGCGCATCTGCCTAAAGCCAAGCTCCAAAAGCTTTTCCTCTGCCTTTTCCACCATACCGAGTTTTTCCTTTGTGATGGTTTCGCCATATACAAATCTTGATGCAAGGCACGCATAAGAAGGCTTGTCCCATGTAGGAAGATTAAGTTCCTTTGAAAGCTTACGTATATCCTCTTTAGTAAGCCTTGCATATCTTAACGGGCTTTTAATCTCAAGCTCAGCTACTGCCATAAGCCCGGGTCGGTAATCTCCTTCATCATCCACGTTTGAACCCTCGGCAACATATTCTATGCCACGCTCGGAAGCGATATCCTTTATTTTGGAAAAAAGATTTTTCTTACATAAGTAGCATCTGTTTTTTGGGTTCTTGCAAAAGCCGGGAACCGAAAGCTCATCCGTCTCCAAAATAATCTGCTCTATACCCTCTGCCTCACAAAAAGCCTTTGTCTCCTCAAGCTCCCTTGTAGGAAATGAGCAGGACTGCGCAGTTACCGCCACCGCTTTATCACCTAAAACCACGTGCGCTTCCTTTAACAAAAAGGTCGAATCAACCCCCGACGAAAATGCAACCAAAACACTTCCGAGCTCACGCAGGTATTCTTCTAACTTTTCCTTCTTTTTATATAATTCTTCCATAAGTATCCAAATATCCCTTTCCTATTTCAAGTATTCATGTAACAAGTTGCCTATCCCAATGTCACAATTTATGACATGGCCCACGCTCCTGTATCACTCGCATATGTCACATGCTAATCAGTTTCTTTGCTTCTTCAATGCTTATATTTTTCTCCCTTGCTATGCGTGCCAAATCTTCGTATTCATATTTGCATCTTTTAACACCGTAACCGGATGATATTTTTTGTCTTACCTCGCCATAAGGAGTTTCCACAGACTCTATCCGACGCTCCAACACATATCTCTTTGTCTCGGTCTCACGAACTCCGATAGTTGTTGTATATTTAAATATCAGTTCTATCATTTTCTCTTTGATTTCTTCTTTGCACATAACCCGTATGAGGGTGCCCGGTCTTGATTTTTTCATACCGATCGGAATAGTATAAACCTCAAGTGCACCGCCATCAAACAGCCTTTCTGTTGCAAAGCTGATTTCCTCCGCAGTCATATCATCCACATTACAGGATAGCTCAAGAACGGTATCCGTCTTATCATCTGCTTCGCCCATCATAGCCCTTACACAGTTAGCAGCTTCAAAATCCTTCTTGCCCATTCCGTATCCGATAGCCTGTGTTTTCATAACCGGCATCTCGCCAAAGCTGTCTGTGAAATATTTCAATAAAGCAGCTCCGGTAGGAGTACAAAGCTCTCCGTTTATCTTACCTCCATAAATCGGTACGTCCTTTAAGATATAAGCTGTAGCCGGTGCCGGCACCGGAAGTATGCCGTGTGCACACTTGACCTGACCGCTTCCTACATGCACAGGTGATGCAACAATTCTTTCAGGCGCAAGCTCTTCCATAAGCATACATACCATCGTAACATCCGCAACTGCATCCATGGTTCCAACCTCATGAAAATGTATCTCGGACACAGGTCTTCCATGCGCATGGCTCTCTGCTTCGGCAATCAACCCATATACTGTCAGTACATAATTTTTCACTTTATCAGAAGCATTTAAACTATTAACAATATGCTCTATATCATGCATGCTTGCATGGTGATGATGTTCGTGCTCGTGATGATGTTCGTGCTCGTGTTCTCCATGGTCGTGGTGATGGTGCTCGTGCATATTTTCATCTTCCAGGGTACCGTTTACCCTAACTGCGATATGTGTTCCGGTAATTCCGCATTTCACCGAGCTTTCCTTTTCAACCACCACACCGGGTATCGAAAGAGCATTTATTTTATCTATAAATTTATCAGGTTCAGGCAAAAGCTCAATCAACGCTGCCGCAAGCATATCTCCCGCTGCCCCCATACTGCAATCCAAATATAAAGTTTTCATCTTCAACCTCCAAATTAAATTAGTTTCACCTGTGATTAATCATACTTGCAAGATATCCTGCTCCAAATCCGTTGTCGATATTTACAACCGACACTCCGCTGGCACAGGAATTAAGCATGGATAAAAGTGCGGAGAGTCCCCCGAAGGATGCCCCATATCCGACACTTGTCGGTACTGCTATGACCGGGCAATCGCAAAGTCCTCCAACTACGCTTGCCAAAGCGCCCTCCATACCGGCTATGGCAATCACTACGCTTGCATTCATAAGCTCCTCCTTATACGCAAGCAGCCTGTGAATTCCTGCGACTCCGACATCATAGATTCGCATTACTTCATTTCCAAGTGATTCTGCAGTAATGGCAGCTTCCTCTGCAACAGGTATGTCACTTGTTCCCGCAGTCGCAACAACAATCTTTCCTATACCGTCCGCCTTTGGAAATGTACCGTAGAATCCAATTCGCGCATCAGCATAATAAGTTACAGGATATTTCTTTGATAAAGCCTCTGCCTTATCAGGTTCAATCCTGGTTATCAGAATTTTATCCTGACCGTTTTCCTTCATCACATCAATAATTCCGCTTATCTGTTCGCAAGTTTTTCCAGCTCCGTATATAACCTCCGGCACTCCCTGTCTTATCTTGCGGTGATTATCAATCTTTGCAAATTCAATATCCGTAAACGGTTCAACCTTTAACCTTAAAAGTGCATCATCAACCGAAAGCACACCGTTTTTTACATCCTCAAGTATACGTTTAGTCTCATTTACCATATAATCATATACTCCTAACTTTTGACTAAAGTTTATTCTCACTTCTAACTAACAATAATTATAAATAAGAAACTACTTATTAGTTTTCTTGTTATCTTCACAGATTAAACTCCTGACAAAACAAATTTACCCTCTTATTATAAAAGCGGTTTTGCATTTTGCAAACCGCTTTTTATAAAAATTTTAGTTTTTATTTTTCATAAAAGAAGCTCTTACTACACCCTTTGGATCTTTAATGATAAGAATTATAAGCCAGATGATAAGTCCAAGCGCAACTACCGAAAGGCCGAGGAATAAATCATTTAACATATCCGCAGGCTCCGGAGTAAAATACGCGCTCTTTAATTCTATGAATTCCGCTATCGCATCCACCATCCACATAAGGGATGCACCCCAGTACATAAGTGCAAGAGTTCCAAGCTTCATCTCATTTTTCGGAGCATTTTTATACCACAAAATTGTTGTTATGATTGCGGCAAATACTGTAGTAAGCAAAGTCATTTTATGCCTCCTCTAAACTGTCATCGGACGGTTCTTCCATAGCATCCGACTTCTTTTCCATCGCGGAAGAAACTGCAACCATACCAAGCCAAACTGCCGTAACAAGCCCTGCCATGCCTACACCTACTGTTGACATCTCATGGAGCATTTCGGCTGCATCGGTCGGATTACCCGCCGCAGTTAAAAATGGGAACCACGGAACAACCTCTCCATGCCACAGATGTTCAAATGCAAGAAGTCCCGAACCACCCCAAAGAAGATTATTAAGCCATCCAAGCTTATGTGAAAACGGAACCTTTTTTGAAGCTTCGACAGACTCTGTATCCTTTGAATCCAAGCTGATTTCTAAATTCTCACTTTTTGTTTCCTTTGATTTAACCACCTTGGTTGCAATTGTTGTAACCACTGCCTCAACAGCAGGAACGATAAAACATGCCATAAAATAACCCTCCTTAAAATAAATAAAAGGTATACGTTATCTTTTCTAAGAAAACATACACCTTCATAGCATACTATTATTTCAATATTTCAAAACACTTTAAAATACATATTCAATTTAATTTCAAAATTCAAGTATCAAAAATCTTCAATTTTATAAATTGAAACATAATTTTAAAGTTTGCACTTCTGTGCGTTAAATCGGCTTCATACCGACACTGATATTATATAATAATATATTTTTTCAAGCAAGCTTTTATTTCACTCAAAAATTTCGCTTGCAAATCATTCACTCACACTATCTTGCTTCACTCGCAAATCAAATTTGCTCATAATTACGCTGTAACTATAAATCGGTAAATTTCTTTATCTCATCTATCGCCTGCTTTATAAGCTTTCCTGTCGAAAAATCATCTATTCCGACTATTATGTTGTCACAATGATTAAACGGAATCAGAATCCTCTTTGCATTACTTTGGGAAACAGCGAGAGCCATCTTAGGAGTAACCTCTCCCAAAAGTGCATCAGCTATTATAATCCCTATCGGGCCAACAATTATATCTGCTTTGCGGCATCCAACCATAACAGAATTTTCTCCGGTTGCTGCCTCATCCGCACCTGCCTTAAGCATGGCAGTTGTTGCCGTACTGTTGGTACCCACTGCAAGCACATATGCTCCCTCAATATTTTGCTTTATAGCTGTAACAAGCTGTTTTCCTACACCGCCACCCTGGGCATCAATAACAAGTATCGTCATATTATCTTCTCCATAAAATAAAAATCAATCACTAAATAGTTTAACACCATAAAAAACAGAAAACAATAATTATATTAATTCATCCCATTTTACAATGAACCTTTATTACTCCAGCCCTTTTTCACAAATTACAAGAAGCCCGTATTTGTTTCCTAACGGCTTTATATCCACTTTTGTAAATCCTGCGTTAATTCCAAGTTTTTTATACTCGTCTTCATTAAACTTCTTAAACCCGCTTTTAGTGTAAAACACCTTATCAAGATTTTCCTTTGTCAAACTTGCATTATAAAACACCCCACCCGGTTTCAGCACACGAAATATCTCAGACATACCTTTGTCGGTCTGATTCCAAAAATATATCGTATTCATTGTTGTTACAACATCAAACGATTCATCCTCATAATCCATTGAACAACAGTCCCCTATTCCAAATTTTATATATCCGTCCTCAACATATTTTCTGTTATTATTCGTCGCTGCATTTACCATATCTTCAGAAATGTCTATCCCTTCAATGTTGCACTTTCCCTTTTTCATTATCAGCTTCTCCAGATATCCATTTCCGAAACCTATATCCAGAATCCGAAGACTGTCTCTGATATTAAGTTCACTTACAATACCTTTATACATAACATTGTTCGCACGGTTCATTGACCAAGTCATAATCCTTCCGATTACACCCCTCGGATTTCCACACTGACTCGCTATGTATTCACTGATTTTCATCCTTTTTGCTTTCCTCCACGCTTCAATTAATTCTTGCAACTCAACTCCTAAAGAGCCTAAAATTATAAAAAACTATAATCAGTAATCACAGTAATCAAAATAATAATTACTAAATAAGTTTAACGCTATTAAAAAGATAATACAATAATAATATAAAACAAAATAATAATTTTTAAAGCAAAACTCAAACACAAGATACAGTTATAGCTCAAACATAAAATACAGTTAAAATCAAACATAAAATACAGTTAAAATCAATCACAAGATACAGTTATACCTCAAGCGCAAAATTGTTTGTATTGACTAACCGTATATTCAAATGTTAAATTGAAATTCCATGAGGGAGTAGCAGGCACATTTATAATGTGCAGTAAGTCAACATACTGATTATTATAATCTGGCTTACTTTAATTTGCGAGACTCATGTATGACGTTAGTTATGCATGAATTCCCTTTATTTATAGAATTTTCAGGTATAGCTTACGGCTATACCTTTTTTTATGCGCAGAGCCTCCGAAAGGAATATGCCAGCTAAAGCTGACCGTCGGCTCGCGCACGAGTAGGGTGCGATTACATCTTCCCTACTCAATTTGACTCAAGGATAAAATTTAAAAAACAGGAGAAAAAAATGTTAGAATTCGCTTTTATCGCAAATAGCATATTGCTCGGAATAGGTCTTGCCATGGATGCATTTTCCGTATCCGTTGCTAACGGACTAAATGATGCAAATATGAAAAAATCCGGCAAGATAAAAATAGCCGGAACCTTTGCATTTTTCCAGTTTATTATGCCGCTTATCGGTTGGTTTCTTGTAACAAGGATTGCAGAAAAATTTGAAAAGTTTCAAAAATTCATACCCTGGATAGCTTTATTCTTACTTTTATTTATCGGAATTGATATGATAGTTGAAGGTATTAAGGATTCCGGTGAAGAAAGCGAAATCAAGGACGATAAAAAGGTTCAGAAATGCGAACATAGTTTACCCTCAGATAAAACAAAAAATAATTTTGAAAAATCATTCTCTTCGTCACAAAAAAAAGAGGCGGTAACCCTTAGTCTCATGACACTTATGCTTCAAGGTATCGCAACCTCTATAGATGCTCTATCGGTTGGCTTCACCATATCCGATTATGGTTTTAAACCGGCATTATTATGCTCTCTCATAATAGCAGTCGTAACATTTATAATCTGCATAATCGGACTCCGCATAGGTATACATTTCGGTAATAAACTTTCCAAAAAAGCAGCTATACTTGGTGGCTCCATTCTCATATTTATAGGTCTCGAAATATTTATTAAAGGTATTTTTTTATAATTTCAACTAAATGCTTTCAATTTGAAATCTTAAAGGTATAAAAAATTATTAACGCAAATTTTCAAAGTCAAATTTTAACTGCTCATACTCATCTTTCTTTTTCTGACCGACATGCTCCTCTTTCTTCTGTCCAACATACGCTTCTTTCTTAGCCTGAAAGACATGCTCCTCTTTCTTCTGTCCATTATACGCTTCTTTCTTAGCCTGACCGACATATCCTTCCATCTCTTTGTCAATCCATTTCATAATGACCTCAACCACATAGTTTTTTTCTTCATCGGTCAATTCCTTACCCGGCTTGATATGATGCCACTTCTCAAGACACCCTCTGCAACAGCAGGCTGTGGCGTGCTGTGCTATAAACACAGGATGACCTTTCATTGGAGTCTGTTTTCCGTCATTTGAAATAAAAGCAGCGGCGATTTTTTTATTAATCAAATCCTCCGCATGCTCTCTTATGGTCTCTATTCCCTTATCAATCACATACTGCTTATCCTTATCCTTTAAATGAAATCTGCTTCTGAACTTCGACCTTGAAAGTCTTTCAAATAAATCCTCATACATAATATTATTCCTCTCAAAGTGTATCATGGGCAGGTGTGACATATGATGTTCAAGATGGTGTTACATAGTGGAAGACACTCTATCACAACTTCCTTCTCTAGTCCGGCTATAAATTGGTGCATTTTCTCCTTTTCTGTTAGCCGGTATCCACTTTTTTTCTCTTTTCCTTCTTCTATCCGGCTATAAATTGGTGCATTTTTCCCTTTTCTGTTAGCCGGTATCCACTTTTTTTCTCTTTTCCTTCTTCTATCCGGCTATAAATTGGTGTATTTTCTCCTTTTCTGTTAGCCGGTATCCACTTTTTTCTTTTTAGACAGATATATAATGGCAATGTCACACTGTCCATGTCATGACACATATCACAACTGTCTCATTTACACACTGTCCATCTCATGACACATATCACAACTGTCCCCATTACACACTGTCCATGTCATGACACATGTCACAACAACCCCTATTACACTTTAGTGTGAAAAAAGCTCCGTGCTGAAGTATCTTTCTCCTGTATCAGGAAGCACTGTCACAACTCTCTTGCCCTTACCCAAGAGCTTTGCCATACGAAGTGCCACACACACATTTGTACCGCTTGAGATACCGCAGAGTATACCTTCTTTTTTCGTAAGCTCTTTGGTTGTATTTAGAGCTTCCTCGTCGGTAACTATTTCAAGCTGAGAGATAATCTCCCGGTTAAGTATCGGTGGTATAAGACCGTCGCCTATACCCATCTGAAGATGTGAGCCAATGGAGCCTCCGGAAAGTATGGCAGCATTTTCCGGTTCTGCTGCCCATATAAGAGTATCAGGATTGGCTTCCTTAAGAACCTTACCTATACCGGTAATTGTTCCGCCTGTTCCTATACCGGAGCAAAAGCCGTCTATCTTTCCTTCTGCCTGAGCAAGAATTTCTCTGCCTGTATTTTCAAGATGTGCATTTACATTCTCATAGTTGGAAAATTGGTCCGGTACAAACACCTTGGAATCCTCATCACGCATTTTCTTTGCAAGCTTTATACATTCATCTATGCACTCGCCGATATTGTCATCATCATGTACCAATATAAGCTCGGCACCGTACTGCTTTATCAAAAGCCTTCTCTCCTCGCTTACGGAATCCGGCATGATAATTATAACCTTATAGCCCTTGACTGCACCCACGAGTGAAAGTCCTATCCCTTGATTTCCACTGGTTGGCTCAACGATAATTGAGTCAGGCTTTAGTATGCCCTTTTCCTCTGCTGTCTCAATCATTTTAAGAGCGGTTCTTGTCTTAATCGAACCGCCCACATTTAATCCTTCATACTTTACAAGAATTTCTGCATCCTCCGGTCCGGTCATGTTATTTAATCTTATAAGCGGAGTATTTCCCACCGCATCCAATACCGTATTATAAATCATAATATTTCTCATCTTTCTTTAATTTAATATACTCAGCAATTCTACTACCTGCTTAAATTATCTTCATCTTTCTTTTTTTCTTTCTTATCCAGATACATCTGAGCATCGGAAAGAGCTATATAATCCTGAATCGGAAGCTTCCCGTTTTCCATAGTACTGAGTCCGAAGGAAACACTCAACTCCCTGTCCTTTATTATAAAAATCTTTTCCATCTCATTAAGCTTATTTATATAATCTCTTGCCTCTGCCTCAGATACCCCCGGTAAAAATATCACAAACTCATCTCCTCCGGTTCTGAACATAATACTTTTTTCCGGAAGAATAGTTCTAAACAGCATAACTGCCATCCTTATATACTCATCACCGACCATATGTCCGTAAATGTCATTTATCTCCTTAAGTCTGTCGCAATCCGCGGTTATTATACTAAGTGGATATGTGGATTCACTTATCCGTTCTACAAATTCATCAAAATATGATCTGTTATATATACCTGTAAGTTCATCCGTAATGGCGCGGTTTTTCAGCTCTCTTTTCAAAAGCTCCTGTTCGGTGACATTATTGATAATCGCAATAATTCCTCTTACTCTTCCATCAGGATATTTTAAAGGCTCCTTTATTATCTGCAAAAACTCCTGCTTACCATCTTCATTTTCTTCAATAACATAGGAGGTTCCTATTCCGGTTTCTATCAGCTTTAGGTCACTCTCAAAAGCTGCCCTTGCATTTTCCTTATCCCTACGGATTTCCATATCCGTCTTACCTCGTATGGTCCAATCCGGATCGTCATAGTTGTCAAGATGATGCCAATACTGCGAACAAAAAACATATCTGCCATTGGAATCCTTAAGATAAATAAGTGACGAAAGAACCTTTAGCATATTGCTTATTTCCGAAAATGAAACGGAATTAATGCTCTCTACCGCCCTCTCAATTCTGTTAAGTACAATCCTGTCCGATTGCCCTGCTTCAATTACATCCGCAACCGCATCTCCCAGATATAGCTCATCCTTATCTGCGTTTTCCTTATCTGTAAGAGCCAATGCCAGTATTGCAAAAATATATGTATTGGATTCGCTGATAAAATCCAAAAGTACATTGATATTATTAATCGATGAAGGATTGTCTATTATTACCGCAGTGATACCATCCAACAATTCCTTAAGCTTTTCCAGTGCTCCCTCAATGTCATATACTCTGATAAATTTGTATTTTTCCGAAATAATCTTATTAATATAAGTCAGCCTGTCACTTTCATAGGCTGCCAATACAAGTATGCTTTTCATTCAAATCGCTCCTTAATGAAAAATGCTTCGTCAATGCACAAAGATAACATATATTATAATCCTAAATCAGCCATAACTCAACCTTTTTATCGGCAATATTGTTTAACAAAATACCTATCCACCTGTCAACTGAGTTATGACAAAATGCCTGCACCATGTCAACTGAATTGTGACAAAATGCCTGTCCATCTGTCACAAAATCATGATATAATTTAACCTGATAATATTGCTATGATTTATACGCTGTGATAAAATACAGTATAGTATTTATATATGGTTTCTATCCGAAAATTGATTAAAAAGCAACCCAAATCAGTACGTAAAGGAGTAATAAATAATGCAAACCAGAAAAAGAAGCATATCATTTAAAATACAGCTTTTGCTAATTTTAGTAATAGTAATCTGTGTTGCAGCGCTTTCGATATTCTTAAGAATAATATTAAAATCCTATCTTCTTGACGAAAAAAAGGACAGCACCAAATCCATAGCCGAGCTTGCCGCAAATGATATCGATACAGAGGATTTTATGACAATAATCGAAGAAGTCGGTGAGTCCGATGCCTATGACAGAATTCTTGAAACCCTCTCTCCATATATGGATGTGGAAGGTGTAACCTTTGTCTACACCATGACCAAGGATGAAAATGATACTCTTTATTATGTAGTTGATGCCGATCCTGATGACCCTGCTGAGGCTGGTGAGGAATACGATGATACCACAGATATTATGATAAAAGCCTTCGAAGGTAAAGCCATATCCGAGGACGAAATCACCTCTGATGAATGGGGAGATTTTATGTCCAGCTATGCTCCTGTTTTCAAGGACGGAAAGGTAATCGGTATAGTCGGCGTGGACTGTGATGTTACATACATCGGTGAAGAGCTTAATACTATTATGAAGAGATTTATAACAGTAGCATGCTGCTTCCTTATTTTAGGAATTATATTCGCATTTTTCATGAGCAAGTCATTAAAGAAAAACTTTGTTATGCTCAACAGCAAAATCCTTGATATAGCAAGCGATGACGGAGACCTAAGAAAAACCGTTGACATACGCACCGGCGATGAATTTGAGGTTGTAGGAAGCAGTCTTAACAAGCTTCTTGAAAAAACAAGAAGCACCATGAGCATTGCTCAAAGCTCATCAAGCAAGATAAGTGGCGGCTCCGGTGAGATTGCCATGTCGGTAAATGAGGTCGGTGAGCAGATTAGTCAGATTAAGACAGCGGCAGCCGAGATTACCAAAGCAGAAAGCAACGCTCTTGATAATATGGAGGAAATGACCAATCAATCCTCATTAGCACTTGAAAATACGGAGAGCGTTGAACGGGAGCTTGCGGTAACAGAAGAATTAATAAACGAAATCACAAACCTTTCAAGGGAATTAAGTGATTTTGTCAATGATGCTGCAAACAACTTAAGGCAAAAGAATGACGAGATGTCCGTAGAACTTAACAACAGTCTTGAAGCAGCAGAAGCAGTTGCAGAGATAAAGACACTTACTGCCGCCATACTTGATATAGCTGAGCAAACCAATATGCTTTCTTTAAATGCAAGCATCGAAGCAGCAAGAGCCGGTGAAGCAGGCAGAGGCTTTTCGGTTGTTGCAACCGAAATTGCAAAGCTCGCAAACGACTCGGGAGAGGCTGCAGAAAAGATAAGCGTAATCGGTGAATCAATCATAAGTATAGTTGAGAACTTAGGCTGTGTATCAAGTGAGATGATGATGTTTGTATCAGACCATGTGATGAATGACTATGAGCAGTTCCAAAATTATGGCAACGAGTATTATGAAAAAGCTCAGGATATCTCTGAGCGTATAAAGCTTATATATGAAAGCACGCAAGCCTTAAGAAACGGTATGAACAGCATGTCAGACTCGGCTACATCCATGCTTGCCACATCAGAGGAAAATCTGGCAACAATTCAGAGTATAGCAGACAATCTGCGTGATATAGATAATTCCATGCAGTCGGTAAAGGCGAAAACCAACGACAATCTTAATGCTGTAAATAACATGAATTCGGTTGTTGGAGGATATAAGCTTTAAAATTTATTTGATAATTTACATATAAAGTGGTTTAATACAAATAAGGAGGTTTACTTATATGGACAATAATCAAAAAACTATCGCACTATTATTAAGTGCTCTTGATAACAGCTATGACGAATCCTTATGCAGGGGCGTTAATATTGCATGTCAGGAGCTCGGCTACAATCTTATAGTTCTTCCGGGAAATTATATAAACAGGGAAGTAACGGCAAAAGATCAAAAGCCATTTATCTATCAGTTCAACACCATATACGATTGCGTTAATTCAGCCAATATATCAGGTATAATTATAGCAGCAGGAAGTATAGGTGCCTTTACCAACGAAACAAAAATCCGTGAATTTCTTGATAAATATAAGGATATACCTATGGTTCTTGTATCTTCATTATTTGATGGATATACATGTATAAATTATGATAATTCAAATGGAATACGTGATGGTTTAAGGTATCTTGTTGAGACCTGTGGATGTAAAAAATTCGGTATGCTTAAAGGTCCGTCCGGCAATACTGACTTTATCCAAAGATATAATACTTTTATGGAAACAATGGATAAATACAATATAAAAATAACAGATGACAATATATGCAATGTACATCCTTCAGACGATAACCATGAGGCCTGCAAACAATTCCTTAAGAAAAACCCTGACATAGAAGCAGTTTTTTGTATAAATGATTATTCTGCACTTGATCTTTGTGACGAAATTAAAGCTATAGGAAAGACACCGGGAAATGAAATCAAGGTGCTTGGTTATGATAATACAATTCAAAGCTCTAAAGCAATCCCTCCGCTTGCAACCATAGCAGCAGACCCGGTAACGCTCGGTCACGAGGCGGCTGCCTATCTGGATGTTAAAATGGCAGGAAATAAGGTTGATTCCATCAATCTTCCGGCAACTCTTGTCAAACGAGATTCACTCGGAACAAATGACAATGCATATATCGGTTCAAGCAGCACAAGACATCTTGCAGAGATGGATATTGACGAAGCCTTTGAATACATTTTCTATCGTCTGAGAAGAAGCGGAAAAAACAAGCAGCAGCTTCCGGAATATAAATCCTTTGTAAAATTGATTGAAAGCTTAAGACTTCTTATGGATATAGAAAATGTTGATGATGATACTTATATAATGATTTCAAGATATTTTGGTGAATTTATAGAATGTAACGCAACAAGATATGCTGATATCGAAAATCTGATAAGATATATTGACCAGATAAAAGTCGATTCCATTACACGTATGGATACTGAATCACAGGTTAATTTTGAATACATATATCAGGATCTCTATAAAACAATATTGCAGTCAACAGATAGTGATATAAGAGCCTCGGAGGATAAAAATATTTATACCAGAGAGGACATAAAAGAATTTGTTCAAATAACCGGTAATATAAAAGACGGTAGTGATGAAAGCTATTCAAAGCTGCTTTCACACTTAGAAGGTCTTGAAGCAAAGAACGGATATATTTATATGCTTGAGGAACCTTTGATACATGAAAACATGGAAAAATTTATTCCTAACGGCAGCTTAAAGCTAAAAGCCTTTATACAGGATGGTTCCATCTGGAACATACCTGCCGACAATCAAAGTGTAGAATTAAACAACATTTTTAACAATGACTTTTTAGGCGGCAATCACTTCTCTATGGTAATGCTCCCGCTTTACTTTGACAAAACCATTTTCGGCTTTATACTGCTTGAGCTTACTGACAAAATATATCCAAACTGCGAATTTATATCCTTCCAGTTAAGTCAGAGTGCAAGATTAATAAATCTCTTAAAATAAAGAACAAAGAGTGTGTCACGGAGACAGGCTCCCTGCCTGCCCATAACACACTTTTTTTTACTCTGTTCCTTCTATTATTTCGTTTATTTCATCACATATTGCATCCGCGCATTCTTCTGCGGTCGCCTTTTCAAATATATACTCATCAGCACCCTGTTTAAAGGCATCAATTATGCTTTCATTTTCTATGTTTGGAATTATGAGCTGCAGGTTTTCCTGATGCTCGTTTACCTCTTCAATAGCTTTATATTCATTGGTTTCGGATAAGCCCTCTTCATTCAGTATTTCAATCGCCTTTTTGCTTACCGGTACTCCCTTTTCAGTCTGCTGAAGCTTAACCATATACGGATCATTTAAAAGATAGTTAAGAAGCTTCGCTGCTTCCTCAGGATGCTCCGTATTTGCACTTATTGCCCACATGGTTGCCGGCTTTGTATACCATCCCGAGCGTTTGGCATTTGGAAGTGTAGGATACATACAGCGGCTTACATTTGCACCGGTCTCAGCAAGGCCATCACAGTAAATTTTTGTATCACTTACCCAACACATGGTACCGGCTATTTCTCCCGACATATATCTGTTTCTGTCAAAGGTATCAACAGGACAAAGAACATGACCATCAATAAGGCTTCCGTAAAACTCTATCAGCTCTGCCATTTCCTCCTTGCTTATCTCAAGAGTTCCATCCTGATTAAACATCTGTTTTCCACTGCTTTGCTCATAGTAAGAAATGAGTAAAATAAACATCTGCTTTTTACTCATGCCGAGTACATATCTGTCATCCTTAGACAGAGCCTCTCCCATTTCAAATAAATCATCCCAGGTTTCCGGTAAATTTAAGCCATACTCATCAAGCACATCCTGATTATAATAAAATACATGTGTATTCATAGCTATGGGAAGCGCATTTAGCTTTCCGTTTTTTGTTCCGTATGCTTTTTCCTCTTCGGTAAAATTATCAAGATCTATATATTCGGAAAGCTCATTTAAATCGTAAAAGCCTTCACCATCAGGAGAATATATATCAAGCCATGCATAATTAATCTGCATTACATCGGCCTCATTGTCAGATTCCATCCAAACCTTGGTACGCTTTTCATAGCCATTCCACTCACCATATCTGTATGAAACTATAACTCCCTGCTCCTGCTCCTGAAAATTATCTACACCCTCCATAGTATATGCATGTCTCGCATCATTTCCCCACCATGAAAGCTGTATCACATTTTCACCCTGATGAGTGGTTGTATAGCTTTTTCCATATCCGGCATTAAAATTAACCTTTATAAGTGAAAAAACAAGAAGTGCAGTCATTATGAAAAATATAATTATAAATGTAAACAGTGCTTTATTTTTCATCACCTTCTGCCTCCTCTCCATAGAAAGTATAGCAAGACTTTCCATTATTTTTAGAGATATAAAGCGCACTATCGGCCTTTTCATACAAGTCCTTGAAGTTCGTATCCTTCACTTCTCTTATATAAACTCCGGCACTTATGGAAAGCTCGCACTGTTCTCTTTCGTATTCAAATTCTTCTGCAAATGCAAGAATTACCTGCTCCATTCTTTCAATTGCAGCAGCCTTTATATCCTCCATAGGAACATCCTTACATCCGGTATAAAGAGCGAATTCGTCTCCACCAAGACGTCCTATTATCGTCTGACTATTATATAGCTTTCTCAACAGCTTACCCATACGAATAATGACCTGGTCGCCATAGCTGTGTCCAAGTCTGTCATTTATCTGCTTAAAGTTATCCATATCCATCATTACAAAAACGATGAGGTCATCAGCAGGATTCTTTTTAAGCTCATTTTCCACAGTTTCCTGAAATGTAGCCTTATTCATCACACCCGAAAGTCTGTCAATCTCCGCCTTGTCCTGAAGTGATGAAACCATACCATCCATCGGTTTTGACAGCTTCGTTATTATGATAAGACCGACAAATACAAACAGCATGGCAAGAGCGCCCGAAATCCTTAATGTAAAGGATTTAAGCTCCTGATTTTCCTTTAAAATAATATCTGTAGGCACAGAACACACAACTCTCCAGCCGTTAAAACAGACATTAGTATTAATCAAATAATCGCGGGTAACTATACTGCTTGAATTTCCCGCATCAAAAAATTCACTCTCTATATTTTTAAGTATATCCTCCGGAAGCTTTTCTCCGATTTCAGAATTATCCGAGGAAAACATAATAGTATTTTCCTCATCGACAAATCTTATCGTCATCTCTTCAAGCTGCTCAGGATATACAAATACAGATGCAAGCTCTCTTGTGTAAATCGAAGATATTAAAATAGCATTCGGATTAAGTCTTTTAATATAATACATACGGTCGGAATTACCATTCACACCAAAGCACCAACCATCATTTTTCTTAGTGTTTGTTATATAGCTCGAAAATGTATCATAGATACCGCCATCCTTAAACAAATCCTGTGTTCCGTGTGAAACCCACCCAACCTTGTGATCATCAGCATAGACAATTCCAAAGTCGGAATAATTATCCATAAGTCCTATATCAACAATTCGGTTCTTTATCGTTTCTTCATTTTTAACCTTATCATAATCCTCAATTTTTTCGTCGGTTTCATCATAAAGATAGTAGACTTCATCAGAAAAAAGAAGTGTAGGTGTAGTCTCCATACGCTCCAAATACGAATTGATATTGAGTTCAAGCTGCCTGCTGTTTGCTGCAATCAAATCAGAAACCTTCTCCTGCATAGCTCTTCCGGTACGGTCAAGAATAACATAGTCAAGAAAGGCCGTAACAATAATTATAAGCATGGCAAATACAAACAGCACCTCATATTGAAACAAGCGAAAACGTTCATCTGAGCGTTCACGTTTACGATTTTTATCTGGCATACACATGAACCTCCACAAAAATCAAGCCATATAGCACAAGCTATTTTGTACCGAAAATTCTGTCTCCGGCATCTCCAAGTCCCGGACAGATATAAGCATCATCATTAAGGCATCTGTCAACCTGCGCCACATAAATCTGAACATCCGGATGCTCACCTGCAACCTTATCAAGTCCATCAGGTGAAGCAATAATAGTCATGTATTTGATATGTGTCCCACCTGCTTTTTTAATCTGTGCCAAAGCATCACAGGCAGAACCGCCTGTTGCGGTCATCGGATCAAGTACAATTATAAGTCTGTCCTCTATAGGCTTTGGAAGCTTGCAATAATACTCCTGCGGTTCCTTTGTATCCTCATCACGATACATACCGATGTGTCCAACCTTTGCAGCCGGAACAAGTGTAAGCATACCGCTTACCATACCAAGACCTGCTCTTAGGATAGGAACCAATGCCGGTTTTTTGCCCGCAATAAACGGTGCCATGCATTTCTCCAAAGGTGTTTCAATCTCTACCTCCTCAGTAGGTAAATCTCTAAGTGCCTCATATCCCATAAGCATAGCCACTTCCTCAGTAAGCTTACGAAACTCATTGGTACCTGTATTTTTATCTCTCATCATGGAAATTTTATGCTTTAAAAGCGGATGATTAATTATTGATACATTCTCTCTCATATAAATATTTCCTCCCCATGTAAACTAAGCATTATTATATACTTAATTCGTTTCAGATTCAAGTGAAGCAGGGAAAAATGTCTTAATGAGAACGGGTTACACATTTTTACTCTTCAACAGTCAGCTCTTTCATCGTTCGAGCAATAAAGAATATTGCTATTAAAAAGGCAAGAAAATCAGATACCGGCATAGAGTAAAGCACTCCGTCAAGTGCAAAGGCCCTTGGAAGCAAAAGTGCAAAGCCTACACCAAAAATTATTTCCCTTGCCATAGAAATAATAGTGGATTCTTTGGCCTTTCCAACCGCCTGTAAAAATATAAATGTACCCTTGTTTACAGTCGCAAGTATCATCATACAAAGATAAATTCTAAAGGATTTAATCGCAAAATCCGTATAATATATGCTTTCATTTGCAGCCCCAAATATACCGATTAACTGCTTCGGCAAAAGCTCTACTATCAAAAGTGCCACTGCACCAAGTATAGCCTCACACTTAAGTAAAAGTTTAAATAAAATCTTTACTCTGTCCTTTCGTCCGGCACCGACATTGTAGCCGACAACCGGTATACAGCCTGCCGCCATACCTACCGCTATAGATATAACTATCTGAAAAAACTTCATAACTATACCAACAACCGCCATTGGTATCTGAGCAAACTGTTCCTGACTGAAAATTTCATCAAGGGCTCCGTATTTTCTTATCATATTATTTATAGCCGCCATAGCAGCAACAAGAGAAATCTGTGATAAGAGTGAGGTAACGCCAAGCGGTATAAATCTTTTAACCAATTTTCCATCCGGCCTAAAGCTTTCTTTATCGAGCTTTATCTCCTTCATATGAACGAGATACCATACAGATAAAACAGCCGTTACAATCTGACCCATATCAGTTGCGATAGCTGCACCCATCATCCCCCACTTTGTTCCATAGATAAATATAGGATCAAATATTATATTGACAATCGCACCGATAACCGTTGAAAACATAGCAAACTTAGGGCTTCCGTCTGAACGGATAACCGGATTCATCGCCTGACCGAATACATAAAAAGGAATACCAAGTGTAATCCAGAAAAAATACTCCTTAGACTGAACAAAGGTTTCTTCATTGACTCTTCCGCCAAACATTGTAATAATACCTGTTTGAAAAATGAGATAGATAAGCATTATCAAAATGCCTGTTATCACGCTAAGTGTAACCGCACTTCCGACACTCCTTCTCGCCTCGTCACGTCTTTCCTGTCCAAGACAAATCGAAGTAAATGCACAAGCACCGTCACCTATCATAACGGCAAAAGCAAGCGCAACCACCGTAAGCGGAAATACCACGGTATTGGCAGCATTTCCATAAGAGCCGAGATAAGCTGCATTTGCTATGAAAAGCTGGTCGACGATATTGTAAAGTGCTGCCACAAGAAGTGAAATGATACATGGTATCGAATACATCCTCATAAGCTTTCCCGGTTCTTCTGTTTCTAAAAATCTGTTATTTTGTTCCATAAAAAACTCTCCTTTAAACACACGAAGAGCACGGTGGAGATATCTGCCAACGGAGTTTTAGTCTTCCAACTCGTGAAACATCTCACCATGCTCTTCACATAAAATTAATATTCTTTTTTAACTTCGTGTATTTTACAACCTAAAAGCGAAAAATGTCAAGAACTATTTCTTTTATCTCAATACCTACCTTTTTATTAATTTATATACAATCATGCCAAATATTGTATCAAGTGATAAAAGCATCAGCAAAGCTATATTTATAGGCTTTGAGTTATCACCTGTTTGTGTTTCAGTAGATGTACTTTTACTTTTTGCTACATCAGTATCAGTATCCGTAGTTGATGTTACTACCGTTACTTCCTCTGTTGTTAATTCCTCTGTTGTGACAGTCTCTGTTGTCTCTTTTTCGGTAGTAATCTCTGTTGTTTCTTTTTCGGTAGTAGTCTCTGTTGTCTCTTCTTGGGTAGTGGTTTCCGTTGTTACTTCTTCCTTGTTTTCTTCCTCTTTTGTTTCCGTAACTTCTTCCAATTCATTATATACAATTATAATTCCATCCTCAAGCTTCGCATCTTCAGAGGTTACTTCTCCGCTTTCACTTACCGAAAAACGTATATCACTTTTTAGCTTGCTATATCCTTCAGGAGCAATAGTCTCGCGGATAATATAGTCATTATCAGCAGCAAGCTTTGCCTTAATCACATGACAAGTGATATCACCATTTTCATCAACATCCGAACCACTTACCCATGTTTCAACAGGCGCGGCATCGTTAATAACATTTCCTTCATCATCTATATCTGATGCGTTATATATTTCCAAGGTCGCTCCTTTTAACTCATCGGACTTTCCTATCTCCCTCTTACTTATGCTGACACTGGTTTCCTTATTGGCTATACTTATGGTATTTGTAGAAGCATCAAGTGTTACGCCTTCATATTCATCATTAAGAATCACTCTGTTATTTTCATCAATATAAAATGATATCTTTGAAGTAATGGATATATATCCATCCGGCGCCTCAAGTTCTATTAAAGTATAGTCAGGACCGTAAGAAAGATTATAAAGCGTATAACTTGACTTAGTTAAATCATCAAACCTTCCTTCTGAAGCGTTCTTATTATTACCATCACGAAGTTCAAACTTAGCTCCGGGTACCGGATTGCCTTCTGAATCGGTTTTCACAATTGTAACAAATGTTCTGTCATTTTTTATCTTAATAACTCCACCCGTCAAAACCTCAGCATCATCCTGACCGGATAATAAGGTTATACCATTTTCTAAGCTTATACTAAATTTTATATCCTCAGATACAGGTATATATCCGGCAGGAGCGGATTCCTCTATGGTATACTCCTTGCCTATATCAAGATTATTAATTGTAAGATAGTTTTCTCCATCTGATTCCCACCCATCTACAATTTCATTACCATCCTCATCTTCAACATAAAAAACCGCACCCTCTACAAGATTACCGGCATCATCGACCTTAGCTAACTTTACATTTAAAAATACTGCGTCACATATAATATTCTGGTTACCATCATCAATTACATAAATCCATGCATCAAAGCCCATAGCATAATAATCCGGCAATGTATCGATATAATCAAAAAGCGGCTTATAAAACATATTCCACAATGAAGCATCATCATTTACATAACTGTGTGCCGGATCATTGGATGTATACCATTTTTTCTGCTGTGTAACATATTCTGTCGGATCAAAATCAGGAAATGCTTGTACTGCATTCAATCTAACATCTTCAGGATAAATACCCATCCACATAATACGTTGAGGCGCATTTTTCTTACCACCGGTGTGTAAATTGACTTCAGTATCCTAATAATTTTTAAAAATATAATAAGCTATTTTTTCTTTTAATTCATCAATTGTTATCAGACCGGCATCATAATCTGCTTTCCATTCAGCCAAGGATTTCTTCACGCCATTATATGTTCTTTCTTTTGACAACAACGAACTATTTATCGTTATAGTCCCATCAATATATCTGTCTATAATAGAGCCGGTCATACCGGTTAAATCTACATTTCCTCTTCTGGATTTTAAATAATTAATGATATCATCCTCATGTATCAATATCTTTATAAGCCTTGACTTAACATCATCCGTAAGCGTCTTATCAAAATTATTACCATTATTTTCTTTGGTATATCCATCAAGCTCCGAAAGTCGAACTCTTGTATAAACATCACCTGTGCCGGGAGCATCACATAAGCCATCAAGACAATATGAATGTCCTGAAATTGTTATTCCATTTGAATCGGTAATATTATTATCTTTATTATAGCCGCTTATCGTATAAGTTACCTCATCGCCTTCGGCATACACAGTTTTAACACCTGCATCTGTAGAAACAATGCAGGTCATAATAACAAAAAATACAAGTAACCATGCACATACCTTATTAATTTTTTCTGATTTAAACATCCTTTTTTACATACCATTTTCTCCATTAATTAAATACTAAGCACTACAGTTACAACTATTTTAGATAAAAAATCATTATTTTTTATTGTACCATAACTGTTAATTTGTCGCTACCCAAGGTATAAAATGAAAAGGTATTACATAATTTTTTTTGATTATGTAATACCTTGAAAATAATGCTTATTATATAATATTGGATTTCATTTATACTCTTCCAATCTCTGTATAAATCATCCCATTTTTCCCACGCTCCGAGCACATAAGCGAAACCCCTGATGCCACCATACTGCCTTTCGGAGGTTCAGACACAGGAATCGGTTTACCGTCCTTATATGAACTCTTTCTAATCAGGGTAATGTGCGGCGAGAATCTCTTTTTATCAAACGGTATGCCCTGTTCGGAAAGCTCTCGGCGCAGCCTCCTCACATACCCTGTAAGCTGCGGATTATCAGCAAGTCCAACCCAAAACAAATCTCCAAAGCTTCCGACTCCGTTCAAGCTGATTTTAATCGGACGAAAGTCCACCCGCTCCATAGCATCAAGAACCCTTTCAGGATTGCCGTAATCACCGATAAATGCCAGCGTGATATGCAGATTTTCACGTTTGGTATAGTTTCCGGTCACGCCCTGTCTTTTAAGATTATCCTGAAAGTCAGTCAATGCGTTAATTATATTTTCTTCAAATTGAATTGCTATGAATAGTCTCATATCTCAATAATCAGACACATTTGCGCCAACAGTTTTCTTTCAAAAAGTCACTGATGTCGCCAGTGTCGCCGCTTTCATAATATTTTACAAGTTTCTTTTTAAAATCCGGAATATGATTTTCCGGAATAATTATTAGTCCAAGACCATGAGCAATCATATAATGATTTGCAAATATCACAGATGCCCGTTTATTACCATCTATAAAAATCTGCGTTCTCATACAATACATACAAAGTTCGATTGCTATATCAATAGTCTCCTTATCCGAACCAAGAATATCATTAATGTGTTCTATAACCTGTAGCTCAATAGGAATTGGCGGTACATAACTTGTTCCACCGATTTTTACCGGTACTCCTCGTACCCTTCCACCATCATAAAAAAATCCTTCATTTACCAGCTTAGCTATACGGCATAATAGATAGTAATTACTATCCGATTGAATTACATCCTTGTCAAGAATGAACTCCCATGCATGTTTCAAATTTAGAATTTTCTGTACATCATCAGCAGTCATTCCGTTAACTGTTCCATTTTCAATGATTTCTTCTGTTTGAGGAAATGTCGTGGCAACTCCTTCCAAAATAGCCTGATCATAAATATTTGATTTTAAGTTTGCTCTGGCAAAATCTATGTTAACAATAACATCTTTAGACAGTTCATACCCCTTATATCCGTTTAAAACCAACTCTTTGTCGACTCTTCGAATTTGTTTTTTTAATTCTCGTGCTTCTTTCGCATTACGAAGCAACAATTGATGTAATTCCTCAGAATATACATCCACATAAGTAGATGTCAATCTTCCGTTAACCCTTTTTCTGATATACAGATATTTCCCGCTGCTGTTCTCCTTAACCTCAGGAGAACCGTCATATGGAATAAGATTCAACCGTGCCTGATAATCTGCCTTTTCCTGTAGTAACTGTTGAATTGTATCAAAAGAGTTCTCCATATTATATTACCTCCTTAGGGAACTTTTACATTGTATATAATAACATAAAGTTCCCTAAAAATCTATATTATCCTATTTTTTATATTTTATTCTTAATTTTTCTGAATCAATTATTCCGTTAACCGGTATAGGCCTATACGCCCCATACATTTCACTCCCCAAAATACTCTTTTATCTCCTGCATCCTGCTCATCTGATCCACTCCGAACATACAACGGCTGTTGCAATGTCCACAACGGATACAATCGCCCGCTTTAGTGTCGAGTGCATGATAATGCTCCCTTGCCATATCATCTCCGATTTTTGCCAAATCGTAGAACTTATTGATCATCCCGATATCAAGTCCCACAGGGCATGGCTTACAATGGTTACAATATACGCACTTTCCGTTTGCCTCCGGCGGAGCAAAGCTTCCAATGATGCTGTAATCCAGCTCCTCCTCGCTTAGCTCATAAAACTTCAGCAAATGTTTAATCTCTTCCACACTCTGCGCTCCCGGCAGAACTGTGAGGACACCTGGCTTATCTAAAGCGTATTTTATACACTGGTACTGTGTCAGCGCCTTACCGAATGGAGATGTCTTTGCAGACAAAAGCTGTCCACCCGAAAATGGCTTCATCACTGATATCCCTATACCCAGCTTCTCACATCTTTTATACACATCCGCCCGCTCATCCACGCCACCATAAGCATAATCTCCATGATTATAATCATACGCAGAATTCACAGAGAACATAAGCATATCAATCAAATCAGTATCGATAATCTCCTGTATCACGGAAGGTGTATGTGAAGAAGCCCCTATATGCTTCACAACTCCCTGTTCTTTCATCCCCAGAAGATAATCAAGCACTCCATTATTCTGATACTTCTCCCAGTCCGAGCTCTCATCCTGACAATGGATGAAACCGTAATCGATATAGTCCGTCTTCAGATCATGCAGCTGCCTGTCAACAGATCTTTTAATCGTATCAAGATTAAGCGTCCACCCATAAGTCCCTTTGGAATAATCCGCTCCAAAATGTATCTGATACATCACCTGATCACGAACATCCGAAATAGCTTCTCCAAATATATCAAATGCTCTTCCATCACCGGCAGCAAGGTCAAAGTAATTGATTCCATGCTCATAGGCATAACGCACGGTTTTGACAGCTTCACTATGCTCTGCCTCTCCGATATAAGCAGTCCCCATACCAATCTCGCTGATTTTATCATTCGTGCGTTTGTTTGTTCTGTATTTCATGTTCTTATGGTTGCTCCTTTCTATTACGTGATTTTTTTTGAATTAAAAATGTATTTGTATTTACGTATTTAGTTTTGTAAGCATAACATAAAAGGCAGGTCATTGTTCCGACCTGCCTCTTCTTAGTTGGGAATCTATACCCATGATTCTCAAGTAGAGCATTTCGCTCTTTTCTTGATTTGATTATAACATATTGAATTAATAAATACAATTAAAACTAGTGTTACTCTTTTTATATTTCGAACAGGTCATGATAAAAAACGTTCAAGTATCTGTTCCATGCAATCCTCCATAAAAAAGGCTGTTCATATGAACAGCCCATCAACTTCCACTTTTGTTGGATAGAATCCCTCACGGTAGGACTCACCGCTGTTACAACTGCCACTTTGATGGTCATGCCATCCAGTAGGCCTCACTGCTCTTACAACTGCCACTTTGATGGTCGTGCCATCCAGTAGGTCTCACTGCTTTGCAATTAAATTATACAATCCATAATGATAGAATGTCAAGACCTCTTTACAAATTGAGCCGTTAAAATCTCTTCTCATTTGCATGTGCATAATAAACCACCTTAGGCTTATACGACATCACCCTTTCCCAATCCTTGGCAAGCTCTTTGTTATCTTCATAAGCCGCAAGAAACGCAAGCGGTTCCAAATCTCCCACAATGCATATCCCCTCATCAAGAACAACCGACACGCTATCCACACTATGGCTCGGAGTCCGGATAATCTCTCCGTCTACACCAAGCTTTCCAAGAAATGCTCTGCTCTCCTCAAAGGAAAGCAAAATCGCCGCACTTTCATCTATCGGCTTATATCTGAGTCCCGGTTCCCTTGCAAATATCTCATCGGAATAATGAACCGCTCCTGCTTGTGATTCCATAAGAATCAGTCCCACTCCCTGCTCCATAAGCTCACTTACCAGCCCGATATGATCAGGATGATAATGTGTAGCAAGAACGTAGTCGATATCCTTTACAGTTATACCATTCTCTTTTATGCTTCGGTAGAACATAGAAAGCGTACCGGCATAATCGGTATCTATTAGAATATTTCCGGATTTGCCATGAATTAAAAATGTATTTGTATTTCCGTATTTTAGCTTGGTAAGCATAGGGTGGTCTCCTTTGGGGGGTATTTTTAGGAATATTATATATTAGTTTTACACGTTTTTCAAAGCTTTTGATGTTCTGCTTATAAATGAATTATCATTCTATTTCTCATTCAAAATAAAAAAGAGAACAGTGTGCCGCATATATTCAATGCAGACCTGTTCTCTTTGTAAGATTATAATATACTTGTTCACTTATTAAAGCCACAAACTTTTTATAATATTTTTTCCTTTCTCTTCTGAAGATTTCATTTCCCACGAAATATCCTGCATAATTATGTCTATCATTCAAAGTCCTTTTCTTACTAATATGTATAAGCATTATGAATTATCTTAATCTTAACGCTATATGCTTTAATTATAACATTCGAAACACAACATAATTTATAAAACATATAACACTTTGCAAATACACATATCTAACTATTTAAATAACCTATATCGTTCCTATTTTTTTAAATTTTCAATATCATTTACAAAAAAAGACAGCATATCGCCTCTTTTAAGTCTTCTTCCCAATCCCACATCTTTTCTTATTTCATAAATAATATCTTCCATTTCCCACAACATTTTTTCATCACCTTTTAATGAAAATTTTCTATATTTCAACCATTTTTTTACGACATTATTAGAGCCCCAAAGTGTAAGACCTTTTGAAAAAGATGAAATCATATTTACCATTTCTTCTTCTGTCATTTTCTTATCATCTTGTCTTTTTGTATCTTCCATCATTTTATAAATCATTTCTATAAATTGTTTATATGGTTCTTCACGCTTATCATATAAGTATTTTTTAACATTATACTTATAATCTACTATTTTTGCCACAATAGAACTAATTACAACACCAGTAATTGAAACTGTACCTGTTATCATAGCAACAACAATAACTTGATCAGAAGTCTTAACAAAACTTTTTACATATTTTGTAGCTTTTATAAATAATACTCCTATAAGTCCCAATATCCATTTTACGAAAAAAAATATTCCTATAATAAAAGTTATCAATAATAACAGCCCTATCAAAAAATTAATCTTAGGATGTTTCTCAGCAAAAGTTTTTTTATCTTCCATTTTTTATTCTTCCTGTTTGTTTGATTTATTTTAATAAGTATTTAAATATAAAAAACACAATAAATATTAGATTAAAATGCTCAATTCATATTTAAATTAACCTGTCGATATTTCCGACAGGTTATATATTTCTTAACTTTCCATTAACGAAATAGCATAATTATTGATTTTAACAAATTAACTATAAATTATAAAATATTCTTCATTTGCTTATAATTTCTATTCTATTATTAATATATTTTGTCTGCTTCCGATACGATAAAATAAAAATAATAAATACACAAAATATAATTACCCAATTCGATATATACGAGAACCATAGCACCTTTTCTAATAATAAAAACAATTTGACAAGCATCAATGCTATACATAATGCTACTATGGTCCTATATGTATTATTACTCTCCAATAAAGCCAATATAGTATCATCATTTTTTGAAGCATTTAAATAATCTGTATACGAAGAATATTTTATTATTTTGAGTTTTATACATATAGGTTCAACTACTAATGACCCAATCCTACTTATTAACATTCCTATAAAATAAAAAATAAACAAATTATCTACTAAACTATAGTTCGCAACATTCACTTGCCAAAGCCTATTGCATAAATAACAAAAGACCACTCCCGGTATAACGTTATTCAATATATTATATGAACTCAACTTATCAATAAACTTTTCCATTGACTATATTTCCTCCTAAACCTTTTCTATATATAATTAACTCCATACACCCCTGATATTTTATTAAATGAAACATTT
This sequence comes from uncultured Lachnospiraceae bacterium, assembly GCA_902788555.1. GTDB lineage: Bacteria > Bacillota > Clostridia > Lachnospirales > Lachnospiraceae > Coprococcus_C. Next base: position 29,682 of record CADAKQ010000017.1, read on the forward strand.
AACGCATCCATAAATCCTTTTTTCCTATTTATGAACATTAATCTATCCGATATGGAGGTCATAAATCCAAAATTCCCCACATCTTTTATAGTATTAGTTTTCCTAAATACTCGATCCGTTGTAATTTCAACTTCTTGCTTTGCATAATACATAGCAATATTTTTATTAACTTTTCTTAAATTATACATAATATTCGTGTCAAAGTCTTTCTCATAAACACAAGTATTTGCAATTACAAAATCTATTTTACTAATAAAATTACATAAGCTTAAGTATTCAACTTCACGATTATGAGCAGTAATATATATTCCATTAATTCCATCATTTGTTTTGCAAACTAAAAAAGTCATTTTGTACGGGCCCAATTTTGTTATTTTCCAAAGTGTTGGTTCAACACCTGTTATATCATTAATGAATTCAAGTCGAGCCATAATATTATGATAAGTTCCCATTACTTCTTTTCTAGTACTCAAGAGAAATATCACCCAATCGCACTCCTTTCCCCCTGGTAAAAGATCTGTTAATTATTTCATCCGGTAATAAGACAATGTCATTCAATGTATTAAATGCAGGATCATACTTTTCTTTATCCATGTATTCAACCAATTCATCTGAACCACCACTTGTTTTACTACTTCCGGTATTATCTGAAATCAAATAATTTTTACTATAAGACTCATATCCTAACCTTTCAAGTATTTCCACCCCATCGTTATATTGTCCGTGATGTGGAAACTGTATTACATCATAATTATTTAAGTTTTTAAGATATCGTGGAGCTGCATCTCCGCAAAGTAATACCTTACTATCATCCTCTAAAACAACTTTTAATTGTACACTTGCAGCATTCATAATAGTTTCGCCATTTATTGTTCCGGTTCCATCTTCTTTAATTGCTTTAGCAACTACTTCAACAAATTCTTCTTTTAACGGTCCAACTATTTCTGCTCTTGAAAAAGTCACACCTTTTTTTGCATCCATAACAGAAAAGCCAAATTCTTCTGCCTTTTGTATTATTTCAGCGAAGCGATCAAAAACATTTAAAATATTATCGCATATGGATTTTTTACTTCTTCGACCATCATTTAATAGATCTTCGATTTCAGATACATATTTTAGATATAGTGAAGTATAAATCTTAGCTTGATAACCTTGATTTAATAAATAATTCATTAATGGTATAATACCATCAGTATGATCGGAATCATTATGAGAAATAACTATGTAAACATCTTGAATTAACGGATTGTTTCTCAAAAAATTTCCCACTTCTTCAGCGTGTTTTTCATGTCCACAATCATAAACAATTAATTGAGTTGAATTACTAATGATTATGCAATCACCATAACGAGTGTCTTTGTCGCCATTATAATGGCTTAATGCTTTTAATTTCATAAAAAAAGCCTCCTTTAAATATAATATTTTAAAGAAAGCCGAATTCGAACATACATTTCTTGTCAAATTTACTCTTATGCGTTATAATTACTGTGCCAATAATGTTTATAACACATAGAGAAAGCCGTTCGAAATATATTTTTTGTTCGGTTTTCTTTTTATTTATTAAGTTTATTTAGCAAAGCTTTCAAAATTTCAGTTTCTGTTACTTCTATTCCGTTATCCTCTAAATTTTTTCTTGCTTCAACAATCAAACCTTTTATATTTTCTTCTTTTATTTTATTCTCCTTATCTCTATCATTAATTATTTCTACTCGTCTTTTCATAAAATCATCAAAGTCTGACTTATCATATAATGTTGGATTGTCTCGTAATGAAGCAAATGCCCTGTAAAATTGAGCGAAATAAGGAATTTGTTCATCTAAAATAACATCTTCTAGCTTACTTCTGTTTAAGTATGAAAAATACTCCGCAAGTTTTTCTAATGTTGTATTCTTTCTATAATCCTTTATAAGCATATCAACAAATATATATACCTGCTTATTCCAATCTCCTTTTGACATATCCGCAAGTATCCGCTTATTTATCCTAGAAACTATATCTGCCGCTTCCGTTTCCAGCTTATCTGTTCCCAACCTTTCATCTCTATTTAAAAGATTTTTTATTTCACCAAGCCTTTTTTTAAAAACATCTTCATCTAATTCCTCACTAAAGAGTCTATTAAAAATTATTTGATACCTATCTCTTGAAATAATTTCTCCATTCTCAAATGCATTAATATACGTATCAAGTGTCGGTCTTGAAAGCTTTATCTCATTAGCAAAATCTTGTTTTGATACCCCTATTTTTTTTAAATAATTCTTTATATCAATCATTTATCTGTCACAAACATTACTTACAAATGCTTGTCTCCTTACATTGTTGCAAATCTAATAATAGCTCTATATTCATTTAGAATATATCACACAGCAAAAAATTTGTCAAGCTTTTTACATTTTACATTTTACATTTTTGACATCACACAAATAACTCCGATTACATTTAATGAACTAATGCAATCATAATCAGAATATATTATCCAGTTAACAAATACAGCTTGCATAAAATAATAGAAATGAAACTGTTACCGCAGAATCATTTCTATTATTATTAAATCTTTATGTTATAATCTTGAAAAATTGATGTTTGTCCCGTTTCAATCATCTTTTTAAGATATTTTTCTTTGACTTCCGTTAAGAAATCCGGTATTGAATCTTTATGATTCATCAAAAACCATTTTATATGGTTGTAAATATATTCCTGACGAACATCAGCGTCATTTAAATCATTTGGACAGCGGGTCATTTTTTCATCCACTGAATCAAATCCATTAAACGGCTCTTTTAATCTTTCTTCTGTCATTTTACAATATTCAGGATTCAATTCTATTGAAATTCCTTTTCTATTGGTATTCTGACATACTCTCAAACAAGTTCCAGAACCTCCGAATGGATCAAGTACCACGTCACCCTCGTTAGATGAGGCAAGAATCATTCTCTCATATAACCCTTCAGGCTTTTGTGTTGGATGCTCTTGTCTATTTGCATTACAGTAATGCATATGAGAGAACTCCCATACATTTCCTGGATTTGCTCCCCTCATATTATTTATACTTCTATAAAACTTTTGAGGGACTCGGATATCATCAAGATTAAAAGTAAACTTCTTTGCATCTTTTGTGAACATCAGTATATCATCATGCCTTGGTGAAAAACCCTTTGTCTTTCCTATTCCCTGAGTATAAAACCAAGTTATCCAACTATTAAATGTAAATCCCATATCCTTTTCTAATATTTGATAGATATAAGAAATGTAACGCATTCCCATAAAAACATATATTGTTCCATTTTTTTTTAAAACACGGTTGCACTCACTCAACCATTTTTTTGAAAACTCTATATATTCGTCAAAGTCTAACCTATCTTGCGTTTTAACATAATCTTTATTTAGATTATAAGGAGGATCTGTAACTATTAGATTCACTGAATCGCTTTGAATTTCCTTTAGTCTTTCTAATACATCTCCACACATTATTGTTTGATTATCTATTATTTTATCCATCCGTTTTTCTGCGCCTCTCTAATAAAATCATCCATTGTTCTACGACTACTATGTAAATACTTTGCATCCAGTAGTTGACACATTTCCCATGTAGTACGGTATTGATATGTAATATAATGAATATCCTTGATTTGTATTTGTCCTGTACCTAAAGCAGGATTGTAATTTATGTCTGCATCCGAAATAAACTTCAAATCATATTCATTGTGGTCAACAACTTCCATGATTCCATCCATCAAACCAGTCTTTTCATTTCTTTTTACATATACCCTATGTTTTATTGACAGAATTATAAACATAAAATCAGGATTTTGAACATATGCTGTTCTAATTCTAGAAAACGATGTTATGTTCGGACCCTTTCCGCTATTGAGTATATCATTTGCTGTTGCTTTTACATCAACATTTCCTGTTATAGCTGTTCCTTCTTTCTTAAATTGTAGAATAATATCCGCCATACCAAGTCTCTCTTGCGCCTCGACATTCAACAAATAATATGGATTATTCATATCATCTCTTATACCAGCAAAAACCTCTCCTGCCCACGCTTCTAACATCGGTCCAGCAATCTTGTTTATATTCTCTAATGGTAAACCCATTTTAAGATTTGTGTTTATAACTATTTTGTTATCTCCTGATTCCATCTGTGAATCAAGAATACTTTTCATTTGTCCAATAACAAATTCTGAATCTTCTTTATATGATTCAGACTCAACCGGTACTTTAAAATTCAATTCTTCGTACTTCATAAACATCTCCTATCATGCTTTTATTAAAAAAGCCAAATAACTACTTTTCTTTTCCTTCTCATGATTATAAATTATTTTGGTTTTCTCCATTAAAAACGTTTTTCTGAATAATTCATTGTATGAATAAAGCACTTCAAAACGAGCTGCTTTCTTATACTTTTCTAATTATTTTTCACTTACCCTTATACTCATTAAAATCGTCTTTTTCATGCTAAAATCTTTCTGACACAATTATACATCAATGCATCACATTCTCAATACAATTCACTACTTTAAAATATAAAAATAGAATCCCTTAAACAAGAGGGATTCTATTTTTAACTTGTTCTCTCAACCGGTCATATATCATTATCATATTTAGACCTAAAACGACAACGAACTTTTAATTTTACTACATTTTTCAGTTCAAACTCTTCATTGTCGGGAACAATAACACATCCCTTATCGCCGGACTATCCGTCAACAACATACACAACCTATCAATTCCATAACCGATACCACCCGTAGGAGGCATACCGATTTCAAGTGCGTTTAAGAAGTCCTCGTCGGTGTGGTTGGCTTCCTCGTCACCTGCGTCGGCGAGCTTGTCCTGCTCGGCGAAACGCTCTCTCTGGTCGATCGGGTCGTTAAGCTCTGAGTATGCGTTGCACATCTCCCATCCGTTCATGAACATTTCAAAACGCTCTACGTATTCCGGATTCTCAGGCTTCTTCTTGGTAAGAGGTGAGATTTCGATAGGGTGATCCATTACAAATGTAGGCTGGATAAGGTGCTCCTCTACATACTCCTCGAAGAAGAGGTTAAGTATGTCGCCCTTCTTGTGTCTGTCCTCATACTCTACGTGCTTTTCGTCTGCAATCTTTCTTGCATCCTCAAGTGTCTTTATCTCATTCCAGTCAACGCCTGCGTACTTCTTAACAGCGTCAATCATGGTTATTCTTTCAAACGGCTTGCCGAGATCCATCTCCACGCCCTGATAGGTGATGGTGGTTGTGCCGAGCACCTCCTGTGCCACGTAGCGATACATTTCCTCAGTCAGATCCATCATTCCGTTGTAGTCGGTGTATGCCTGATAAAGCTCCATAAGTGTGAACTCAGGATTGTGTCTTGTATCAAGTCCTTCATTTCTGAATACTCGACCTATCTCGTACACTCTTTCAAGTCCGCCGACGATAAGTCTCTTTAAGTATAACTCAAGTGAGATACGAAGCTTAAGGTCCTCGCCGAGTGCGTTGAAATGTGTTTCAAACGGTCTTGCTGCAGCACCGCCCGCATTTGACACAAGCATCGGAGTTTCAACCTCCATGAAGTCCTTGCCTGCAAGGAATTTTCTTATGGCTGCGATTATCTTGGAACGCTTGATAAATGTATCCTTAACATCTGCATTCATGATAAGGTCGGTATATCTTTGTCTGTATCTCATGTCGGTATTGGTGAGGCCGTGATATTTTTCAGGAAGTATCTGAAGTGACTTGGTAAGAAGTGTCACCTCATTTACATGAACGGATATCTCTCCAGTCATGGTTCTGAACACATATCCCTTTATACCAACGATATCGCCTACGTCATATTTCTTATATTCTGCGTAGTTTTCCTCGCCGATATTGTCTCTTGCAACGTATATCTGAATATTGCCGAGCTTATCCTGTATATTTGAAAATGAAGCCTTACCCATGATACGCTTGCTCATAAGACGGCCTGCTATGCTTACCTCGATAGGTGAAGCATCCATGATGGCGCGACGCTCCTCGTAGTCCTTCTTTCTAAGAGGTCTTGCCTCCTCCTCAGGAAGTCCGGTTACGTCCACAGGAGTTCTGCCTGCAAGTAACTCGCTCTCTAATTTTTCATATAAAGCTACGCAGTCGGCAGTATGATGTGTCACATCATACTTGGTTATTACAAATGGATCCTTGCCGTTTGCCTGAAGCTCTGCAAGCTTTTCTCTTCTTACCTTAAGAAGCTGGTTTATGTCCTGCTCCTTAGGCTGTTCGTTGTTATTCTTATTTTGGTTTTCTGCCATATCTTTTCTTTCCTAACTTTTTCATTAATTTATTATCGGTTCCTTCTTAGTCAAAAAAGGAACCGATTAATCATCATACTTCATTTACCTTAAGTAACCTCAGCCTTAAAAAAGTTCAAGCTGTCTCTACTTACATTTTATAATCAATTACTTCTTCCTTATATCAAGTATCTTATACTGGAACTCTCCGTCCGGAGCTTCGATGGTAACTATATCACCGATTTTCTTTCTCATAATTGCTGCACCGAGAGGTGATTCATTTGAGATTTTGCCCTTAAGGAAGTTAGCCTCGGTTGAACCTACTATCTTGTACTCAACAACCTCGTCCATATCGATATCATGAAGTACAACCTTTGAACCGAAGTTTACTGTTCCTGCCTCTGACTCTTCCTCATCAAACACCTCAGCATTTTTAAGTATCTTCTCTATCTCTTCAATTCTTGCTTCGATATCACGCTGTTCATCCTTAGCAGCATCATACTCAGCATTTTCAGATAAGTCACCCTGTGCTCTTGCTTCCTTTAACTTTTGAGCAACCTCCTGTCTTTTATTAACCTTTAACTCCTGTAACTCATCCTCTAACTCTTTAAGACCTTCATAACTAAGAATATTTTTCTTCTCTGCCATATCAAAATCCCTTTCTACATATCGATGAATGAATTTAGATTCGTATCATTTGTCATATCATTCATCATATTATTCACAAAAATTCAATGCAACAATTATACTCCATTAAAGCTATATTGTCAAAGAATAAATAGTATTAAAACACTATCCTTTGTGCGAAGTAATCCTTGTCCTTTTTACTATCCATGAATGATGCCATATATATAGGTAAATAACTAATCTTCCCCTCTTTTGATACATTACAATTTGCAAATACAAATCCCTCATCAACACCATATTCTTTATTATTCAAACAATTATTTAGTGCTGAATGTTTTGTATAATCCTTACCGCTCTTAACTTCAATAGGTGCTAATTTGCCGTTATATTCTATAACAAAATCCAACTCTCCCTGCCGTTTTGAATTATAATAATAAACATTAAAGCCCTTACTTATAAGCTCTTCAGCAACAGCATTTTCATATATTCCTCCACCATTTAAATTATTATCATTATTTAATATCTTCGTTTTAGTATTCATTCCATAAACTGATGTTAGCATTCCAACATCAGAAAGATACAATTTAATTTTTAAACTTTTTGTCAAAAATTCCATCAAAAAAATCTCTTTTTTGTCAAAAATTCCGCCTAAAAACTCTCTTTTTTGTCAAAAATTCTTTTTAAAACAATATATCCCTAAAACACAAAATCGGTTCATTCTTTTCAAAGTCCCAGCTATGGTAGGAATCTCCGTGGCATCTGTCCTTTTCACCGCAGTCCTGACATTTGGTGCATCTATCGCTTAGGTCGATTCTGAATTCCTTGAATTCATTTTCCCAAACATCCTTAAATCTGTCCTTTAATATATTTCCCTGCACGAGCTCCGGTCTTCTCTCGATATCAAGGCACGCTATTATATCTCCGCTTGCGGTTATGCTTGCAACGTAAAGACCTGCAGAGCATATGAAGTACCAATCCCTTATCTCACGCTCGTACTCGGTGCCCAGATAGTGACTGCAGCCGTATTCCACAGGCTCCCCGGCCATTCTCTTATTTCTGATAAACTCCACCAGATATCGATAATCCTCCTTGGTTAAGATAAGCTCAGGATGAAGCTTCGCCCTTCCCATAGGCTCGATATTTATTACTCTCCATGAATCGATATCCATCTTGTCAAATATTTCGTAAAGCGCATCCAACTCGCCTATATTCTGATGTGTAACCACGGTCGTAACCTGAATGGCTTTGAACTTGCCGACATTTATAAGATTTTGGATCCCCTCCATAGCCTTCCTGTATCCGCCCGGAGTCTGCCTGAAAGCATCATGCGTTTCCTCCAAACCGTCTATGCTGACGGATATGGTACTCATACCGGTCTCGTATAGCTTACGAGCAATTTCAGGCGTAATCAATATACCGTTACTCGTCATTCCCCACTTAAATCCAAGCATATGAGCATAGCCCATAATCTCAAAAAAGTCTTTTCGAAGAAGTGGTTCTCCACCGGTTATGCAGAGCATATAACCCTTTGTACCGAAGTCTTCCTTTACCTCATCCAAAAATGCTTTGTACTGTTCTAAGGTTAATTCTTCGCTTTTAACATCTCCGCAGGAGCTTCCGCAATGAAGACAACGCTCATTACACCGAAGTGTAAGCTCCAGAAACAGATTTTTGAGCAACGGCTTTTTCTTCAGTTCTTCCCTGTACTCGGCAAGCTGCTCCATATGCTTATACTTTGTATCAACATTTAACATGCAAATTACCCCATACAATCCTTAGGTATTTTTTCAGCTTGATTAATCGCATTACTCAAAATCCTCCGGCGGTCCGTACACGTCCTCCGGTACCTCATCCTCCGGATTATACTTCTCGGTAGTTGTCTCCTCCGTAGTTGTATCATCAAAGTCTGTAGGAGGACCATACACCGTCTCCGGCTCCGTTATCTCGATGTCCTCGGTTGTGGTCGGCGCAGCCGTCGTGTTATCATCTTTATGCGATCTGCAGCTTGTAAATCCCGCCAGAAATACTCCACTGGTCAAAGCTGCCGCTATCAGTTTTGTTTTGGTTGTTTTTTTCATACTTTACCTTCCCTACATTTATCTTCCTTAATGATGGAATAATCTTATTCCTGTAAATGCCATAACCATATCGTAGCTGTCGGCACACTCGATTACAAGGTCATCTCTTACCGAGCCGCCCGGCTGAGCTATATACTTAACGCCACTCTTCTTAGCTCTTTCGATATTATCCGAAAATGGGAAGAACGCATCAGAACCGAGAGTAACGTCCTGATTTTTAGAAAGCCAAGCTTTCTTTTCTTCGCGTGTGAATACCTCAGGCTTAACCTTGAATCTCTTCTGCCATTCGCCCTCACGAAGTACATCCTCGTACTCGTCACCCATATATACATCGATTGCATTGTCTCTGTCTGCACGTCCGAGTGAGTCGATAAACTGTAAACCAAGCACCTGAGGTGACTGACGTAAGAACCAGTTATCAGCCTTCTGTCCGGCAAGTCTTGTACAGTGAATTCTTGACTGCTGTCCCGCACCGATACCGATTGCCTGACCATTCTTTACATAGCAGACTGAGTTTGACTGAGTGTACTTTAAAATGATAAGTGAAATCTTCATATCGATAAGTGCCCAGTCAGGTATTTCCTTATTCTTTGTAACTATATTGGAAAGCAAATCACCGTTTACATCCAGTTCATTTCTTCCCTGTTCAAATGTAATTCCGTAAACCTGCTTCTTCTCAAGTGCAGCAGGAACATATGATTCATCTATCTGAATAACATTGTAGTTACCCTTCTTCTTAGCCTTTAAGATTTCAAGTGCCTCGTCCGTATAACCTGGAGCGATTACACCGTCTGAAACCTCTCTTTTGATAAGCTTTGCTGTATCCACATCACACACATCCGAAAGTGCTATAAAGTCACCGAAGGAAGACATTCTGTCTGCGCCTCTTGCTCTTGCATAGGCACATGCAAGCGGTGATAACTCACCCAAATCATCCACCCAGTAAATCTTTGCAAGTGTATCCGAAAGCGGAAGTCCCACTGCAGCACCTGCAGGAGATACATGCTTAAATGAAGTAGCTGCCGGAAGGTTAGTCGCAGCCTTTAACTCCTTAACCAACTGCCAGCCGTTAAATGCATCAAGGAAATTGATATATCCCGGCTTGCCGTTTAAAACTGTAACAGGAAGCTCACTTTTGTCCTCCATATATATTCTTGATGGCTTCTGATTCGGATTGCATCCGTACTTTAATTCTATCTCTTTCATATCTTTCCTCCTAATTTCTACTTCTGACTGACTCTTTTTTACTTATTCTTATTTACTATCCTTGTCTCATACTTTCCGGTTGCGATATCGATGTATCGCACGAATAAAGATACTTTGTTATCTTCATTCAAGTTACTCCATACTTCGTCTGTGAAGGTGTCGATATCGCCTGATATTTTGACCCACTTCGGTTCGCCCTCGAAGCTTGGGAGCGGATTGCCGTCATGCATATATGTATGGATGAAATGTCCCTCGCCCGCTACCGGATTTTCGTATGCAAAGGTATATCTGTTGCACGCATCAGGATTTCCGTTATTGCTCTTTAAAATTGACATAGCATAATTGTAACGTCCGTTTTCGATATGCATTATTCCTGATATTCTCGGAGTATAATTCGGACCGTCAGGTTCGAATTCACGTGAGCGGAGTGACTGTTCAAAGGTATTTTGTCTGTCCATACCGTCATAGATAGTGTCCGTCTGGTCACCGTTTGTAACTATGGTCTTATTGCCAAGCACTCTTACAGGTGCGTATATTATGAGGCTTGGGTCCTCAAGCTTGGAAGGATCAAAGGCTTCGGTACGTATGCCCTCTCCTTCTTCCACAAATATTCTGTTTCTGCTGTTTGAGCTTCTTCCCATTATGAAGTAAGCGGTTACTGCCTTGGTACCGTCCTCGGAAACTCCGATTACAATACCTCTTCCCGGGTAAGCGTTCTCCTTTAACTCATTTGCAAGTGATAACATTTCCATCAAAAAAACCTCCATATTCTATCTTGTATATAAATCAGCAGCCTGTGCTGTTTTTATCATAACTGTTTTCCAAACCTGTCGGTAATAACTTCCATATATAATTGCTCTATTGGTCGCTATCCTTAATAATATCCCCACCTTGGTCGTTGGTCACATCACCGCTTTGATTAAGTGGTATTTTTTCTCCCATGAATATCGGTTCAAACTTAAAAAGTGACCAGATAAAATCCTTGTCAACCGCAACTATCTCTCTGAAATCTCTCTTGGTCTGTCCGTGATATCTGGCATCCTTGGCTGCCACACCGTATGCATCCATGCCAAGACTCTTTGCAACATAAACCGAGCGGTAAAGATGATATCTCTGTGTTACTATAACAACCTTCTTGGCACCGAATATTTCCTTTGCGCGATACATAGTATCATAAGTAGAAAATCCGGCATGGTCCATGAAAATATCCTCCGAAGGAACACCTCTTGCTATGGCATAATCCTTCATAACCTGAACCTCATTATAATACTTGCTGCCATGGTCGCCGCTCATAATAATCTTAGGCGCCACACCCGCTTTATATAACTCAATCGCCCTATCGAGCCTGTCACTAAGCATAAGACTCGGCGTATTGCCATTCTTGACCGAAGCCCCCAGCACGATAATACAATCCACCTCCGCAAGGTCTGCCGCCTCATCCGCATCTATTATTCTATTCTTCGTGCTAATTCTCACAAATGCATTAATACCCAGGGTAAAAACAATCACCACAAGCACAACCGCACCGATAACAATAGCAAATATCTTAACAATCTTCTTAAAAGTCTTCATACAAAATCCTACATATAATATGTCAGGGGAATAATTCCTTCTGACACACTTGTTATTATCTGATATGATACGAAATTATAATTAATAACGGGTTATAACAGCATTTTGTCCGATTTGTGCAAAATCAGCAATGAAGCATCGCATATATTTGCTCAGAAACCGAACTGTCCGAGCGAAGCGAGTTTTCGGTTTCGTGCAAATATAAAGATGTTGAATGTACTGATTTCACAAATCGCTGACAAGCTGTTAAAACTCGTTGATAATTATATTTCGTATCTATTAAAACCATAAATATGTGTCAGAAGGAAACATCCCCCTGACACATTTTTAGTTTATTTTTTGTCTGTGTAATCGTATCTGAATACCATCACCGAAAGCGGTGGTACATTTACGCAGATTGAATTCTTCATTCTGTCGCACGGCTGCGGAAGTGCAGTAACGGTTCCGTTTACATTTCCGTGTCCACCGAACTTCTCATCGTCTGAGTTTAATATCTCTTCATACTTTGTAAGGCAAGGTGCACCTATCATGTAATTATTTCTTTCAACAGGTACGAAGTTGCAGATGAACATAAGCTGATCCTTGGCGGTCTTTCCTCTTCTCATAAATGCCACGATACCTTCCTTGGCATCATCCACCTTAATCCACTCAAAGCCCATAACCTCATTATCATTATAATAGAGTGCATCGTACTTGGTGTACATATGGTTGAGTGCTGCCACAAAGTCCTTCATCTTGCTGTGAAGCGGCTGGTCAAGAAGATACCAGTCAAGACTTCTTGCCTCGCTCCACTCACGAAGCTGAGCAAACTCCTGTCCCATAAATAAGAGCTTCTTGCCCGGATGTCCAAGCATAAATCCGTATGCGGCACGAAGGTTTGCAAATTTATCAAACTCAAAGCCCGGCATTTTATTTATCATCGAACACTTAAGATGTACAACCTCATCATGTGAGATTACAAGTACATAGTTCTCCGAATAGGCATATGACAAGCTGAAAGTAAGCTTATTGTGGTTAAAGGATCTAAAATACGGATCAAGCTTCATATACTCAAGGAAGTCATTCATCCAACCCATGTTCCACTTAAATAAGAAACCGAGTCCCTTAAGCGAAGCCGGTGCGGTAACGCCTGCCCATGCAGTAGACTCCTCAGCGATAAGATATGCTCCCGGATTTCTCTCCTCCATAACAGAATTAATCTTCTGCAAGAGTTCGATGGCATCGTAGTTTTCATTTCCGCCGTCCTTGTTAGGAAGCCACTGTCCGCTCTGCTTACCGTAGTCAAGGTAAAGCATGGATGCAACCGCATCTACACGAAGAGCATCAATATGGAACTTCTCAACCCAGAACAAAGCATTTGCAGTAAGGAAGTTACTAACCTCTTTTCTGCCGTAATCAAATATATAGGTACCCCAGTCAGGGTGCTCGCCTCTTCTTGAATCCGGATGCTCATATAAAGGCATACCGTCAAATCTTCCAAGTCCGTGTGCATCTCTTGGGAAATGTGCCGGTACCCAGTCAAGGATAACGCCTATTCCCTTACTGTGCATATAATCAACAAAGTACATAAAGTCATCCGGCGCACCGTATCTTGAAGTAGGTGCATAATAATTGGTTACCTGATAACCCCAGGAACCGTCAAACGGATACTCTGCGATACCCATAAGCTCAATATGTGTATATCCCATCTCCTCAACATAATCGCCGAGCATCTTTGCAAGCTCACGATAGTTGTAAAAGCCGAAATCCGAATCCTCAATCTTTTTCTTCCAGGAACCGAGATGAACCTCGTATATAGACATCGGACTCTTCATCCTGTCAAGTCTTGAAATCTTATCTCTGTCCTCGACCCACTTGGTATCGGTCCATTTGAACTTATTAAGATTTGCTACGATATTGGCATTGTCCGGTCTAACCTGATTGTAATTTCCGTATGGGTCAGCCTTGTATAAAAGCTCACCGTCTCTTGTAAGTATCTGGAACTTGTAAACCGCACCCTCTTTTACATCCGGTATAAAAAGCTCGTGAATTCCGGAAACGGAATGAAGCTGCATCGGATTGAGTCCGCCATCCCACATATTGAAATCACCGACAACGCTTACACGTCTTGCATTCGGTGCCCATACTGCAAAGTATGTTCCCTCAACTCCGTCTATCTTCATCGAATGTGCTCCGAGCTTCTCATATATATCATAGTTCTTACCCTCATTGAAAAGGTAAGTATCATAGTCGGTTATAAGCCCGTCAAAGGCATAAGCATCAGCGGTTGTAACCGTAGTTCCGTCCTGATAGTTAGTCTGAATACGATACTTATTGCCCTTATATTTTTTCTTAGGGAAATATGCTCCGTAAAAGCCCTCTGCAAGCTTAACCATTTCCACAGGACTCTTACCTGTAACCGATGTTACAAATACCGAATCGGCATGAGGTCTGTACACGGTTATAACCTGTCCCTCTCCGTAATCATGTATTCCGAGAATATGTCTTGGTGCATTTATCTCGCCCTTTGCAAGCTCATCATAAAGCACCCAGTTTACCCAGTTTTCAAGTCTCTCGTTCATCCAAATAACCTCCGTATTTAAAATTTATGCGGTCTTCCGCAGAATAATATAAACCATCTTATTAATATCATTAAAACTATAAGTACTGCCACAAAAAGCAAATAAGCAATCGCCATCCATCTTGCATATGAAGGCGGAAGTATCCGAATCAGTATATCCTTATCACTGAAATATCTGTAGTTTTCTCTGAAAACCATATCCCTTGCTGCCGAATAAAACTCGCGGTCAGACCTTATGAATATAACTGTGTTGACAGCCGTAAAGAATGCAGAAAGCACTCCTCCGTATATAAACGGCATAAACATTCTTCGCTTTGACAATATGATAAAGCAGTGAATCATACCTGCAAGTGTCGCTATCGAAGCTATCCAGGCAAGCCTGTAAAACCACTTTATATGATTTAATCTATCCACATTATGCTCATCTAATTCATATCCGATAAGCTCATATTTCCCCTTAAAGAAAGCTTTAAAATCATCGGAAAGCTTTTCAAAATTGGCTTTCATTTCAAACGGTTCAAGCTTTATCTCATAAGCAGTATCCGATTTTTCAGCACCGGAAGCCTCTATCGGTATATCTATATCCTTTTCTGACCCGGTGTAATTATCAAAGCATTTTTCATAAACAGTCTTATTCATGCAGAGAATACAGAATGCAAAATTAATGATAAACAGTGCAACACATATTGTTGCCCAAAATGAAATCTTTCTGTATCTTTCCATAGCTCTCTTCTTTTCGCATATAATATAATAATCATTTTACCATTTTTTTGGTTATCTGTAAAGGAAACTTTGGTTTTTAAACTTGCTTTGTTCTTTGTTTTTTATATGTATTTCCCTTGCCATAGCCACTTATTCCATGATATAATTTTACATATTTTGTTAGGGTGGTGAAATTATGGCAACGGCAGGCAGACCAAACGAAAATGTAGTAGCAACCTTTGTTCTTGATACGGCTGTACCATACAATATACTTGATTTTGATCAGGGGTTATGCATTATGACAGGCTATTCTCCGAGAGAATTGGCAAGTAAAATCAATACTCTTGATAAGCTTCTTTATGTAGAGGATTTTTCCGAAACAATAACTTCAATTAATTATCAGCTTAGTATATCCAATCTGATATCCTTTCAAAACCGAATAGTAAAAAAGACCGGTGAAATACTGACGGTTCTCTGTAACGGACAGGCTTTTTCCTTAAACGACGGCAGAGATGTACTTCAATGTGTCTTCACGGATATCACACACCTTGAAAATGCAGCAAACGAAACCGCTCAGGCAAAAACGGATCTCGAAATTTTCGCCAACACCGTTCCAAGCGGCGTAAGCAAGCATCTCCTTGACAACAACCTAAGTCTTATCTGGGCAAATAATTATTTCTATAATATGTGTGGATATAGCAAATCTTCCTACGAAGAAAAGTTCGGCAGAAGTATGCTTACGCTTATTTTTAGCGAAGATCTTGCAACAGTTATTGATGCACTTGCCGATTTAAAGGAAGAAGGAAAATCCCAGATAGTTAATTTCAGAATTAAATGTGCGGACGGCAGCATCAGATGGGTCAATGCAGTCTTTGCCAACGCAGGTGAAACTGCTGAAAACTTTCCAGTTGTAAATATAGTTATGTCAGATATTACTAACCTCAAAGAGGCAGAGATGAAGGCTGCTTTAGAAGAACAGAAGTATCTGATTATCTCAGACATTTCGGAAGAGCTGCCTTACGAATACGATATCGCAACCGACACCATCAAATTTGCAGATAAATTTACTAATATTTTTGAAGGAAGCTCGGTTATAACCAATCCATCCGTCAATATGATAAGCTCCGGACTTGCTTCAAAGGACAGCAAGCCTGCTATTGAGGAGCTGTTTTATCTTGCAAAAGCAGGTACCGAATATCACGCATCCGAGTTCAAGCTAAATACAAAAAACGGAGGATATCAATGGTACTTTACCTCTTTTTCTACCATCTATAATGAAAAGGAAGAGCCTGTTAGAGCCATCGGTCTTTTGCGAAATATTCACGCACAAAAGGTCGAGCAGCAAAAGCTCATAGAAAAATCAGAAAAGGATCAGATGACCGGACTTTTAAACAAGGTCACAACCGAAAACAAAATCAAAACCGGACTGCGTGAGCTTGACGGCAATTCCTATGCTGTTTTTATGCTCATTGATATAGATGATTTTAAAATAATCAATGATACCTACGGTCATCTTGTAGGTGATGATGTTATTATTTCAATAGCCGATGCCATAAAGGAATATGCCGGAGAATACGGCTTCGGAGGGCGTCTCGGCGGCGATGAATTCTGCCTTTTTTTAACCAATGTGCTTGATATGAATCTTGCATGCGAAAAGGCCGCCTACATAGCAGAAAAGCTAAGAATTCTTTATCCCGGAAGTGAAAGTATGCCAAAGGTTACCCTGAGTATCGGTATCGCTTCAACAAAAGAGCAGCTTCCTATGAATGTGCTTTTTGAAAATGCGGATACCGCTCTTTATCAGGTTAAGCAACGTGGAAAAAACGGGTACTTCTTGTATGAGGAAGATATGGAACGCGCCAAATACAAAAACGACCGTGAAAATGCAACACAAAAAAGTACTATTAACGAGATAATGTCCACACTATTTACCGGGAGCAATACATACACCTGTATAGAACGTTCACTTAAGCTTATCGGCGCTTCATACCCGGTAGATAAGATTTGCATTTACGAATATGGTTTCAATAAAAAATTTGTAGATTGCACCCACCAATGGTGTGCTGAGGGAATAAAAAATGACATAACCAGAAAACAGCATACTTCGGGTACTATATTTGAAGAGATAAGTGCGATGGGCAATGACGGTATCTCATATTCATCTGATACTTCCTTGCTTAAGCTCAACAACTCAAGCATGAACCCCTCCCTTGAAGGTATCAAAAAGCTGGTACAGTCAGATATAACTTCAACGGGAAAGGTTATAGGCTATATATGCTTTTATTCAATGGATAACAAGGAGGGTTGGTCTTCGGAAACACTTTCAACCTTTAAACTCTTGTTTAAGCTCCTGGCTGAAGCCATATGCACCAAGCAAAACCAAAAGGCGCTCGACTTTTTGAGAGATGATACTGCCACTGCCTTTGATATAGTCCAGAATCCTATGATTATCATAGATAAAGATACCTACGATATAGTCTACTGCAATGACATAAGTCACGATTATTATCCTGAAATTTCCGTAGGTTCAAAATGCTATATGTGCATTTCCCAGAAGAATTCTCCTTGTGAGGACTGTCCTATGTACAGAAGCAGTGATAAAGCCGTAACTATTTCCAGACATAACAGAACCTTTGATGAAAGCTTGGATGCCAAATTTATTCCCATAAAATGGAGTATGGGAAAAAACACATATCTTATGTCTATGGCTGCCCACAAACAGACGAAAGCTGAAAGGCTTAAGCTTGAACTTGAACAAAATATCAATATTGAAAAAAGAATTGCCGAGGCTTCCTATAAGGATATGGTTACCGGATATGGAAACTTTGAAAAATTCAAGCTGGATGCCCAAAAGCTTCTTGACGAAAACCAAAACGAGAATTATGTTTTATGTTATTTTAACATAAAGAGCTTTAAATACATTAATGAAGCCTATGGTTACTCTGTCGGTGACACGACACTTAAGACCATAGCTGATATTTTAAATAAATATACCGGTGAAAATGAAGCTTTTTCCAGGGTAATAAATGATACCTTTATCCTGCTCATGAAATATTTTGATAACGCAAGCTTTATGCGGAGCTTTGAAAATATAAAAAATGAAGTTCACGATGCCTGCAAGCTTATTCAGGATAAATTTTCCGTTGATTTTATCACCGGAATACTTATCATTGATGAAAGCTTACGAAGCTATGATATAATGCATCTTGTTGACCGGGTAATCATGACCGAAAAATCCATTGATGAAAAGTCAGGTATCAGCTTTGCTTATTATGACGATGATTACCATAAGCGGATATTAAATGCCGCACAGATTGAAAACAGCATGTATGATGCTCTTGAGAACGGAGAATTCTGTGCTTATGCACAACCAAAATTTGATATAAGTTCCCAGAAGCTTATAGGAAGTGAACTTCTGGTAAGATGGCTTTCACCTACCCGTGGCTTTTTAGAGCCGGGAAGCTTTATACCAACCTTTGAGAAAAACGGATTCATATATAATATCGACTTCTTTATGCTCGAAGAGGCCTGTAAATCTATCCGCAAATACCTCGATGCGGATATCGAAGCACTTCCGTTTTCCGTAAACCTGTCAAGGGCAACTGTCTCTCACAAGGACTTACTTACACGAATACAAAATACGGTAGACAAGTATTTTATTCCTCATCATTACATAGAGTTTGAGATAACAGAAAGCGTTTTTGCTGAACACTATGATGAAATGATAAATGTTTTAAAAAGACTCAAGGATATGGACTTTTTAATCAATATGGACGATTTCGGCTCAGGGTACTCTTCTCTTACGCTGCTTAAGGACTTGCCTGTCGATATAATAAAGCTTGACCATGACTTTTTATCACGTTCTGCCGCCAAAGATGAACGTGCAGTCAAAATTCTTCAGGGAATTATCGATATGGCTCATGCAATGGATATAAAAATAGTAAGTGAAGGTATAGAAACCGATGAGCAGCTTGAAATGCTGCGTTCCATCAATTGTGAAATCGGTCAGGGCTTCCTCTTTGCAAAGCCAATGCCTATAGATGACTACGATAAACTGATGCTTGCAAATTCAAAGGAATAAAAATCTTTTTTTATTTTTTCCTTGACAGGAAGCGCGCTTTTTGATATCCTATGTGTTGCGTGTTTGATAACGTAAGGTTAGATATTTTCGATTGGTCCAATATATCTGGTGGTGTGGGTATGTTGTACGTGTCTTGACCAAATTGAAATTATATACATACTGTAAATTAATTTATTTTATGGAGGTGTCTGATTTGGCTAATATCAAATCTGCTAAGAAGAGAATTAAGGTTATCGAGACCAAGACTATGAGAAATAAAGCTATCAAGTCTAAGGTTAAGACAATGATTAAGAAGGTTGATGCAGCTATCGAAGCAAAGGATAAGGCAGCAGCTGAGGCAGCACTTAAGGTTGCAATCTCAGAAATCAACAAAGCAGCATCAAAGGGAATTTACCACAAGAACAATGCAGCTAGAAAAGTATCCCGTTTAACTCTTGCAGTTAACCGTCTTTAATAAAAAACAGCGAGCCGATTGGCTCGCTGTTTTTTATTGTTATAAAGAAAGCCCTTTGAATTTAAGTGATTTATTTAATTAAGTTAAGTATCAGCATCTCGACGGCAAGGTCTTTTTTCATACGTCCTTTTTTGATGCTGTTGTCTGTGTCTATGCACATGTTTACTTTTTCAACCAGCATTTTCGTATTATAGTTTCTACATAAGCCGATGTATTTTTTTGCAAGCCAGTCAGGAGACTTTAATACGGTCGCAACCTTTCTCACATCATTTCCGTCACCCATAGCCTCTGAGGTTTTAAGCAGTCTGTTATATTGATTTGTTGTAAGTGCAAGTATGCTCATGGCATCTGTTTTAAGATATTTCAAATCGTCATAAAGCTTAAGCACACGCGCTTTATTTTTCTTTGATATTTCCTCAATCATTTCAAATATCTTATCTTCGACAACATCCGCACTTAAAGCATTTACATCCGCAAGAGTTATTTTTTTAGTTTCGTATCCGTAAGCCTTAAGCTTTTCGACCTCAGTATATATTCGATTCATATTACTGCCGGTATTTTCAAGAAGTCGTAATATCGCACCTTCCTCGATTGATATTTCATCCTCCCTGAAAAGTCCCTGTATCCATCTGATAAGGGTTCTTGAATCAGGCGCATCAAATCTGGCTATAATTCCGTTTTGGGAAAATATATTATAGAGCTTGAGCTTTCCGTCAGTCTTACTTTCCACAAATATTATAACTGTGGTCTCCGGAATATCACTCATAGCCGTGACAAAAGCATCATCTGTTTTCTTAGCAAAGAACCCGCTCTCCTCAACAACAATCACTCTTCTTTCAGCAAAAAAAGGCATAGTCTGCGCAATGGATATAATCTCATCCTCCGATATACTCTCATCTCGAAAAAGAGAATAATTCATAGTATCCGTCTTATCTATAATAGCCTCCACGAGCTTGTCCCTGTACTGAAGAATCAGATATTTCTCCTCGCCCGTTAAAAGGTACAGATTACTAAAGCTCCCACTCTCTATATGCGAGTTAATTATCTGCATTCCGTTATTAACTTCCTTTTCCTTTTTTGCTGCCATAGCTACTCTCTACACTTTCTTATTTATTTTGCACAAAAAAGCCTTGATTTTAAGCCTTTCGTACAATGGTTTATAAAGTTACATCCATGACAAAGTTGTTTAAT
>CADAKQ010000018.1 GCA_902788555.1 uncultured Lachnospiraceae bacterium
CCTGCCTAAAAATGCATCTTCTCTTAAGTTCTCTAAATTCGACCAGAATGTTATGGGCCTATGCCTTTCTTACAAAGTCAATTTAGGTCTGTCTCTTAGAAAAACAGCTGATGCACTATACGAGATACATGGAATAAAAATATCTCACCAACAGATAGCCAATTATCTTAAAACTGCTGCAGTATGTGTTAAACCCTTTGTTGACAACTATGACTATAAACTCGGCAACACCTTTACAGCAGATGAAACCTATATAAAAATCAGAGGTGTAAAAGGCTATATCTGGTTCATCATGGACACTATGAAGCGTTCAATCATAGGTTATCAGGTATCTGATAACCGTGGCGTTGGTCCGTGCATCATGGCAATGCGAATGGCGTTCAATCACTTAAAAGAGTTGCCTGAAAAATTCAGATTCATCGCTGATGGCTATAGTGCATACCCTCTCGCTGCTCAACAGTTCAACATACAATCCGATGGTAAAATAGACTTTGATATAACTCAGGTCATCGGACTTACAAATGACGATGAAGTGTCTAAAGAGTTTCGTCCGTACAAACAGATGATTGAACGACTTAATCGTACATACAAAGCATCATATAGACCTACAAATGGATTCGATAACATCGACGGTGCCAACTATGACCTGGCTCTATGGGTTTGCTACTACAACTTTTTGAGACCTCACAGGCACAACAACTATCAACCACTTAATGAAGTTGAAATACTAAAAGGTGCAGGTAACATGCCCGGTAAATGGCAGCTTCTCATCTTCCTTGGGCAACAGACAATCTTGAAAATGCAACAGTCTCAATAAAGACTGTTCCTTGATTCCGAGCCAGAGGTATAAAAACAGCCACCGCTTTAGTGGCCTGCCCTTGATAACATGAAAAAGAACTGCTACACTGCTGTAGCTGACGGAGAAATCTTGACTGTTCCTGTCATCTTCGCCGTCGGTAATTAATTCACAGCAGTTCTTTTTCATGCTGTCAAGGGTGGCGTAAGCCCATCACAACATAAAATATCTACAATTTCCAAGGTTCAAAAGTGCCTTTTTTATTTGTTTCGTTTTTTCATACGTCACTTGACACTATCTTTTTTTATTTGTTTCGTTTTTTCATACGTCACTTGACACTATCTTTGGAAAAGCATAATAACGTTTATTTATATCTTTAATGAGAGTATACAATCGAAATTATTAAGAAGTCCTTAAGAAATAAAAAAAATAAAACTTCATACTATATATGCTCATTTTATCCGCATATATAGTATAAAATTTTTATAACTCATTTGAGTTCATAAATGAAAGAACTACCTCCAGTCCCTCACGACTATTGTTTAAGTAAACCTTTCTGCCCATTTCTTCCATGATATATTTTACGATAAAGAGTCCAAGTCCTGCTCCTTTTTTATCGCCTTTGTTTTTTCCGCGATAGAATTTATCAAATACAAATGGCATATCTTCAGGAGGAATACCCTGTCCGTTATCCTTGATGTGAAGTTCATATATATTTGAGTTATTGACTGTATCATCTGACTCGCTGTTATTATTTATTATACTCCAAATTTCTATCTTGGAATTGCCCGCATACTTTCTTGCATTGGTAATTATATTTTCTATAACCTGAGCTATCCTCATGCTATCCGCTTCATGCAATGTAAATTCATCAATTTCTTCCTTAACCTCAATATCCTTTTTATCTCCATTTAGAGCATCTATCGTTTCATTTATCACTTTTTTTAAATCAATTTCATCCTTGTTTATCACAAGTCTGTCAAGATCATGCAGCGAATGTATAAACATATCATCGGTTACTTTTGACACTTCATCACATTTTTTCATAATTACATCAATATATCGTTTTCTTCTTTCGGGATTAGAATCCATATTCTCCGATAACCCCTCAGCATATGCCCTGATAGATGCCACAGGAGTTTTTATATCATGAGATAAGGTCGCTATTATTGTTTTATTATTATCAATTGCCTCCTGCTCACGCTCCCTTGACTGCTTAAGTTCGCTTCTCATATGATCAAACGCCCATGTAAACTCTCCAAACATATTAACTCTGTCATACTTTAAACCGGCATCAAAATTACCTTTCGAAAGTTCAGAAGCAAAATCTTCAAGCCTTTCAAAAGGTCTTAAAATCAAAATATAAACCAGTAAAAATATCAGTAAAATAAAACACGTAGTCAGAAGATAAAAAGCAAAAAGACCGGTATTATCCTTTTTCTTTTCAAAAGATTTATGATCATGAAGCTCCATAATAAGTTTTTTAATCTCATCCTTAGCAAAAACAATATTATCCTTATTTGATTCAACATCAGCTAAACTTATATCACCATCAAGCATATTATCAATTTCATTAAGTGAAATAATAGTGTCGGCATATATATCATCCTTCTCATCATCGGCATCTGATATATAAAAGCCCAAAAAGACAGCTGTACAAATAAGCATACAGACTAATGCCATTATTAACATCTTTTTTGTAATACTGCTTCTTTTCATAAAAAACTCTAATCCTCATTTTCCTCTAATATATAACCCACACCCCAGACAGTCTTTATAAAAACCGGTTTGGACGGATTGTTTTCCAGTTTTTCTCTAAGCCACCTTATATGTACAGTAAGTGTAGATGGTTCAACTGTGTTAAAAGCTCCCCAGACTTCATTTACAAGATTTTCCTTTTTTAGAACCTGTTTTTGATGTTCACATAAATATATTAACAGATCATATTCCTTTAATGAAAGTGCTACCTCTTCTTCTATACCCTTATTTATACGCTTAACTATACGTCTTCCTGTATCTATGCTTATCACATTGTCCTTTCCCGCCTTAAAAGAATATGTTTTTTCTTTTTCTCTAAAACCATATGTCCTTCTTATAAGTGACCTGATTCTTGACATAAGCTCTTTTATGGAATAAGGCTTTGCTATATAATCATCTCCACCCATATCAAGTCCTGTTATCTTGTCATCTTCTGAAGTTCTTGCACTTGCAAATATAACCGGAACCTCAGAAACCTTCCTAAGCTCTTTACACAAAGAAAAACCTGTTCCATCAGGCAGATTTATATCAAGTAATATAAGATGCACCTTGTTTTTTTCAATTATATCATATGCATCATCCAGACTTTCCGCCAAAATACATCCGTAACCGTTGTCAAACAGCATATCGGATATAAGCAAAGACAAGTCCTTATCATCATCAACTATTAATACTGTATATCCTTTATCTTCCATAACTATATCCTTTTATAAATTTATATACTTAATCTAGCAGAGGAGTTAAAATCGTATCCTACTCGCCACGCTACCCGCATATCACGAAGTGACAATTTTCATCACGCGGACGTGTGCCAAAAAAGGCATCTCATAATATCCTTTATGAGGCGCCTTTTTTACTCAAACTATATCTTACTGATAATATTTGCTGATTTCCGGAGCAAGCTGATAGAACTCACCATTACCAACACCCTTACCTATTCCTACTGCAATCGAACCCTTGGTTGTACAAAAGACATAATAATGTGTAGGAGTAACTGTTCCATTTGCTGCCTTTTTATATTTAATCTTTGGAGTCTTATCTCCTATATTATCCATTATCTCATCCTGAGTACTTGTCAAACCCGCCGGATCAACATCTGCATTATTGGACTGATGAATAATTACTGCAGTTGTAGATGGCAGTGGCTGATTTGGTACAATCTCTATATAGCCTGCATATTTAACAGTATTTCCATCTACGTCTGTAGTTGTATTTTCATCACCTGTTGTCATCAGTTCAAATGTTTTTTCATATGAAAGCGCTGTCTCTACAGAAGTCTTTATCGTCTTAGCCGCCGAAACATCATTGGACTTTCTGGACTTATCTATATATCTGATAAGTGCCGGTGCTATAGCGCCTGCAAGTATCGCCATAATCGCTATAACAATTATGAGTTCTACAAGTGAAAAACCTCTATTATCTCTTTTCATATAATCCCCTCTTGTCATTCTATCAACTAAAAAATCAACTTTGCTACTGTATGGTTTTCGTTTTTTATACACTTTATTTTATCATAAACAAAAAATTCTTCAAGATAACTATAAAAAAATAGTTATTCTTAATTATTATTTTTAATTAAGTTTCCACTTTTTCATATCCTTTTTTTCCATTACTATAAGAATTGTACATGTATCAGAAAAAGCCTTTTTAGGGTCAACAAAGCTCCACTTTTCTCCCTTTTCTTTTACAGCCAGTACGTTAAGATTTAAATTTTTTCTTAATTCCAGCTCCATAAGATTTTTTCCAACCCATTCTTTCTTGGGTTGCATCTCAATCATATACATGTTTTCATCTATTTCAAAAAAATCCCTGAAAAGCGATGACATAAGTATTCGTGCCGAACGTACACCTCCCTCTTCTTCAGGATCAAGTATTTTATCGGCGCCAACCTTGGTTAGTATCGTTGCCATTCTGTCAGTTGAAGCCTTTGAAACAACCAGCTTAACACCTTGCTCTTTTGCTACAGCAACTGACATTATACTTGCAGCCAGATTTCTTCCCATTGCCGTAATTACAATATCCATATTTTTGAGTCCAAGTGCTATGACTTCCTCTTCATTTGTAAGATCGGCGCAAATAGCAGATGTACATCTATCCGATATTTCATTTACAATTTCCTCTTTAGCATCAACAGCCAAAACATCTGCACCCATTTTGTATAGATTTTCCACAAGACTTCTGCCATATTTTCCAAGTCCCAAAACTGCAATAGATTTTTTCATAACATCCTCCATTTTTATCCTACATAAAACTTTCCTTCAGAATGTCTGACTCTGTTATCCATACCATTTCCTTTAATGAAAAACAACGCCATGGAAATAGGTCCTATCCTTCCAAGATACATAGATATAATTATAATAATTCTTCCTGCTCTTCCAAGCAACGGAGTAAGACCTCTTGAAAGGCCTACAGTTGCAAGTGCGCTTACTATCTCATACAAAGCATCAGTCAGATTTACACCTTCAAGTCCCATAAGAGCAAATGTCATAATAAATACTGTTATCATACTTACAAAAACTATAGCTGCAGCCTTACGCATAAGCTCAGTTGAAACGCTTTTATTAAAGACAAGATTTTCATTTCTTCCTTTGATATACGAAGTTACATTCATCATAACCAAAAAAAATGTAACGGTCTTTATACCACCTGCAGTACCTATCGGCGAACCTCCTATAAACATAAGTATATAACCGATAAAACACGAACTTTCTGTCAGCATATCCTGTGGTACTGAAGCAAACCCTGCCGTTCTAAAGGTCACAGATTGAAAAAGACTGTTTGACAACTTTCCTGCAAGACTCATTTCACCTATAGTATCCGGATTACTGTATTCGGAAATAAAAATTCCGATTGTCCCTAAAACAAGCAAAAAACCTGTCATAAGCAAAACCACCTTGCTGTGTATCGTAAGTCTTTTTAGCATTTTATAAAATGATAATCTGTTTTTAATTGCATTTTTTATACTATCAATTAAATCAAACCATACAACAAACCCAAGCCCGCCAAGGATAATAAGCACCATAGTAACCGTCATCAAAAGTCCGTTATAATGAAAATCAATCATACTATTTGGACCTACTACATCCATACCGGCATTGCAAAATGCCGAAACCGATTGAAAAACTGCTGACCATATACCCTTAGAAAAACCTAATCTTGGTACAAAATCAATCGCATATAAAACTGCACCTATTCCTTCGACGAAAAATGTTCCCTTAAATATTCTTGTCAAAAAAGTAAGAAGCCCTCTGTTTTTTTCAACATTCAAAGCATCATTTAAAAGTGTTCTGCTTCCGAGATTAAACTTTCTTTTACCGACAAGCATAATCATTGAACCAACTGCAACTACACCGAGTCCGCCTATCTGAACCAGTATAAGTATTATAAACTGTCCAAATAAGCTCCAATGTGCATATGTATCAACTACCACAAGTCCTGTTACACATACAGAAGTAGTTGAAGTAAACAGAGCCGTAAGCGGACCTGTTGCCTCACCTGTTGCCGAAGCAGCAGGAAGCATCAATAGAATTGCACCTATTATGATAGTCAAAAAAAAACTTAATGGTATTAGATATTTTGAAGAAATTCTTATACGTGACACGATTTTTCCCTCAATTGGTAATATATTTTTTAACGTAACTAAATATAACTTTGATTATATATTCTCATCCGTTTTTTTTGTGTAATAAATTATAATATCTCCATTTTTTATAACCGTCTGTCCTGTCGGTATAATTGTCTTATTTTTTCTTCTTATCATTACTATAGTTGTGAGTCTGGATATATCAAGATCTTTAATCTCTTTTCCAATCCATGGATTTTCTGACTTAATCTTTGTTTCCCTCAGTCTTACATAATTATCATCACTATATCTCTCTGCACATATAACAAGCCTGTCATCCTTTAGAATCCTTGTATCTCCCTTAGGCATAACAACCTGTCCGTTTCGAACTATAAATGCTATTAGCATACCTGCCGGAAGGTTGGAATCCTTTACAAGACAATCCTTTAAATGATGATCATTATCTATAAGTATTGAAATGAAATGAATGTCATTTTCCTCTGCCGCAAAAGTAAATTGTTTAATCTTAGAATAGTGTTCAACAAATCCGGCAGATATAATACCTGTCGGAATAGCTACCATCCCAACACCTAAAAATGCTATAACAATTGCCATAAATTTTCCGAAAGTAGTTATCGGATATATATCTCCATATCCCACAGTAAGAAGTGTAGACATGGACCACCAGATACCCGAAAACGCATTTTTAAAGGCTTCAGGCTGTGCATTGTGCTCAATGCTATACATACACAAAGAAGATGAAACCATAAGCATAAAAATAATAAACAAAGATGAAAAGAGTTGATTCTTCTTTTCATTTAAAACATTTAAAATTACATTGAAAGCATCATACTGACTGTTAATTCTAAATAATCTGAATATCCTTACAACCCTAAGCATCCTAAAGGCAACGACTCCTGCCGGGAAAAAGAACGGCAGATAGTAAGGAAAGAATGTAAGCAAATCAACAATTCCGTTAAATGAAAATATAAACTTAAGCTTTGCCTTCCAAAAATCCTTTTTAGGATATAAATATTCCGCTGTCCAGACTCTAAGTACATACTCAACAGTAAATATCAAAATCGTTATAAGCTCAACTCTGTCCAGAATATCTTTATATGGTGCAGACTCATCAAAGGTATCAAAGAATGTTATAAAAAGGTTAACAATTATAACGACAACAATAAATATATCAAACAGTGTGCTTGGCACATCATTTCTGTTGCCTATCTGAATTATATCAAATATCCTTTTTTTCTTTTTTTCAATACTATCAGACATCTTATCTCCCCTAAAAGCTATTTACAATCATTTTTCCGGCTTGCATAAAGTATTAATTATCCCACTGCATTACCCGTATACAACTGATAATATTTGCCCTTCTTTTCTATAAGTTCATCATGTGGTCCGCGCTCTATTACACGACCATGCTCAAGTACTATTATACAATCACTGTTCCTAACTGTCGAGAGTCTGTGTGCAATTACAAAGGTGGTTCTTCCTTTCATAAGACCATCCATACCCGCCTGAACAATCTTCTCGGTTCGTGTATCAATCGAAGATGTAGCTTCATCAAGTATTAATACGGGAGGATTGGCAATTGCTGCCCTTGCGATTGCAAGAAGCTGCCTTTGACCCTGACTTAAGTTTGCACCGTCCCCTGTAAGCACGGTATTGTATCCATCAGGTAATCTTTTAATAAATCCGTCCGCATTTGCAAGCCTTGCAGCCGCATATACCTCCTCATCGGTTGCATCCAGCTTTCCGTATCTTATATTGTCCATAACGGACGCAGTAAATAGATGCGTATCCTGAAGCACCATGCCAAGAGAATGTCTTAAATCCGCTTTTTTAATTTTATTGATATTTATACCGTCATACCTGATTTTTCCGTCCTGTATATCATAAAACCTGTTTATAAGATTTGTGATGGTTGTTTTTCCGGCACCGGTTGAACCTACAAATGCAATTTTTTGTCCCGGTGTTGCAAATAGATCCACATTAAAAAGCACCTGCTTATCTTCGGTATAACCAAAATCAACATCATCAAAAACCACATCACCGGTAAGCTTTACATAGGTAACGCTCTTATCTGCCTGATGGGTATGCTTCCAAGCCCAAAGACCTGTTCTTTCAGTAGTTTCAACAAGCTCACCGTTTTCTTCTTTAGCATTTACCAGGGTTACATATCCCTCGTCAGTTTCCGGCTTTTCATCAAGGAGCTTAAAAATTCTGTCAGCACCGGCGAGTGCCATTACAACAGAATTCATCTGCTGGCTCACCTGACTTATAGGCATGTTAATCTGTCTGTTAAAGGTGAGGAAGCTTATAAGCGCACCGGTGGTAAGTCGAAAGAAGCCCTTAAGGGCAAATGCACCGCCTACTATGGCACATACAACATATCCGAGGTTTCCAAGCTGCGCGTTGACCGGACCAATTACATTTACAAATTTATTGGCACTGTATGCATTTTCATAAAGCTCATCATTGAGCCTTTTGAAATCTGTCATACTCTCCTTCTCATGATTAAATACCTTGATTACCTTCTGACCGCTCATCATCTCTTCGATGTAACCGTTTACCTCACCGAGCTTAGCCTGCTGCTTAACAAAGTATTTACCGCTTTGACTTGCAACCTTCGTACTCGCTTTAAGCATTATCGCAAGCATAACAACCGTAACAAGAGTAAGCGGAATGCTTAAGAATATCATACTCGCAAACACCGATACAATAGTTATAACACTGCTTACAAACTGCGGAATACTCTGACTTATCATCTGTCTTAAGGTATCTATGTCGTTGGTATATACAGACATTATATCTCCGTGAGTGTTTTTATCAAAATAGCTTATAGGCAGGCTCTCCATATGTGTAAATAAATCCTGTCTTAAATCGCGTAGAGTTCCCTGAGAAATATATATCATGGTAAGCTGTTGTACGAGTGCCGCAATTATGCCGCACAGATAAAAGCCAGCTACTCTTATGATTGCATGTAAGAGATTTGAATAATCTGGATTCTTGCTGCCTATAAGAGGCATGATATAATCATCAATAAGTGTTTTTGTAAAAAGCGTTCCCTGAATATTGGATAAAACATTTACGATAATACATACAATTACAAGTGCATATTGAAATTTATATTTCTTACCGACATATACCATTAAACGCTTAAATATCTGACCGGCATTTTCAACCTTAACCTTTGGTCCTCTGTATCTGCCACCGCCCGGTCCTTTAATAACCTTTACATTTTCTTCTGCCATCAGTGTGCGCCTCCCTGCTCATCAAAATCTCCGCCTCCACCGGTCTGGGATTCATAAACCTCTTTATAAATCTCATTACTCTTAAGAAGCTCATCATGAGTTCCGATACCATTGATACGTCCCTCATCCATAACAATGATTCTGTCAGCCTCCTGCACACTGTTAATTCTCTGTGCAATTATAAGCCTGGTTGTTCCGGGTATAACCTCTTTAAAGGCTTTTCTTATCTTTGCATCCGTCGCTGTATCAACCGCACTTGTGCTGTCATCAAGGATTAAAATCTTAGGCTTTTTAAGAAGTGCCCTCGCTATGCAAAGTCTCTGCCTCTGTCCTCCGGAGACATTGGTTCCACCCTGCTCTATATGGGTATTGTAGCCATCGGGAAGTGCTTCTATAAACTCATCCGCACATGCCATCCGGCAGGCCTTACGGCACTCCTCGTCCGTGGCATTCTTATCGCCCCACCTCAAGTTATCATATATGCTTCCGCTAAATAATACATTCTTTTGAAGCACAACCGATACTTCATTTCTCAATACCTCAAGGTCATATTTTCTGACATCAACTCCGCCTACCAAAAGCGAACCGTCTGAAACATCATAAAGTCTGCTGATAAGATTAACAAGACTTGACTTGGAGCTTCCTGTTCCACCGATTATTCCTATGGTTTCACCGGATTTAATATGCAGATTTATATCATCAAGAACATACCCTCCGGACTCACCCTTGTTATAAGCAAATTTGATACCCTTAAAATCAATATCTCCGTTTTTAACCTCCATAACAGGATTATCAGGATTGACTATATCGGGAGCTTCATTTAAAACCTCTGCGATACGTTTTCCCGAACTCATACTCATGGATACCATAACAAATATCATGGCAACCATCATAAGACTCATAAGTATATTCATACAGTATGCAAGAAGGCTAACCAGATCTCCGGTATTAAGTCCTCCCGTTCCCGAAATAATCATATGGGCTCCAACCCAGCTTATAAGAAGAATAGTTACATTTACCGTAGCTATCATGGTAGGAGTTGTAAAAGCCATAACCTTTTCTGCCTTAATAAACATCTTGTATATATTATTATTGGCTTTCTTAAATTTTTCATTTTCATATTCTTCCCTGACATACGCCTTGACAACTCTTATAGCTGAGACATTTTCCTGAACGCTCTCATTTAAATCATCATATTTTTTAAACACTTGCGAAAAATACTTCATAGCTCTTGACATAACGAAGACAAGAAATACCGACAAAAAGATTACAGCAACAAGATAAATGCTTGCAATTCTTGCATTTATCATAAATGCCATTATCATAGCTATAATCATGGAAAACGGTGCCCTTACGCACATTCTTATAAGCATCTGAAATGCATTTTGAACATTGGTTACATCAGTAGTAAGTCTTGTCACAAGACCTGATGTAGAATATTTATCTATATTTGAAAAAGCAAAGGTCTGGATATTATTAAACATTGCCTCTCGTAGGTTTCTGGCAAAACCGGTAGATGCCTTTGCTCCAAACACACCGCCTAAAATACCGGATAACAGGCCAAGCAAAGCAAGAACCACCATAACTATGCCTGTTTTTACTATGTAATCCATATCTCCTTTTTCAATACCGTTACTTACAATTTTGCCCATTAAAAGAGGTATAATCATATCAAAGATTACCTCAAAAATCATAAATATAGGCGTAAGTATGGTCGCTTTTTTAAATTCCTTAAGATGTTTTCCGAGTGTCCTTAACATACTGTGTTTTTCCCTTTTAAATTCAATTATATTCCAATATTTCACAGTAAATATTATACCTTTTTCATTCTCAAAATATCAATATATTATATGTGAAAACTTTATGAAAAATGGAATTTATGCGAAATATTAAATCGAGTAGGAAAGATGAAATCGCATCCTACTCGCCGCGCCGCCCGCGTGTCACGCAGTGACAAATTTCATTACGCGGGCGTGTGCATCAAAAAAAATGTGTCACCGGGAAGATTTCCCGGTGACACATTAATTACTCAATTATTTAATTAAAATATATCATATTTCTTCTTACCGTATATCAATGCAGCAATTCCCATAAGAGAGATAATCCAAAGTGTTATTGGAGTCTTTGCGTTAAAGTTATCTCCGGTCTGAACAGCCTTATCTGAAGAATTTGTTGATG
This sequence comes from uncultured Lachnospiraceae bacterium, assembly GCA_902788555.1. Classification (GTDB taxonomy): domain Bacteria; phylum Bacillota; class Clostridia; order Lachnospirales; family Lachnospiraceae; genus Coprococcus_C. Next base: position 11,558 of record CADAKQ010000018.1, read on the forward strand.
TAACTGTTGTTGTAGTGTTAGGAGTCTTAGTTACATCTGATGAACTATTTGTAATTTTAATTTCATCCGTTACTGTTTCATTTTCCTTGACTGTTATTGTAGTCTTTTGTCCTGTTGTAACTGTATATCCATCCGGTACCTTAGTTATCTCAACAGTATAGTCACCTGTTGGAACATCAGTAAGAGTAACCTTTCCGTTTGTATCAGTTGTATGTGTATCAGTAGTTCCTGATGGATCGGTGATGTCGACTGATGCATCAGGTACAGGCTTGTTAGTAACCTCATCAGTTACTGTAACCTCAAGATTTCCTGTGCCTGCATTATTAATTTTAGCAACATGCTCAGCTATTGCACCCTTTGTAACCGTAAGAGTCTTTGTCTCACCAACAGTAACCTTCTTTCCTTTCGGCACCTTGGTAACAACGACATCATACTTACCTGTATCTGTAGGATTAACAGTAATTACACCATTTGCATCTGTAGTATACTCTGTAGAATTACCGGCTTCATCTGTTATCTTAACAACAGCATCCTTTACAGGTTCTCCTGTAGCCTCGTCCAATACTGTTACCTTAAGGCCACCTGTAGTTGTAACCTCAGCCTCATGCTTTTTGGTAGCTCCGCTTTCAACCTTTACAGTAGCATTTTTTCCTGTGGTCACTCTGTAATTTGCAGGAACTTCCGTAACTACTATACTATGATTTCCGGACGGTGTATTTGAAATTGTAATCTTTCCGTTTGCATCTGTAGTGTATGTAGTCTTTGTTTCGTCAGGATTAGTAACATCTACCTTAGCACCCGGAACAGGTTCTCCTGTATCCTCATCCTTAACAGTTATCTCAAGGTTACCTACGTCTGCAAGGTTATACATACCACCCAAAGTCCATTCAACGCCGGTCATAACCCTTGAATCAACCTTTTTATAAACCTTTCCTGCTGCTTTATCAGCCGCAGATAGATATTTCCATGTTGATACTGTATATTTGTATGTTACTTCATTTGTAGCACTGTCAACAGTTTTATCAACATGAACTTTAATATCAATTTCACCATCAGAGTTTGTTATACCGTTTTTCTTAACTCCTGCATTTTGTTCTTTTATTACATAATAGTAATCACCGGAATCTGTATAATAAATATTTGAAAAAGTTACTGTACCCGCTGCATCATTTGATATTGTCTCAACAAGTCCTGAGCTGTCAGTCGTAAAGTTCTCATTACTCTTATAAAAATCAAACTTGTAATCGCCTGCGCTAAATTCTATATTGCTTAACGGAATAACCTCATCCGAAGAATCTCTTGTTACATACGAACCGGTAAATGCCTTATATGTTGCAAAATGAATAGAATCATTATTGGTATTACTACGACCTTGATAAATATAATGCCACTCTCCCGTATTTTTAAATGTACCATCAACTGCAACCCATCCGCCGCTTGAACCTGCAGTTACATTTGCACCTTCAGTAGGAACCAAAAAGCAGCCTAAAGTTGTAGTCAGACTTACTTTAGTTGATGATGGCATATTCCAGATAATTTTCTGGCAGATTTGCTCATCCATATCGTATAATTCCTGGGCAACAGCTCCCATTACGTACTGTGAATGATCAGTATTCAACTCTTTTTCAACATTTGAAGTATCATCTGTATAAATAACCTTGTACTTATTAATGCTCAATGTATCATCGCTATCATTGGATGCAGGCATATTAAATACAACAACTGTACTTGAATACTTCTTTATAACTAATCCTTCAGATTGCTTAATTGCATTAGCTATAGGACTATCGGCTGCAACTTTAACATAAACAACATTGTTCTTAAGTGCATCCTTTTTAACATCTAAAACGACTTTTCCTGTAGTATCTATGGTAAAACCTTCCGTATCAGGCTTTGATGCAAGAGTACTTGATTGATCCTTTACGTGTTGAATCATAGATGCTACGTTTTCATTGATATCCGTTTTTGATGCTGTAGTTATAACAACATCAGGGACAGGATTTGTAGTATGTACCTGAATATGAGATTTTACATCTTCAGTAGTGTATACATTATATTTCATTCCTGTAACAGCGGCTTTTCCATATTCCAGTTTTGATCCTGAACCTATTTACCCAATCATAAATTGAACCGGAAGTTCACCCGCCATATCAATATCAACATTACCGGTTCCATTAAATAACTGTGTGGCATATGTTGTTTCCATATGATCATTTTTATTTAATGTCTTACATAAAACTCCGTAATCTGTTGCTCTTCCAAGCACTCTGTCAAAATTAACAGAAGATGCCGAATCATAGTTTGCTGCCTTAACTGCCTCCATGCTTCTTTGTGTTCCACCGATGTTAAACATTCCGATCGCCATCAAGGCCGCTGTTACAACAGAAAGAACTCTTTTCAAAATCCTTTTTGATTTCCTCATGTAATTTCCTCCCCTTTTTATGATTATTAGGTAACATAAAATAAAGAACTTAATTATAAAATCAACGAACACGCTAATATATATATGCTAGAATAGCATGTAAAAGCCCATAATACAAGCATTTCTGCGACTTATACAGCAATTTCATCAAAATTAACAAGCAAATTTGTGCAAATTGTACTATAAACATTTTTCATCTTTCTACGACTATAATGTAAAACAGCTGCGAAAATAGATTAAAAAACAGGCTGATAGAAAGCATTTAACCCAATTTGCGTCAAATCAACAACTCAAATTCGAAATAGGTGCGTTAAAAAAATCGAACTGTTTGAGCGTAGCGAGTTTTCGATTTTTAGCACCTATAAAGAATTTGAGTGCCTTGATTTAGCAAATTGATGGTTAGCTTTATATCAGCCTGTTTTTAACTAAAATTCGCAGCCGTAATTCACACTACATCGTTACAAATATGAACTTGCACACGAAAAGTGCTGCTATAACTGTAACTACAATATCTTTCTTTGTAAACTTGCCACTAAAGAGTGTGATAATCACATATGCGATTGCACCAAGTCCGATACCGTTTGATATTGAGTAAGTAAGCGGCATCATAATAAGTGCAAGGAAAGCAGGAACTGCTGAACGCATATCATCCATATCAACATTTGCAAAGTTCTTAGCCATAAGAACACCTACAAATATAAGTGCAGGAGCTGTTGCACAGCTTGGAATAATGCTTGCAAGAGGGCTTAAGAATAAGCATACTACAAAGCAAAGTGCTGTAATTACACTTGTAAGTCCTGTTCTACCTCCGGCACCTACACCTGAAGCAGACTCAACAAAGGTTGTACAGGTTGAAGTACCAAGTAAAGCACCGGATACTGTACCAATTGAGTCACACATCATAGACTGGTTAAGTCTTATAGGATCACCGTTTTCATCAAGCATGCCTGCTGATGCTGCCGTACCGTAGATTGTTCCTACAGTATCAAACATATCTACAAGGCAGAATGCTATAATGAGTACGATAGCTGCAAATACACCGCCTATAAACTCCCCGTTAAAGGCTGCATCCCATGCTTCTCCCTTAAATACACCAAATAAACCTATATCCTTAAAGTCTCTGAATGACTGTCCTATCTGACTTGTATCAAATGAAGGAAGCTCCCACATCATCACATAGTAAAGAACAGTTGAAATCAAAATACCGATGATAACATTTGCCTTTATATTATATTTTGCAAGTATTGCAATGATAAATACACCTAAAAGCGCTACTATTACAGGAACTATCTCATGCCATACGTCAAGTGAGGTTACATCTCCGCCTATGGACTTGATTCTTCCGTGAATATCAAAGAACTGTACAAAGGTGTATGGATTGCTTTCGATAATGCCGGCATTTTTAAGACCTATCATAGCTATAAATAAGCCGATACCTGCAGGAATTGCTTTCTTAAGGCACTCAGGAAGTGCTGTTGCTATATATTTTCTTAATCCTGTTACTGAAAGTACAAGGAACACAAGACCTGATACAAATACTATAACGAGACCTGCCTGATAACCTGTAACTACATCCTCTCCACCGAAAAATGCACCGGCAACAAAGGTTGTACAGAAAAATGAGTTAAGACCCATTCCACAAGCCTGTGCAAAAGGCATCCTTGCATAAAATGCCATAAGCAATGTACCTATAATTGCTACAAGAATCGATGCAATATATACCGAATTCCATATCTTGCCCATAGTCACAGGTTCTGCACCTGCTGCAACGAGCCATCCGTTTGCTCCCTCTGCCGCAACCTGATTAGGATTTACAAAAACTATATAAGCCATTGCAAAAAAGGTTGTAAGTCCGGCAAAGATTTCGGTACGTACTGTCGAACCGTTTTCTTTGATTTTAAAGAACTTTTCCACTTTTTAAATCCTCCTTAGTGATGTGTTAATTAATTTTTTTCTTTTTAGATTTAATTATCTTTTTAATCCGCCTTACCTTTATACCAAGACATATGATTATTTGTCAAGGTTAAATAATGCGTTTGATCAATCTACTTTCGTCTTAGGTGTAAATACTCTTGATTCTTTTTCCTTCTTTTCGTTCTTCGAATTATTTACTGCCTGTTTGCAGAAGAAAAGCTGGGCTTCAAGCTTATCCCTTCCTCTTAGATCCTGTTTTTCATAGGTTCCGTCAGGAAGCATTACATGTGCCTTTAATGTATCTGCAAGCTGTATATTTAATATCTCTATAACATCCTTTTTAAGATCCGCATCCTCAACAGGGAAGGTTATCTCAACTCTCTTATCGAGGTTTCTTGGCATCCAGTCTGCACTTCCCATATATACATCCTCAAAACCATCGTTGTAGAAGTAGAATATTCTCGCATGCTCGAGGAAGTTTCCGACTATAGACCTTACGGTTATATTTTCACTTAAATCCTTAACTCCTGCCTTAAGACAGCAGATACCTCTTACTATCAAATCAATCTTTACACCGGCACAGGATGCTTCATAAAGATTTTTAATGATAACAGGATCGCAAAGGGAATTCATCTTGGCAACAATTCGTGCCTCCTTGCCCTGCTTTGCATTTTCAATTTCTCTACCGATAAGGCTTACAAATTTCTTCTTCATCCAGATAGGTGCAACCATAAGCTTGTTCCAGGTTGGTGGTTCGGAATAACCGGAAAGCATGTTAAATACAGCGGTAGCATCCTCACCTATTGAGTCCGATGCAGTAAACATACCTGTATCGGTATATATCTTTGCTGTTATATCATTGTAGTTACCGGTTCCAAGATGGACATATCTTTTGATGCCTTCCTCCTCACGTCTTACAACGAGTGCAATCTTAGAGTGAGTCTTTAAACCGACAAGTCCGTATATAACGTGACAACCGGCTTTTTCAAGCTTCTTTGCCCATACGATATTATTTTCCTCATCAAATCTTGCTTTAAGCTCAACCAAAACGGTAACCTGTTTACCGTTTTCCGCCGCCTGTGCAAGAGCGGCAACTATCGGAGAATTACCGCTTACACGGTAAAGTGTCTGCTTTATGGCCAGAACATCCGGATCCACTGCCGCCTGTCTTATAAAATCAACAACCGGTGTAAATTCATAATACGGATGATGTAAAAGTATATCCTTTCTCTTAATCTGGTCAAACAGATTTTCATCATTGTTGATTCCCGGTACAGGCTGAGGTATGTATTTTTTATACTTCAGATGATCGAAACCATCAAGTCCACTAACCTTCATAAGAAATGTAAGGTCAAGCGGTCCGTTTATGGAATATACATACTCGCTTTCTACCTGAAGCTGCTTCTTTAACTCTTTAAGCAGTCTCTTATCCATATCAGCTGCAACCTCAAGCTTTATAACCTCGCCCCAGGCACGCTTCTTAATCTGCTTTTCTATTTCTTTAAGAAGATCAGCAGCATCATCCTCATCTATGGCAAGATCCGCATTTCTCATTACTCTGTAAGGATGAGCGCAGACTATCTCGTAATTAAGAAATAGTTTGTCCAGATTTTTCTCAATTATTTCCTCAAGAAGAATAATTTCTCTTGCCTCTCCCTCCTTAGGAAGCTCAATTACACGCGGCAAAACCGACGGAACCTGAACTGTTGCTATATCAACTACATCCTTTTTCTTGTCATGTATAAGTGCACCTATATTTAAGGTTTTATTTCTGATAAGCGGAAACGGTCTTGATGAATCAACCGCCATAGGCGTAAGAACCGGATAAACATCCTTTTCAAAATATTTATCAACATACTTTGCCTGCTTTTCAGTCAAATCCTCATATCGCTTTACGAACTTAAGTCCTTCTGCCTCAAGAGCCGGTACAAGAGAACGGTTAAGAGTCTGATACTGTGACTTCATCATTTCCTTAGTCTCAGGTATTATCTTTTCAAGCTGTCCTTTAGGAGTAAGACCTGCTATATCTTTTTTTCTTACATCTGCACTCACAAGGTCAATCAAAGATGCAACCCTGATCATGAAAAACTCATCCAAATTTGATGCCGTAATTGATAAAAATTTTATACGTTCAAACAAAGGAATAGTTTTATCCTTGGCCTCATTTAATATACGATAGTTAAATAACAGCCAGGATAATTCTCTGTTATAATAATACTCCGGTTTATCAAAGTTTCTCTTATCCATAATCCGCATTCCTTTCATTAAAAATTCAAAAAATTATAAATGATATATCTTTCATATACCAATCATAAAAATATTACTTTTTAACTTACATATTTCTTTCTTATATATTTCTTTCTTATATATTTCTTCTAAATCTGAGCACCGGTCTTATGCCATATACCTGCTCAAAGAAATCTGCTCTTGATTCAAAAAGTCCCGCTTCAAGAGATATATCATCATAGGTAACCGCTGATATTATAAGCTTATCATCCTTAAGCGTTATATTGGCATCCTCGATTTTTTGGAGATGACTCTTATCAAGTATATTTGCAATTCTAAGTATAGCAACAAGCTTTGCTATGGTTATGTAATTGCAGCTTCCGAGTTCCGCCTGGATTTTCTCTCTCGACGGAAGATATAAAATATTGTACTTGACAATGTTGGCAATCTCCATTCTTTCCTTATGCGAAAGACCTATTATCTCTGTGTTTGCCACTATGTAATATGAATTAATGGCACCATTATTCATGCTTATGTAATTACCGCAGTCATGAAGTATAGCTGCTATCTGAAGCTGAAGTCTCTCCAGCTTACCCATACCATGTATCTTCTTAACACTGTCAAATATCTTGAGTGCAAGCTCTGAAACTGCGTCAAGATGTGATTGATTACATCTGTATCTCTTGCTGATATTGGTTGCAGATGCCACTATATCCTCACTGAAGTCATGTGAAAATGCAACCCTGCTGCCCTCATCGATATACGACGCTGCAATACCGTCACAAAATGAAAGATTAGGTGCATATATATCCTCTGCCTTACAGTTATTAAGGAGCGATTTATATATGAGTATAGTCGGAAGTATAAGCGTTGCTCTCTCATACGGTATGCCATACTTTTCAGTAAGCTCTTGAGGAGAGAGCTTGACCGCCCTGCTATAAACTCTGTCAAACTGTTCCTTGCTTATTCTTTCCGAAGTATCGATTTCAGGTAATACCTTCTTTAAAACCTTTATAACCTCACCCACGGCAATTATATTTTTTATCTCCTTGTCATTGAGATAGATATTTCTAAATGTAACTATATCGCTCTCGACGAAGTCTGCGATAACCTGATCCATCTTTCCCGACTTGCTTCCAATCATGGAAAGATAATCTCTGATTCTTAATGCACCTATTGGGATATTTTCAGTTACGATAAGATTGTTTTTATCGAAAAGGGAAATCTGAACACTTCCTGCACCAACATCTATAAATGCTGTATTTTTGCTTGCCACCTGATGAAAGTTTTCATACTTTGCAACAAGTCCCTTAAAATTCATATACCTTTGTTCGGAGTTACTTAAGATTCTGACATCTATATCTGTTTCTCTTTTTATAGCATCCAGTATAAGCTCGGAATTTTCAGCCTCTCTTACGGCAGATGTTGCATATGCTCTATAATCAGCCACCTGATATTCCTTCATCTTTCGTTTAAAATCACCAAGTGTATCACATACAGCTTTTATAGATTCTATACTTAAATATCCGTCACTGTAGGTATCCTTTCCAAGCTCTATTATTCTGCTTATCCCATCAATTTTTTTAAAGGTTTTTTTTCCGTTTATCTCGTAGATATCAAGTGATAAATCACTTGAACCCACATATATTGCCGCGAAGGTTTTTACTGCCATAATTTTCCTCCAATCTTAATTTACACATTCTGCCGATTAGTATAAACCGATATACCTTATATCCGGCTTTTCATTCCTTGTTTTTGTCTTTTAAAATTTCATACAACTCAATTACTCTTTTGTTATATCCAGGATGATATGCAAATGGTGCTATCTCACAAAGAGGCTCCAACACAAACTGCCTGTTGGTCATATCTGCATGGGGAATCTTTAAATTTTCCTCCATAATTATATCCTTATTATAAAGAAGTATATCTATATCAAGGGTTCTCGGCCCCCAGTGAACCAGACGTTTCCTTCCGGCACTCTGCTCTATATCATTTATTACCGACAAAAGCTCCATAGGTGAATAAAGCGTTTCAATCTCCAGACAGGCATTTAAAAAATCATCCTGACAAACATCTCCGTAAGGCTCTGTCTCTATATATGAGGAAATCTTATTTACCCTTATATACTCATCCTTATTAAGCTGGTCTACTGCATAATCAAGGTAGCCCTCCTTATCACCTATATTGGAACCTATGCTCAGATATGCTATATTTTTCTTCCTCGTTATATCAACGTATACTGTATCAAAGCTCATCTCAATAGGCGCTTCGGGCTTGCTGATTATTATACGCACACTTTTTATTTTATCATATTTTATAAGAATTGTGTTCGCAATATTTTCAGCCGCAGCTTCAATCAGATTATACTTTTCTTCAAGCATAACCTCACTTATCAAGTCACAAACCTCAGCATAATTTACTGTTTGCTCAAGCACATCGGTCATACCTGCATCTCTTAAATCCAAAAAAAGCTCTGCAGTTATGATAAACGTCTGTCCTTTTTTCTTTTCCTCAGGATATACACCATGATATGCGTATATTTCCAAATCCTTAATTACAATTTTATCCAAAGCTTTATTCTCCTTACGGATATCATGTTTATTGGTTAGATATACTATTAATAATATGATTTGTCATCTTTAATGCTCGGTAGTTTGCTTTAACATCATGCACCCGAAAAAATGTACAGCCCTTCATAAGTCCGATTACCGAAGTTGCTATGGTCCCCTCTTCACGTTCTTCTACAGGTAAATTTAGTGTATTTCCTATCATGGATTTTCGTGATGTACCAAGCAAAACCGGATATCCCATTTCCACGATACGTTCAAGATTGTTCATAACAATCAGATTTTCCTCTGTAGTTTTTGCAAATCCGATTCCGGGGTCAAGCATAATTCTATCCTCGGAAATACCGGCTTTTTTTGCGATTTCAATCATATTATTTAAATCAGAAACAACATCATACATAAGATTATCATAGACTGCATTTTTTCTATTGTGCATCAGACATACAGAAGCATTGTGCCCTGATATTGTCTCTGCCATCATATCATCATATGTAAGTCCCCATATATCATTTACAAGGTCTGCTCCTGCCATAAGAGCTGCCTTGGCAACCTCATGCTTATAGGTATCTATAGATACCGGAACATTATAATTTTCTTTTATGGCTTCAATTACAAAGCAGGTTCTTTCTATTTCCTCCTGAACGGAAATCTTCGTGTGTCCCGGTCTGGTCGACTCACCTCCGACATCTATTATATCAGCTCCCTCATCAAGCATATTTTTTGTGTGCATAAGAGCTTTATCAATATCGGTATAATTTCCTCCGTCCGAAAATGAATCCGGTGTAACATTGAGTATGCCCATGATATATGGTCCTTTCTTATCAAAGAATCTTTGTCCGATTATCATAAATCATCCATCCTCCCTTAAGGCTATATCGTAATCGTTTGATTTTTCTTTTCCTCATCCCAGTAACACTCATCATACATCTTACACTCAAAGCAGTTTCGTGAAAGCTTATCCGCTCTATAAAGTATATATTTGAGTTCCTTATTACTTACATCGTCCGAAATCTGCTTATGACTCGAGATTGCAGAGGTTATTTCATATATCTCCTCTTCTGAAAAGCCGCAGTTCTTCAGTACATCAGCAGCTATCACACTTCCCGCTTCATGATGAGGAGTTCCCTCCTCATATTCCTTACATCTTCCTATATCATGCAAAAGCGCCATAGCATATATACACTCCTTATCAAAGCCGAGTTTTTCCTCAAGATTAATTATATATGCAATTCTGGCAACAGCAAGAGAATGCTCCGTATCATGCAGACAAAACTCACGTTTTTCCTCTGCTTTTTCTATCCCCGCCATGCATTGATTATATATATTATTATTTAATATTTTATCAACTCTTTCCATAATCTTCCCCTTAAAGAATTAATTAAATGTATTCCTTACATACATATTTTATTTATATCCAAATTCATATAATCAGCTATGAAGGAAAGCGAGCCGCATACCAATATCATACATTTCTCCGTCGAATGCGCTTCCGCATACGAAAAGGCTTTTTTTACGGCACAATCGGAATCTTCTGCGGTATCCGTTTTTACCCCCTTTTTGCTTATAAGTGCGGCAAGAATATTTTTATCAAGTCCTCTTGGTGTATTCGGTGTAATTGTTATAGCATATTCCATAGAATCGCACAAAATATCAACCATTTTTTGATATTCCTTATCCTTCAATACCCCTATTATATAAATAATTCGTTTATTTGTAAAATACTTATTTACATTATGTTTTAATACCATCCATGCCTCTTCATTGTGAGCTCCGTCAACATACATCAAAGGCGACTTACATACTCTTGTCATCCTTCCCATCCATACAGTATTTTTTATCCCCTTACTTATATATTCTTCTTTGATTCCAAGCTCTTTAAGCACCTCTATGGCAGTTGCTGCATTTAAAACCTGATGCTCACCTATAATTCCCGTTTCGTAAATATTACCCTTATAAGAAAAAATCGTCTTGTCCAAATTTTCCGATATAATATCAAGGCAGTTGTCATCCGCAATAATAAGCTTTGAATTATTATCCCTGCACTTTCTTTCCAATACATCTATAACCGTTTTTCTTTGTAATGTTGAAACGCAAATCGAGTTCTTTTTAATAATTCCCGCCTTATTTTCTGCTATTTTTTCTATCGTATCTCCCAGATAATTCATATGGTCCATGCTTACTCTTGCTATAACCGAGATAAGGGGAGCAACGAGCACATTTGTAGCATCATATTCTCCGCCCATTCCACATTCTATAAGCATGAAATCACATTTTTCTCTTGCAAAATACATATACGCCGCGGCAGTTTCAATTTCAAATGCTGTTGGAGAATTAAAACCATCCTCTTCCATTTCATATATTTTTTCTGACATTTCCGAGATAATATCTGCAAAATCCTCCTCATCCATATTTATCTTATTGATTTGAAATCTCTCAAGATAAGTGAATATTGTTGGGGAAATATATCTTCCAACCTTATAACCCGCTTCAATAAGTGCCTGCTCCACAAAAGCAAAAATGGAGCCTTTTCCGTTGGTTCCTGCGATATGCAGCGCCCTGCATTTTCTCTCAGGATTACCAAGCCTTCTTAAAAGCTCCCTAATACTATCTAAGCCCGGCACAATGCCGAGCTTATTCTTTTCTTCTATATATTGTATGGCGTTATTATAATTCATTAGTCTTCTCCAATCAGGTCAGGGTCGTATTTTACGTGCTGAATAAGAGGCGTATTTTCATCTATGGCACAAATTTCATAGCCTTCCTCCTTAAGAGTATCAATGAGATACTGCAGTCCTTCAACCGTAGAATGTCTGTCGGATAAATCATGCATCAGCACGATAGAATCCCCTTCATTACTCCTGACATATTTAAGTATATTGGCATCCAAAGCCGATGACGTATGATAGCCACCTTCTGCATCACCACTAAGCGAATTCCAGTCGAAATATGTTATCCCACACTCGTCAAGATATTTCATGCATAACTGAATATCAACATTTGAGACATGATTGGAGCTGCCTCCCGGAAATCTGTAATACTTACAATCATAGCCTGTCAAATCATACAGAAAGTCATGCAAATCATCGACATCCTTTTTAAAGGAATCCTCATCCTTATAAATCTCTCTGTATATATGTGTATAAGAATGCATGGCAAGAGTATGTCCGTCATCAACTATTCTTTGATATGCGGGCCATAAATCCTCATTGTCATAATGTACAACAAAAAAGGTTGCCTTAACATTGTTTTCTTCAAGTATATCAAGTATCTCATCAGTATATATACTCGGTCCGTCGTCAAATGTAAGATATACCTTTTTTCCGTTCAAAGTATATTCCTTACCATCCTCCAAAGCTTCATTATCATTCTCTGTCATATCAGCATCCGAGGCCGTTGCCTTGTTTTCTTCTTTATCAAAATCCGCATCCTCTTCACTCGCAACAGTTAAATTTCCCAATGCAAGATTTTCCGTGATGCTTTGCTGTGTGTCGATATAATCATAAGCAGTCATATCCTGTTTTTCGTAATTATTATTCTTTTTATCGGAAGCAGTTTCGACCACAGCATTATTATGAGAACGGTTGCTAAGCTCATCTAATCTTCTTTCCATACTGCTTATCTTAATCATAAGAAATATACATATAAGAATCGGCAAAGCAAACATTACCACAAAAACAGCTACAATAAGCTTCTTAATTTTATCTACATTTTTTCTGTTATATTTAGTTGCAGTTTCCTCTGGATTTTTATTTTCGTTTTCTTTCATAATAGCCTTTACAAATCTAAATATTGTAGTATAATTATCCTAAAGTACAAATTGCAGTTCACTTAGGAAGCAATAAGTTCCTAAAAAAGGCTGCAAATTTTATTTTATTACGAAATTGTTACATAGTCAAGCATTAAAAAATGTTTTTTAACTCAGTTTCCTTTGTTTTCTTCCTTCTTATCACTATCCTCTTCCTTCTTTTTTGCAGGAGCTTTTCTCTTTCTTGTCGTTTTCACCTCCGGCTTTGCTGCTTCCTTTTCATTATCGGTATTCTCAGCCTTTGTTTGCTTATCATCATTTTTCTCTGCTTTTTTTATAGTCTCTCCCTTTGCTAAAACAGCTTCTTTATCTTCCCTACCGGTTTTTTTTACCTGTCCGGCTTTGACATCCTCTGTCTTCTTTTTATTTACCACTTCAAGGGTTTTAACATAAAGCTCTCTATATCTTCTTCCTTCCTCCTGAACCTGCCTTGTCATGTCACTGAGCTCATTATACTGTCTTGTATAGTTTTCCTCCAAGGCCTTTATTTTTTCATTGTGCTCGTTTTGAAGCTCCTCCCTAAGCTTTTTTATCTCCTGTTTAAACTGCTCGTTATCCTTTTCCTTTTCAGACTCAAACTGCTTTTCTATATTGGCTTTAAATTTATTTTTTTCCTCTTCAAATTGTCTTATCCTGTTTTCAAATTCCTCACGCTTTATTTTTTCTTCATTTTCATCAATTAAATATTCCTTAGAAATTGATATATCTTCCTGTCCGTTTACTGAAAGCTTATAAAAGCTGTACGGTTCATTTTCATTGAATTTAAGCTTAAGATATACCTCATAGTTTAATTGTTTTATTTCGTACTCTGCGATTTTTTCATTTGCAGATATTATTATTTTTGATTGCCTGTCTCCGTTTGGATTTATATATCTTATTTCATATGAATTAATGCTGCTATTAAAAATCTGATAGCTGACATACAGCTTTTCATTTATTACAAACTGCGACAGTCCGGATACATCAAAAGCTTCTCCTGTTCCTGATATAAGCACCAGTCCGTCATCACGTCCGGCCTGCTTCCACTTTAATTCGTTGCCCGTGCTTATATAAGAAATATAAAGATTGTTTCTGAAATATAAACAGTCAAGTAATGAAAGATAATCTCTTGCAACAACCGCACTTTGCATATTTCTTATATTGCTTATAAATAAAAGCATAACATTGTTGCCTTCATCATATATAACAGCCTTTCTTCCGTCGGATAAAGAATGTATAAATTCCATACTATCTCCTAAAATATTATTTATACATCTATATTCAAATATTTTTATATTATGATTTGTAAATTATTTAACTCTTGTAAAAAAAATGAATATATTAAACTAAGCATATAAGAAAGGAATAGTCCCATGGCTAAAAATTGTAACTCTAACCAAAGAAATATAAATAATGATATTTTAAATAACCAAGGCTCATGCTGTGGCGCTACGGATGTATGCTTGAATCCACAATGCGGCGACCCAAGACTTTTAAATCTTCTTGCGCCGGTTATATATGATGAAGTCGGCATAAATGTATGTCAGACAATCACACTCCCTGAGGACTTTTTAGCAGATTACCCGACAGCCTACTATGCAACTGCCGAGGTAATAGACATTGATCTTGAAGCCCCTGAAGGAGAAGATGAAACGACAGTTACTCCTATTGCAGCAAGGCCTAACTGTTACAACATAACACTTACAAATCTCACGGTAGATTTCGCAATTAAGCTTTATGATTACAGCAAGAGACTTCTTGCAACGCTTTCACTTCCTGATATAGTATATCTTCCATCTGATGTAACTGCACCGGGCTATGATAGTGAAACCAATCCTGAGTCAACCAACTTTGATATTTTTGCACCTTATGGAATATCTTATACAGACGGTGATATAACAACTCCATCACTCAATGTTATAGGATTTTCAGATACGAACAACCAGGTGGCACAAGGCCTTAATCTTATGGCACTTCCAAAGGTTCTTGATTTTGAGGCGGCTTCTCCCGATATAACAATAGGTCTTACCCTTATATGTAATTCCGTATACTTTAATGCATACAGAATTCCACATGACGGAAAGGCAATTGCTACAAAGGGAAGTCTCGTTACCGATGATGACTCAATACGTATGGAATTCGTAGAAGGAAGCTTACTTGACAGAAATATTAAGCCGCTTGAGCTTTGCAATCCGGGCGACACAAAAAATCCAAATATAAACGATGAAATAAATAATTGCAACTAATTAAAATAACACGGGGTGCTTCTTATGGTTACATTTTATGACACACGCAAATCCCACTGACACTCACGATTTGCTTTATATCATAAAATGTAACCATAAGAAAACATCCCCGTGTTAAACATTTTTTTAATTTCTGTGATTATGGTTGTAGTCATCCGGTTCGTCTTCGTTGTCTGTTATCTCATCTACACCGTCCTGAACTCCGTCTATGACATCCTTTGCTCCGTTTCCGACACCATCTACTATATCATCAGCAGCATCCTTTGTATCGTCCATAAGGCTGTCATCATTTCTTGTGCTTTCGGTTGTTGCCTCATCTCTTGTGGTCTCATCATTTCCTGCACCGCATGCAGTAAGAGATACTGAAAGTAATACTAAAGATAAGGTTGTTAATAATGTTTTCTTTATATTTTTCATATTATACACTCCTCACATTATTTAAATTAACATAAATAGTATGAGCCTTATCCTTTTATAATATTTATGTATTTTTTAAATGTAATAAATTTACATTTTAAAAGCCTTATGCTTTTTATTCATCATCTCATCATATTGTATGTACATTTTTTGAACACTGTTTTCAAGAAGATAGTAATGCATAACATACGGAACAAGCAGCACTAACAAGGCAAGCGTAAGTAAAAACATCACCATCTTACCGGTATAATTAAGATAGACCATACTTATAATCGTCATAAGTGCAAACAGAACCGTAACTATAAGATGCACCAACCTTTCATGTGCAAAAAATCCTATCTGAACAAGGTGTTTTTTTATTTCCTCATCCCAATCTGTTTCCGTGCTGTTTTCCTCAAGCAGCTTATCTATATAATCAAGATATGCAAGAATTCTTTTTTTCATACGTAACCTCCTCTTTCATCTATATAACATATATGTGACATGCCTGTCCCCATGTCACATAATCACATTTTTGTTTTTATTTTATGTTTTCTTTTGTAAAAGAAAAGCACCAGCTTTTCAGGAATACGTTTAAGTATAATCTGTATCTCCTCGTGCTTGGC
The DNA here is from genome assembly GCA_902788555.1 of uncultured Lachnospiraceae bacterium. Classification (GTDB taxonomy): domain Bacteria; phylum Bacillota; class Clostridia; order Lachnospirales; family Lachnospiraceae; genus Coprococcus_C. Next base: position 27,739 of record CADAKQ010000018.1, read on the forward strand.
TATAGGTTTAACAAGAATACTGTGAAGCTTAGCATTGTTAGCTCCCCATATATCCGTAAAAAGCTGGTCTCCCACAAACAAGGTATTATCCTTATTTGTTTTCATCTTTTCCATAGCCTTTATATAACCTTTTGCAAGAGGCTTACCAGCTTTATATATATATGTTGCGCCGAATTCTTTATTAAAATCCGCCACACGCTGTTCGTCATTATTGGACAAAAAACACACTTTAAAGCCCATAGCCATAAGTTTTTTAATAAGGACGGATGCGCGGAAGTCAGCCGGTGCATCATGTTCCACCAAGGTATTATCTATGTCAAATATTACTCCACGGTATCCGTTTTTATAATACTCTTTAAAATCTATCGAGTAGGTTGAATCATAATATTCTGTTGGATAAAAAATTTTAAACATATTTATTCTCCCAAAAGTCAATTTGTATCTGACTTCTCAAAAATCTGTTTATTTTATCTTATATTTCACATTACTTTTTATTATACTACTTATGAAAAAAATTATAAATATTTTCCACAACTGTCTCTGTTATCCCTGTTACTTCCTTTAATTCATCCAAGCCGGCTGCCTTTATCTGTTCCACGTCCTTAAAATGCTTAAGAAGCGCCTTTCTTCTTGCCGGACCTACTCCCTCTATCTCATCAAGAACGGAATGAACCTGATTTTTGCTTCTAAGCTGTCTGTGGTATTCTATGGCAAATCTGTGTGCCTCATCCTGAAGCGCCGTAACCATCAGCATAGCTTCACTACCCTTGGGAAACTCCACCTCTTCATTGTTGTAGTATAAGCCTCTGGTATGGTGGTTGTCATCCTTTACCATTCCGCAAACCGGTATATCTATGCCAAGACTGTCTAAAACCATAAGTGCTGTGTTTACCTGACCTTTACCTCCATCCATCATAATAACATCCGGATACACATCCAACTTTTCATCCGTAAATCTTCTGCTTAAAACCTCCTTCATAGAAGCATAATCATCATTACCCTCTACAGTTTTAAGTCTGAATTTACGGTACGAATTTTTTTTCGGCATTCCCTTTTCAAATACGACCATGGAGGCAACACTTAATGTACCCGAAATATGTGATATATCAAAGGCCTCCATGCGATCAGCAGAAGGAATACCGAGTATATCTGCTATATCCTTTGTTGCACCGACTGTACGCTTTTCTTGACGTTTTATCCTCTCAACATCCTGTTTTAACACAAGAGCAGCGTTATCATATGCAAGCTTCAAAAGCTTTTTCTTTTCTCCCTTTTGAGGAACATATAACTTCACCCTTGAGCCTCTTCTTTCAGAAAGATAATTCTCGATTATCAAAAGCTCATCTATATCCTCCTCTATAAGTATCTCCTTTGGAAGATAAGGTGTCCCCGAATAATATTGCTTTATAAAAGCAGTCAGAATGTCTCTTTCGGTTTCCTCGTTATTGGTATTCATATGATGATGCTCTCTTCCGAGAAGTTTTCCCTCTCTGACAAAAAATACCGTAACAACTGCATCCGTTTCATTGGATGCACAGGCTATAACATCCCTGTCATCACCACTTGTCACATTCATCTTCTGCTTATCCATTATATGAGTTATGCTTTCAATTAAATCTCTTGTTTCGGCTGCCTTTTCAAACTCCATTTCATCTGCATAAAGCTTCATTTTTTCTTTTAAAGCATTGACCGTATCCTTATAATTTCCATTTAAAAAGTTAATTGCCTTATCTATATTTTTTTTATACTCTTCTGAAGAAATACAACCGTTACAAGGTGCACTGCACTGTCCAATCTGATAGTAAAGACATGGTCTTTCCTTCCCTATATCACGCGGAAGATTACGATTACAGTTACGCAGCTTATAAAGCTTGTTTATAAGCTCTATGGTATCCTTTACCGCTTTCGGATTGGTATATGGTCCAAAATACTTCGACCTGTCCCTCTTCATATTATGACTGTATAATACTCTCGGAAATTCTTCATCGACAGTAACCTTGATGTAGGGATATCCTTTATCATCCGTCATAAGCGTATTGTACTTTGGTCGATATTCCTTGATAAGATTGCACTCCAAAACAAGTGCCTCCATCTCAGACGAAGTCACTATGTATTCAAAATACGCTATCTGCGAGACCATCTTGACAATCTTGGGAGAATTGTTATGTCCATGTCCCTCACGGAAATACTGTCTCACCCTGTTATGGAGGCTTACAGCTTTTCCTACATAGAGAATGTCATCATTGTTGCTGTGCATGATATATACACCCGGTTTAGATGGCAGCTTGCTTAATTCAGTTTCAATGTCAAAAAGTTTGTCTTCCATAATAATAAAGATAAAGGGGGTATACTAAGATACCCCCAATATATGATAAAGGTTTTTTTGTGTCATGATTATAATAAATCGGCTCTTAATTTCTTAATAACCTGTAAGGTCTTATCTCTTAACTCTTCTGCATCATAGAGTGCCATCATTGTATTCTTATCAATTTTAGCAGCTATTACAGCATCAAGCCAATCATTTACATAAGACTTAACATATGAAACGTTCTCCTCTGACTTATCCTTAAGAGCAACTATTATGTTATTAAGATTTTCTATAACGGTCGGTGTTGAGTTTGTATTTGATACAGGAGTCTGTGTACTCTCGTCCGACAACTCAATAACCTTACCTGTCTTAGTTATAATTACCTTCTTGTTAGGTGCTGACTCAGTCTTTGATGAGCTTCCACCCTTCTTATCAAGAAGCTTTTCAACTACCTTTACAAGACATACAACACTGTATGTGCTTTCCTCAGGAGTCTGCTTAACATTACCCTTCTCAGTATACTGATGCCAAAGCCATTCTGATTTGAGAAGCATTTCCTCAATCTTTGTATCTGATAAAAGCTTTGTTAAATCAGGATCCATGGCAGGTCCGGAATTCTTTCCGAATAATCCACCTGACTTTTGTACCTCCGGCTTTTTATATTTGGCAGGTAACACTATATCATTATAAGTCTTGATAAGCATCTTCTCAGCAGTTTTAGGATCATAGCTGTTACTGATGATATTTACCTTGCCACTGTTAAGTCCGTTTACAATCATATCCTCGGCAGTCATAAATACAAGTGCCTTCTGTCTGTCGTCAAGCAACTGCTTAATCTCATAATTTGTCTTTGACTTTTCAAGGATTGAATTCTTTCTTACCTTAAATGCCTTAATCTTCTCCTTAACACTGAAGAAAAGCTTAAGAAGTGTAGGATTGGCATTTACATAATTTCCTATCCATGTAAGCTCAACATACTGATGCTCAATCTTGTTGGAAATTTCATATACATTATAACCATCAAAGATTACATTCATAGTTGTATAAAGCAAATCAAGTATTTCATACTTCTCCTCCCATGCACGAGAAGAATTATCCTGATTTACAAGATCCTTTATACCGCACTCATAAAAAACAAGGTTGTATTCATAAAGGCCTTCAAATACATTGGTCTTATCCTTAAGAGAAGCACCTGCACCAAGAATCTGAAGATTTTTCTTCATCTCAGGCTCATTCTCTATGTACTGATAAACCTTCTTGATGAACGAACAAACTTCCGAAATAAGAGTATCAATTCTCTTATTGTAAATCTCCTGCTTGGAAATTGCATTTACAACACTTCTGCTAAGTACAGTCGTATTCTGAGGTGAGTTACAATTTCTGATAAGCTCCTTAAAGCTCTCATAAACTGCCATATTATCAATAGGAATATACTCAGCATTAAGTCCGTAAAACTCAAATGCCTTATCATAGTCCTTATTATTTATATATGCATTAAACAATCCTATGGAAAACTGAATCTTGTAATCATTTCCCACATGTGGATCTTCTACAACATAATCGAACAATACTTCAAGATTGTTCATATAAGATTCTGAATTTATATCAGTTGTAGGAATACCCATCTCCATGATTACATTAATCAAATCCAGATATCCCATAACAGCCTTATCAAAGTTCTTTGGTCTGTCATCATCCTCAAGAATCTGATAGCTTACATTGATAAGAAGCGGTGCTATACGCTCTCCTATAAGCTTCATAGCATCTACAAACTTTTCTCTTTGGTACAGATATATAAGCCATATACTATAACGATATATACCGGATGTACTGATAGGTGCATCAACATCTGAAGGATCTATATCGCCATATACAAATCTGAATAACGGTTCAATCCATTCTTCAATCTCATAGCGTCCTGTAGCCTTAATATTGGAATCAACAAATTCTCCAAGTTCATAAAGTTTTGAGCATTGTGCCTTAACATCATCATCGACCATCATGTTGGATAAATCAAAATTGCTGTCCTTAAGATAGTCAATAACCAAAGCATAGAATCCATCTTCAACCTGTTCGTTTAGGAATCTTATGAGAAGTGCTTTATTATTAGATGCAGCAATTGACAAAACATTATTATCCGAACCTGATGTTATGTTTGCTGGTAATGCCATAAGATATCATCCCCCTTATAAATCTTATTCACTTTAATAATTTTATAACATTTAAAACGTTAGTGTCAACAAATAATTTGGCAATTTTCAATAATTGGCATTGTGCATAATTAACAAGTTTTTTTTAACAATTTTTTTTTAGGTTTTTATGCAATATGTCAATAAATAAATCAATTACTTACATCAAAGCCTGCCATTCTCAGAATTGCCAAAGCATTGGTTGTTGTGCATCTTCCGTTTCTGATTTTATAATCAAACTTAAGCTCATCATCATCGTAATATTCTTCAAAATGATAATTATCTGCCTTATTTCCATTCTTGTCTTTTATATTACAAAGTTCAAAATCATGTGTTGATACAACAGTTATACACTTTTTTCCTGCCAATCTTGTAATTGCCTCCTTAGCCCCCACAATTCTATCAGCAGAATTTGTTCCCTTAAAAATCTCATCAATCATGCAAAGCATCGGAATATCCTTTTCTTTAAATTCCGCCATTGCTTTTATTCTTAATATCTCTGCGTAGAACGTTGAGATACCGTGTGCCACATCATCCGTAACTCTCATGGAGGTAAAAAGCTTCATATAACATGCCTTGAAATTTTTTGCACATACCGGTGCTCCGATATAAGCAAGCACAAGATTAACAGCAATCGTTCTTAGGAAGGTTGTTTTACCTGACATATTTGAACCGGTAATAATTGTTATTCCTCCGGAAAGAGTTATGCTGTTATCTACAACCGTTTCAGGATTTATCAAAGGATGATACATAGCATTTCCCGTAAGGTATGCATTGTCATTATCCTCATAAATAAAGCCCCAAGTTGTTTTTCTTATATTTCCGAGAACCGAAAGGCTTAACATTTCTTCAAATTCTGCAATTATATCAAAGGTCTTTCCAAGATTTTTACCGTATTTTTTCTTCCATCTTGAAGTAAGATGTGCCAAATGATAATCCCACAAAAGAATACCCGTAAATATAATATGCAGAAAAGGGTTATAAGAAAGGTTATATGCCTGACTGATTTTTTTTAAGCTTTTAAAAGCATTTATAGAGCCTTCTTCACCTGCGATATGACTTTTTAATTCCAATAAATACTCAGAAGAAAACTCTTCTTTTTCAATCAAATAAAGCATATCCTCATAATCCTCTATCATCGCTCCGATAGAGTATAGCGGTGTTACAATACTGCCTGTTCTTTCTGATGTAAATCCCGAAACTGCAAGAAGTACAATAAAACCTGCAAGAGGATATCCATAGCTGATAAAGCCTAAGAAAGATAAAACAATTAAGGTTATTTCAGTAAATGGTAAAAGAAACCTTAAAGCCTCCATCCAAAATGGAACAACATCTGTTTTTTCATCATTACAATAATTTACAAAATCATTCGTGCTCTGTTTGGTTTTCCTGTCAGAAAGCCGAATGCCCGAGGCTTCATAATTTATAGCAAACTCCTTCTTTGAAATAAGCTCACTTACAGCCTCTTTTCTAATCTCAAGCTTCTTTAAATCGAAGTCTTTCAACCTAAGCTCATCAGCAAAGAGCTTTCTTCCCTTTTCAGTATGACAGACATTTATTAACTGATATAAGGATGCTCTTCCCAGAAGGTCAATATCTCTTTGAACCGTATCTTCATCCGTGAGGAACTCCTCACCCGTATCGGTAAAATCTCTCCACTCGTCTTCAAAGCGCTTGATATATCTTTCCGCCACCCTGCATTTACTCTTAATCTTCTCCTGCTCGTAAACCACATCACGATGAAGCTTAACAAGAAAGATAAATGTCAAAAGCAACAACACGCCTGCCGGTATCAATAAACGAACCCCGTCAAATATACCTATAAACAAAAATGCCGCTCCCAACAAAAATGAAATAATCCTGAAGGTTGAAATCATGGAAAAGCGTTTATCAAGTTTCACTTTAATCTCGTTAAAGTCATTATATTTCTTTTCATAATATGCTTTATTTTCCATTATTTTTTCCTGCTGCCTTATTGCTTTCTTCTTCGTTATTTTTCTTTACCATCACAAAGAATATTACAAGAAAAACTATACCTACCGCTATCGTTCCTATTCCGAGTCCAAGCTTACCTATAATGCATAATACTATACCGACAATTACCATAAGTATGCTGCAAACAAGAAAATTCTTTTCAGTTTCCAACAATTCTCTTTTCATATAAATACCTGCTTTCCATTTTTATTTCACTGTTTTATTATATCCCATGCTTTTCGCTTGTACCCGTTATTGTAGCATACATTTTTATTCAAAGCAATTTTCAACTGTTAAAAAACGGTTAAAAATTGGTTAAAAATAAATGTAAACAAGTTATTAATTTCCTTGATTTTTAAATATACTTGTATTAGAATATTATTTACATTAAATGTAGAAACTATTAAAAAGAAAAGGAGATATATCAATGGGTAAGCTATTAAAGGGTTTAGTAACCATTACAGCTGCAACAGCCGCAGTCGGCGGATTATGCTACGTATTTAAGGATCAGATTAAAGAATCCAAGGTTTACAAGGATAATAACGTTGATGAAAAGATAAATAACATCAAAACCAAAATCAACGAAAATGAGCAGTTTAATAAGGTAAAGACCTCAATTAAAGAAAATGAAACCTATAACAAGGTTAAAAACACGATTAAAGAAAAAATGCCTAAATTCACCGAAAAGGAAGAAGATTATGTTGATGAGGGAGAAATCTTCTTTGATGATTTGGATGCTGCAACAAGCGACAGAGATTATGTATCTCTTGACGGCGACGATGTAAAGGAAGCTGTAGAAGATGCAAAGGATGCCGTAAAGGAAGCTGCCGAGGATATTAAGGATAAGGTTGAAGAGGCTGTATCTGAAGCATAATACCGATTATTCAATATGTAAATAAAGCAGGAAGGAGCTGTAGTGTTTCCTACCTGCTTTATTTTTTATTATTTAGAATTCATCGACCTCAGCTTTGAACAATCTCTTATGCTCATACATGGCATTGTCTGCACGTTCAAATACGGTTTTCATTTCCTTGTCAAGCTCACAGGAATAAACTCCCATACCACACGCCAGAGTAACAAGTCCTTTTCTTTTATTGTCCCTGCTAATATTTTTTAATGTTTCCAGAAGCACATTTCTGTATATATAATCTTCTCCGGTAAGAATAAGAGCAAATTCATCTCCGCCTATACGGTATACCGGACTGTGCTTATATGTGTCGCAAATCATCTTACAGGCATCCTTAATATAATTATCTCCGGCATTATGACCTTTTGTATCATTAACACTCTTTAAATCATTTACATCACAGACAACAATCGCAAATTCCTGAGTAATTATGTCATTAATGATTTTATTATTCATATTTGCTTCATCGGCTGAATATGCATGTTTGTTTTTTACACCCGTAAGAGCATCCTTATATGCTATATTGATGGCGTTTTTAAGCTGGAGTTTTCTCTGCTCGGATTCGTTAATATTGGTAACACCTATTATTATATGATTTTCATTATCTTTGGACCTTACAGCACGAAGATTTACATATTCAGGATTTCCATCAAGCATGAGCCTGTAGGTTATGGAATATACAGAACTGTCTCCCAATGCTTTTATAAAATTATCCTTTTTCATAAATTCAACCATCATAGGATAATCCTCAGGATAAATATCTCTCTTCATATTTTTTTGCGTATCATTAAAAAAGTCATACCCCTTTGTGCCAACCTTAAGCTGTGCATATTTTTCACTGGAGCTGTATTCTGCGTATTCATCCGTTTCTATATCCACATAATAAATAACCTCATATCTGCCTGCAAGCGCACTGGCAATCTGGTTATAGGTTTCGCTTTCCGCTGCATTTTTCTGTTCACGTCTCACCTGTGCATCAACATTTTTTACACCAACTATAATATACTTGTCATCTGCACCGGTTCCTCTTGTAGTTTTAAGCTGATAGTATAGAGGTTTTCCGTTTATAACAAGCCTGTAGCCTAATGTAAATGGAAGATTATGTTTTATAGCATCATCAAAATTATCTTTATTAATTTTTGAAAGAAACTTTTCCTGATCATCTTTAAAAACAAGCCTTTTACAATTGACTATCGTATCAGCAAAAAAGTCATCACCTCTGGATGCAATTTTCAGCCTTTTATCATTTCCGGATGCAGAGTATTCTATATAGCTGTCATCCTTCATGTCAATGTAATATATGCTCTCATAATCATTGGCAAGCGAAAGCGCAATTCTTGCAAATGTAGGCTCGTTTTCATTGGTATTTTGATTATTATCCTTCCATTCCACAAAACGTCTGGTTTTAATTTTGTCTGCAACATCATAATTATAATTCAGATTGATTTTTTCTTTATCCATATTGCTGTATCTCCCTGTTTACTATATATATAGTGAATGGTTGTTAATTGATACACACAATATTATAGCAAAGGATTATATTTGACGCAAGGAGTTTGTGAGCTTGAAACTTTTTCACAACATAAAATGTATTGTTTAATACAAAATAATTGACTGCCTGTGATTTATACGATATTAATTATATAAATCATTTTTAAATGTTATTAAATAAAGAAATTATGCCGATATATAAGATGATTAATTATAACTGTGTAAAAGGATTTACATAAGAATAAATCATGGAAGATTACTTTTTTATTTAACATAATTTCATTTTCAAATATTTTATTCTTATCCAAATCCCATGATACTATATTAAATCAAGGTGGTGTATATTATAATGACTATTAATTTTAATACCGGTCAGACTGTAAATGTAAACACTGTATCAAATAATACATCTTACTCAAAAGAAAGAAAAACATTTTTTGCCGGAGATACCAATTTATCTGCAAATGAAAGCATAATAGCTTCAAAAAGGAAAATGGCACAAAAACAGGCCATGAAGCTTGTAAATGATGCATGGGAAAAGGACAATAAAGGAACTGACAAAATCAAAAAAATGGAGAATAAAATATCTGCTAACAAGGAAGCCATAAAACAATCAGAGTTAAAGCTTAAATATTTGGAGGAAGAGAAAGAAGCTATACGAGAAAAATATGGTATTTCAGAAGATTCTGACGAACAAAAGGATTTACTTCTTTTAGAAAAATATCAGGACAGAAAGAAAGGTCTGAAAACTGAACCTTTTACCAAAGAAGAAATTGCAAGGTTAAAAGAACTGCAGGATATTCCGAGAACCGAATATCAAAATAAGGTTTTGGAGGTTAATGATACCGTAGCCGGGTTTAAGATGGAAATAACCAAAAAAGCAAATGAAAATATCGGTCTTGGCGAATCAATTCTTGAAAAGAATACAGATATTACAGCTTCACAAAATATGCAAAACGCAAAGCTTGCATCAGATAAAATTATGGAGGCATTAAGTGACGAGATAAAGGGTCTGATTCTTCAGGAGGCTAAAGAGCACATCGAGGAGAAAACAGCAGAAGCAAAAGAAAAAGCCGAAAAGCTCGAAGAAGCAAAAGAGGAAAAAGAAGAAAAGCTCGAGGAAACGAAGGAAAAGCGCAAGGAACAGGAAGAACTTATTGAAGCTGACATTGAAGCATCAAGACTTGAGCAAGAGGTTAAAGTTGATGCCGATTATTCCGGTAATGACAGTCTTCAAAAGGACATCAAAAAAATCATTCAGGATAATAATCTTCTTGATGATGATTTAAAGGGAATAAAGATTGATTTTAATTTTTAAAACGTATTATTAATACGAGTTATACAACCGTATATAAAATAGTGTGTGTTGTATTAGCAAATATTTAATATAAATGAAGCAGGAAGGAAACGTTACATCTCCTTCCTGCTTTATTTACTCTCTCACATTAAATCGTAGGAACGCCTTAACAAACTCACTGTACTTTGCTTTAGATATAGGAATTGCAATACCATTAAGATAAACCGTTGTCTGTTCATAAGATTTAACATAATTCATATTTATAAGATAGGCTCTGTGAGTTCTGAAAAAATCCTTTCCTGCCATATCCGAAAGATCTGAAAGCTTTCCGTAATACTCAATCTCACCATCTATCATATGAAGAGTAATTTTTCTGTTAAAAACCTCTGCATATATTATATCATCAATAACTATATTTGTATGCATTCCGTTTGAATGAATAAGCATGGTTCTTTCTTTTTTAGCTGAAGCTTTACTTGTCTTTTCCATATTTTTCACATGTAATACAGCCTTATTTAAAACCTCCAAAAGCTTAACCTTATCAAGCGGCTTTAACAGATAATTAAATGCACCCACATCAAATGCTTTAAATACATATTCTTCAAGCGCAGTTACAAAAATAATAATGAGTGCTTCATTTTCCTTCCTGAGCGTCCTTGCTATATCCATGCCATTCATTCCCGGCATCTGAATATCTAAAAACAATATATCAAAGCCATCCTCATAGAAAATAATATCCTCACCCTTTTCAAAACATACAACTTCTATATCTCTATCAAAATTATTAATTCTTTCTTTAATATATTCTCTTACTTTCTTTTCATCATCACATATAGCAATTCTCATCTTGTCCTCCTCGATAACAAAAATATTCAAATAAAACAATCTTCTGTAATAGTTATCGACAGTAAAGCAAAAATAGCCATACTTCTGTTGTAAAACGAATATTTTTTGTTGTAACAATATACAAGCAAAAGAATATAATTACATCGGTTTATTATAAAGCAAAAAAACAGGAAAGGATGCTACTATCCTTTCCTGTCCGTTTTATATCTTAGGGCTTTTTTAGAAAAAGCAATGGTTCCCAATTATTGTATAATTGTCAAGTGTAGATGTGTCAATATTGGATACCGGTCTAAAATACATATATCCACCAATATTATTTGTTCCTGCACATGCTTCTCTTGCAGCCTGTAAACAGCTTGGAGAAATGTATGTATTAAAGCTTGCAAGATTTACAACCGTAAACTGACTAGGTGCATAAACAACTCCGCTTATTGTACTTCCCCATCTTCCGGTCTGTAATCTGTTAAGTATTACATTTGCTACTGCAAGCTGTCCCTCATATGATTCATTTCCACATTCAAGAGTCATTACTGCTGCCATAAGGTTTATATCTTCCTCTGTAAGTGCAAAGTTTCCTCTCGCTGTAACTGCCACCTGAGTTTCCTTACTTTCGGTTTCTTCCTCTTCCGTTGTTAATTCTTCAGTTGTTTCCTCTGTTGTTATCTCCTCAGTTGATACTAAAGCTTCCTCTTTTAACTCTTCGGTTGTTTCTTCCTTCTTTACAGTCTCAGTTGTTTCTTCCGTCTTTAACTCTTCTGTTTCTTCAACCTTTGAGGTATCCTCTGTCTTAGTATTCTTATTGTCTGTATCGTCCTTCTTTGTATCCTTATTATCAACTTCGGAATTATCGATGTCATCAGCCTTATTAATACCTTCTGATGAAGCACCGTACAAAGCTGCTACAGGATATCCCTCTGTTACTTCGATATAGTCCTCATTTATATATCCCTCTTCAGAGTTATCAATCCAAACACATACCCAGCCTGTTTTGGCTTCTGTCTTTATCTTATCAACCTTATAATCAACACCTGTATATGCTGCCGCAATTACCGCCGATTCAGTAGTCGCATCCTGTCTTATATTAACTCCATCCTCAGTAACCTTACCTGTTATGCTGTAAAAATCCTTAGCATATTCGCAAGCATCATTTCCTGTCTTTACGAATTCGGCCTTTACATATCCGGTTACCTCTCCTGAAGATATATTGAGCCACTCTCCGTCAGATGAAATTATATCTGCAACTGCACCATCATTCATCTTTCCGACAATATCTGATTCTGTATCAGCTTCTTTTCTAACATTTACATTATCAGCTATTGATACACACTTATCTTCAAATTCCTTATATGCCTCAGTAATCATCTCAGATTCTTTTGCTTCAATATCTATATCACTTCCGGCATCCATGCTTGCCATAAGTAAGCTGATGGATGAAGGCTCAAGCATACTTGTATCATTTACTGCAATAACTATTTGCTCATCTTCATTATGAATGTTATCTTTTGCTGCCTCAACTTTATTATTATTGTTAAAACTTACAAAGCTGACTGTTCCGTATACTGCTGCTGCAAATGTTAAAAACATCATAACCGCGAGTATATTTCTGACTATGTATCTACTGTTAAATATGTTCTTTTTTGCGTAAATTTTAAAGTTTCTAAGCCTAAGCTTATTTCTCTTACTCATGATTTGTTTCACCTGTTTGTAATACAAATTACAATTAAATTTAATAATGTTACATTTTTGTTACAAAAGCATTGTAACATTTTACAAAACAGATGTCAACCATTTGTTACAGATTTGTTACATAAGCTACTGCAGCCATACCGGGACCTACATGAGTTCCTATAATCGGACCGATTGAGGAAATAAATATATTTTCAGGTTTTGCACCCCTTTCTATAAGCATTTCCATAAGCTTTTCTGCCTTTTCAGGTGCATCTGCATTACCAATATTAAAATGCATAATTCCAAAATCACTGACCTCTTCTTCCACTCTTGAAATCAGATAATCAAGAGCCTTACCGGTTCCTCTTGCCTTTGATTTGACTACGAGCTTACCCTCTTCATCTACACTAAGTATAGGTTTTATCTTTAAGGCACTTCCAATCATAGCCTCAACGGTAGTAACTCTTCCGCCTCTCTTAAGATGGAATAAGTCCTCTACCATAAACCAATGTGACGTATTATTTCTGTTTTCCTCAATCCACGTCTTTAATTTGTCTATCCCAAGACCTTCCTTTTTCTTTTTATCCACCTGATAAAGCAAAATCCCTCCGCCTACACTTGCAACAAGCGAATCAACTATTTCGATTCTTGCTTCAGGATACTTTTCCATAACCATATCCGCACCTATTACAGCCGATTGATATGAACCGCTTAAACCTGATGTAAAGCAAAGATAAAGTATATCCTTACCCTCCTTTACAATTTCTTCAAAGAATTTTTTATACGACTCCGGATTAATCTGTGAAGTAACAGGCATGGCACCTTTTCTCAATTTGTCATAAAAATCCTTTATATCTCCGTCTCTTTCGTCCATATAAAACGGAAAAATCTCATCATTTACAGAATAAGAAAACGGAATAATTCTGACATCGAGTGTTTTTAGCACATCAGAATTAAGGTCCTCTGTTGAATCTCCCACAAGTACATAATCTTTCATCTAATTATTCCTCCCAATAATTATAATAATAATCTATACCATCAGCAATTCCCTCAATCATATCCTTACGATAATTCTCATCAAGTAGATTTTCCTCGTCCTGAGAACTGCTTAAGTAACCAAGTTTAATAACAACCACAGGAATATTGCTCCAATTGACAGCCGTAAGCTCTTCAGTCTCATATATTCCGTGATTAATGGCTCCTGTTTTTTCAGTAGCCCCCTGTAAAATTCTTGTTGCAAGTTTGTAGCTTTCATCATAAAGTGCAGCATTGTATGGACTGTCATCTGTCATCGTTACAGCCATAACCCCCGATAATTCCGAATTAGCACTATAATTCATCTGAATTCTGATAAAAGTAGTCGCCCCGGAACTATTGGCTATATCTGCTCTTTGCTTATTGGTAATATCAACATCATTTGAATCTCTTGTCAGAGTAACCTCATAACCTCTTTTTTCAAGCTCCGACTTTAAAGCTTGTGCATATACGAGATTAAGCTCATACTCCTTTGTTCCGAGTGTAGCTCCTGTATTTCCGGTTGTTACACCCTGCTTAGATTCTTCACTTCCCGGTCCAATCGGTTCCTCTGAAACATTTGGATTGGTCTGATTACCCGCATCAATCACAACCTTTTTTTCAAGCTTTTGTGCATCTGTATCTGATGCGGTTTTTTCCTCTTCTTCAGTATCAGCTTCCGGTGGAGCCTCCGTTATCTCTACCAAATCAGAGTGTATGTAAAAATTCGTTTTATCAAGCAAAACCCTTGTCCATTCATCATTATAGCCTGTTCTTTTTAAAACTTCACCGCCCGCAAGAAGTGAATAAATACTTGCATCAGTTGATGGCGAAACCCTTACATTGATGGTATCACCTATAGTTATTACATAATCATCCGTGACATAAAATCCATCCTCATCTAAAGGTCTCTCCGTCGTGACGTCCGTAGCCGTAGAAGGCTGATAGACTGTCGCACTCTCAGTAGTAGTTTCGTTTTCCTTTTTTTCTTTTTTATTTTCTCCGCACGCAGTAAGAAGCATTAAAACCATTATCGAAATATATATATAATACTTTTTTTTCATCCTGTGCCTCCCAAAAACAAGTATGTCAGCCACCTTGTTCATCACATATAATCATTACACATAATGATATCATATAGAGGTATTAAAAACAACATTTTCAATCTCTTTCCTCAGATTATTCTGTCTTTCGGAAAGCATAAGTCTTTCATTGTACTTTTCATAATCCGGACTATTAAACATACTAAGATACTCCGAACTTCTTTTACCCGCTGTAAGCTCGGTTACGAGTACAAGCATCTCATTGCCGTCACCAAATGCTTTATCCGTAAATTCAAAAAGATTATGAAGCTTTGCCCCTGTCTTTTCAGACATAAGCCGCATATCATTTACTTCCTTATCAAAATCATTTTTTACATTTTCAAATATCTCATCATCCGAAGAAGCTGTATCAATCAGTGCTTCCCTTCGCAGAAATCCTATAACGCGTCTTTGCTTTTGTTTTTCTTCTTTTTCAAGAGCATTAGCCTTTAATCTTTTGTTGTAGGTATCCGTTCTTTTATCCTTCATGGAAAGCAAAAGCTCCCGCTTTTTATCAGCCGCTTTAAGAGCTTTAAGCATAGGCATAAGCTCAGTCAGGTAATCTGAGGTGTCCATAACCTCTTTCATATCGGTCAAAACCATATCAAGCAGCATGCCTAAAAGCGAAACTCTTTCATCTACATCAGCCTCCTTCGCTCTGTTTATAACCTCATCCGATATCTCTCCATCAAGAAGCTCATAAACCATATAGTCCTTTTTATATTTGTTAAACAAATCATAATAAGCTGCAAATTCTTTTATAACGGTATCATTTCTCAGATACTGTCCGACAAGCTCCTCGCTTACCCGCATACCGTTCTCTTCATACATAAAAATCATTTCCGACAAGTCCTCCCAGCCTCTTGCTGTTATGTATTGTCTTCCTTTTAACGTCGTTTCCATATAATAAAAATAATCCCTGTTTATATCGAGAAAGCTTACGATAGCACTGTGAATGCCCTTTTTTGATGCATATTTTTTCCATGTCGGATAGTCGGCTTCCACATTTATAACCTTCAATCTGTCAAGTGTAACAACATCAAATTCCTTAACAGACTTATTATATTCCGGCGGATTTCCCGCAGTAACTATAACCCATCCATCCGGAATTTTATGTCTTCCAAAGGTCTTATACTGTAAAAACTGGAGCATAGACGGAGCCAGAGTTTCGGACACACAATTTATCTCATCCAAAAATAATACTCCCTCTTTTATATCTGATTCCTGCATTATATCATAAATGGAAGCAATAATCTCGCTCATGGTATATTCCGAAACATCATATTCCATACCTTCATAGCTTTTATGCTTTATAAAAGGAAGTCCTAATGCAGACTGTCTTGTATGATGGGACATAGAATATGAAATAAATGCAATACCAAGCTCACTCGCAATCTGCTCCATAATTGCTGTCTTCCCTATACCCGGTGCGCCAATCAGAAAAATCGGTCTTTGCCTTACCACCGGTATCCTATACTCTCCGTATTCATCCTTTTTTAAATACATTTTAACTGAATCCTTTATATATTCCTTAGCCTGTTCAATATTCATAAAGCTCATCCTCCATAACAACCTGCAATGCCCATCCCGGTATCTTCGGTCGGCTTAAATCCTCATATAAAAATGCAAACATAACCTCATAATCCGGTACTATATCCGGAAATGCTCCATATCCATCCGTGAAATAAATCAATCCCTTAAGATTGGTAAATTCATTTTCTTTTTTTAATTTTTCAACATAAGTAAAAACAGGTTCAAAATCTGTTGCACCATTTCCCTTAAGTCTTAAATTATTAATAAACTTATCCAGCTCATACTTACTCTCAATTTTAGTATCCATCTGAATTCTGTCATCACATTGTATGATATGAAGATTTATCTTATTGAAAAAGCTTTCTTCGTTTTTCAAAATATCATAGGTTTTAACAAGAAATTTTTTAATAATATCACCGCTACAGGATGCCGAGGTATCAAGGGAAATAACAAAATCCTTAACCCTTTTGTCCTCCTTATACTCAAGCGGCTCTATAATCGGCATATTGCCATAGGTATTAAGTCCATAGGTATAATAAATATAATCAAACTCGTCATCATTTAACATTATCTCTTCATTTACTACCATAAAATGTGACAAGAGCTCCTTATAATTATATCTTTTCCTTAGAGCATAGTCTATATTGTCTGATATATTCTCCGAAAACTTTTTATTACTTGAAAACTGCGATATCTCTGTTTTTATTCTTCTTGAGATTTTTTCCCAATCCTCTTTAGAGATTATTATTTCATTTTTATCATTTTGTTTTTCCTCATTATCTGTATTCCAAAAAATATGGCGGTCTATGGCAAACAGACTTTCATAGTTTTCCTTTGCATCCTCACTTATTCCTATTGTCATAAAAAATCTGTAGATTCTGTCTGCTGTAAAAACAGGTATATTTTTTTTCAGCATGTCTATTATCTTTTTTTCCTCTTCATCACGCGAAAGTGCGGCTGAAGCAAAATCCATATCAAGAATTATATTTTCCACGGCTATATCCGCTGCCAGATTCCAATACGTTTTATCCAGCTTATTTATATTAAAATTATGTATAAGAATATTATGCAAAAGAATATGCATATAAGCCCTGACGGCAATATGTTCTTCATCCATATATCTTCGCAAAAGATAAA
This sequence comes from uncultured Lachnospiraceae bacterium, assembly GCA_902788555.1. Lineage (GTDB taxonomy): Bacteria > Bacillota > Clostridia > Lachnospirales > Lachnospiraceae > Coprococcus_C. Next base: position 45,185 of record CADAKQ010000018.1, read on the forward strand.
CCGGGTCATAATAAAAGCTATCTGCTTTTTGGTAAAAGCAGCCAACACCGGTCTCGGATACAGGTTTTAATTTTGCAAGGGCAATATCAAAAAATCTGTATCTTATTAAAATATTATCCTTTGCAAGCTCCATCAGCTTATATGCATATTCGTTAATTTCCATATATGTTTCCTTTTTGGCTTTCTTAAATAATACGTTGGATGCAGTTATAATACTACAGCAGGCACGTTCCCGCTACTCTCGCACGTAGAGGTTCTAAAAGTACCTGCTTGTAGTATTTTACAACCGCATCCAACTTACTTTTGGGTAAGCTGTAATTATATTTATTATTTATCATTATACATAATTTTTTAATTACAGCTATTATATATTAACTTGATAGATAAATAAATAATTATATGAAAAAATAATTACTTACTGTAGACGAGAATTTTTAATATAAAGCTCCTTTCCACTATAATCAAGTATTATGGTGTCGCCCTGATGAAGCACATTACTTAGTATCGCACGTGCTACTAAGGTTTCGACATTTTTCTGGAGGTACCTCTTTAATGGTCTTGCTCCATAGATAGGATCGTAACCGGAATCTATGATAAATTCTCTTGCTGCATCCGTAAGTTCAAGATTGAGCTCTTTATCTGCTATTCTCTTATTGAGATCAGCAACAAGAAGATTTACTATTCCGCTTATTGAATTCTTATCAAGAGGCTTAAACATTATTATCTCATCAAGTCTGTTTAAAAACTCCGGTCTGAAATGCGACCTTAACATATTCATAACCTGCTCATTAGCTTCAGATTTTATCTCGCCCTTTTCGTCAATTCCGTCAAGCAAAAATTCTGAACCTATGTTGGAGGTCATGATAAGAATTGTATTTTTGAAATCAACCGTCTTACCCTTGGAATCCGTTATACGTCCATCATCAAGCACCTGAAGAAGAACATTGAATACATCCGGATGAGCCTTTTCAACTTCATCAAAAAGCACAACAGAATAAGGTTTTCTTCTTACCGCCTCGGTAAGTTGTCCGCCCTCATCATATCCCACATATCCCGGAGGAGCTCCGATAAGTCTAGCCACACTGTGTTTTTCCATATACTCGCTCATATCAATACGAACCATATTGTTCTCATTATCAAAAAGTGCCTCGGCAAGTGTCTTTGCAAGTTCAGTCTTACCTACCCCCGTAGGTCCAAGGAATAAGAAGGAACCAATCGGCTTGGTCGGATCCTTTATACCTGCTTTTGATCTTATAATAGAATCACTTACAAGCGATACTGCATTGTCCTGTCCGACAACTCTCCTATGGAGCTCATCTGCAAGATGGAGAGTTTTATTTCTTTCACTTTCGGTAAGCTTTGATACTGGTATTCCCGTCCACTTGGAAATAATCTTTGCTATCTCTTCATCCGTTACACACTCATGAACAAGTCTGTTATCTCTCTCACTTACCTTTGCTTCAAGCTCTTCTATCTCCTTTTTAAGCTGAGGAAGTCTTCCGTATTGAAGCTCTGCCGCCTTTTCCAAATTGTAATTTCTCTGAGCAATCTCTATTTGATTATTTATATCTTCAAGTTCTTCCCGAAGACCTCTTATGTGCTCAACGCCTGACTTCTCATTTTCCCAGACTGCCTTCATTTGCTTTGACTGTTCCCGCAGTGCTTCGAGTTCTTCTCTAAGGGCGGCAAGTCTTTCCTGACTCAGATTGTCCTCCTCATTTTTAAGTGCAGCCTCTTCTATCTCAAGCTGCATGATTCTTCTGTCTATCTCATCAAGCTCGGCAGGCATGGAATCAAGTTCTGTCTTAATCATGGCACACGCCTCATCTATGAGGTCAATCGCTTTATCCGGCAGAAATCTGTCCGTGATGTAACGGTCCGAAAGAGTAGCCGCACTGACTATTGCACTGTCATTTATCTTTACTCCATGAAATACCTCATATCTGTTTTTGATGCCACGAAGTATGGATATAGTATCCTCAACCGTCGGTTCATTTACCATAACAGGCTGGAAACGTCTCTCAAGTGCAGGATCCTTTTCGATATATTTTCTGTACTCATCAAGAGTAGTTGCACCTATACAGTGGAGCTCGCCTCTTGCAAGCATAGGCTTAAGCATATTGCCCGCATCCATAGCGCCCTCCGTCTTACCGGCACCGACTATAGTATGAAGCTCATCGATAAAAAGAATTATCTGTCCGTCAGAATCCTTAACCTCATCAAGTACTGCCTTAAGTCTTTCCTCAAATTCACCCCTGTACTTTGCACCTGCCAAAAGTGCTCCCATATCAAGAGCAAATATATCCTTATCCTTAAGCGAATCAGGAACATCTCCTCTTACTATACGTTGAGCAAGTCCTTCTATCGCAGCCGTCTTACCGACCCCCGGCTCACCGATAAGCACAGGATTATTTTTTGTCTTTCTCGAAAGTATTCTAATTATATTTCTTATCTCTGCATCTCTTCCGATAACAGGATCAAGCTTTTGTTCTCTCGCTCTTTCCACAAGATTGTATCCGTATTTATTGAGCGTATCATAAGTTGCCTCAGGATTATCGCTTTCAACTCTCTTATTGCCTCTTACACCCGCAAGCACCTCAAGGAATTTATTTCTGGTAATTCCATATCCGAGAACAAGTCCCTTAACAGCCTTGTTCATCTTTTCAAGAATACCTAAGAAGATATGCTCAACAGATACATACTCATCACCCATCTGCTTAGCTTCCTTTTCAGCTTGAATAAGTGCCTTAGAAAAATCGGGGCTCGTAAAAAGCTTTCCTCCCGAAACCTTAGGGCGATATGCAACAAGCTTCTCACTTTCCTTTGAAAAGCTCTCAACATTTATGCCCATATTGGCAAGCAGCTTAGCTATAAGACTATCATCAACAGTAAGTAAGCTATAGAGCAAATGCTCCTGGTCTATCTCCTGATTGTTGTACTCATAAGCAAGCTTCTCACAATTTTCAACTACCTCTAATGATTTCCTTGTGAACTTTTCCGCATCCATATCAATCCCTCACTTTCTGACTTCAATATTATACCCATCTCACCTATCGGTTCGATGAAGTTATTCGCAAAATGCCGGTTCACGCAAGCGTGACCGTCGCTTTGCTCATTATACCTATCTCACCTATCGGTTCGATGAAGTTATTCGCAAAATGCCGGTTCACGCAAGCGTGACCGTCGCTTTGCTCATTATACCACAAATTTTATAATATTGAAGTATATTTATATTGTATCTGTTCTACTACAACTATAACAGATATTTGAAATTTGTCAATACTAAATATTCGATATTGCGGGGCATGGTGTGGTATAGGGACAGACACACGGCTAACAGAACAAGGAGTTTTCCCCGAATTTATAGCCACATCGAAGATAAAGCACTAAATAATTGCTGGTTTTGGCTAACAGAACAAGGTTTTTTCCCGAATTTATAGCCATATTATTGAAGAAGCACTAATAAGTTATAAATTGTGGCTAACAGAATCGAAAAAATCTCCAAATTTATAGCCACATCAGTGATGAAGCACTAATAAGTTGCATATTTCGGCTAACAGAATTGAAAAAAGCTTCGAATTTATAGCCAAATTGAAAAAAGTGCGACAGGGTACAGCTCAAGTTCAGCTATACCTCCTGTCACACTTCCATGCTATAATATGTGTTAAAGCCTTTACTCAAGATTTAATTTATTTTTTGTAAGCCAGCTTGTTATGGCAACTAAGCCTACAGTAGCAAGAACTTCAAATATACTCATGACACCAAAGAAACGATTGGCTGCATTAATATCAAATATGCCTATTTCATTTGCAACTACATCACTCAAAATATTGGTTTCAGATAAAATCCAAAAGAAAGCAACCGAAAATATCTGGAATATAATATAAAACATAATCATACCCACTACTGACATTATTCTCTTATGATTTGAAAAAGCGTGTCCGAATGCATATGCCGCATTAAACATCCACTGTGACAAAAGCATACCTGCAAGAATTGTAACAAGTATAAGTATTACAAGTATAAGCACAACCACATAACTTACATCAGAAGTTATATAACCTATAAGGTCAAATAAAAATTCAATTAATTTTTTATAAATAGTAAAATCCATATTGGCTATACAAATTGCGAACGGAATTACTATAGCGGCACTTATATAGGTTAAAATATCTACTATTACCCTACCAATCATCATGGTTGATGTCTTTACAGGAAGGGTATTGGTAAGATAACCCTGATCCTTAAATACACGATTTCTAAAATCGACCATTGGATATATGCAAATTAAAATTACTGTTCCAAAAACCGTAAATCCCCAAGCTGCTATTAACAAAAATATAAACATAGTTATATATGTGTTATCAATATTCGGCACAACCTGTGATAAAAAGTAACATACAGGACTAAAAGCAAGTAATATTATATACGCTAAACATATAGGCTTATATCTGTTTACAATTTCATTTTTAATACATTTTCCTAACATCTGAATACCTCCCTGAATATCTCATCAATTGACTGACCTCTTTCATTTCTTAAAACATCAGCGTTCTGATGACATACAATCTCTCCCTCTTTTATAAACACCACATCATCAAGAATATTTTCTATATCCTGGATAAGATGAGTTGATAGAAGAATTGTTCCGTCAGTATTATAATTGGAAATAATTGTCTGAAGTATATAATCCCTTGCTGCAGGATCAACTCCCGCTATCGGCTCATCGAGAAGATAAAGCTTAGCACGTCTGCTCATAACCATGATAAGCTGTACCTTTTCCTTATTACCCTTTGAAAGCTTTTTAAATACCATTTCAGGATCAATCTTAAGGAGTCCCATCATCTGATAAGCTCTTTCCTCGTCAAAGTCTGCATAAAAGTCCTTAAACATATTTACAAGATTTTTTATCTTCAAGCTTTCGTTAAAATATGTTCTTTCAGGCAGGTACGAAACAACCGCCTTGGTTTCCGGTCCCACCTTGTGTCCGTCTATCATTATCTCACCCGAATCCTGCTTTAAAAGACCGGCAAGCATCTTTATAAGTGTCGTTTTACCGCTTCCGTTTGGACCGAGTAAACCGATTATCTTGCCACTCTCAAGATTTAGATTCAGGTTTGTGAAAACCTTCTTTTTTATTCCATATCCCTTTTCAACTTGGGATATCTCCACGAGATTACTCATACTCTCTTTCCCTCCGTTTTAATTACTAAATACATCATTAATTATATACATTTTTGTTTGCAATCAAATATACTGTTCATTCATATATGAATTATCAATTTTCCTATATTCATATACTTTCTTATGCATCTTATATTTTGAACAATTATATCTTTAACCTTCAATAAAGCCTTTAACCTTATCAACCAGTTCTGCATCTTCAAAACCAAGCTCTCTCATTCCCTCAACATAACTCTTTGTAAGCTTATAGCCTGCATCATTTTTAAGGTTGATATTATTATCATTTAAATCTGCAACAAACCTTCCTGCTGTTCTGTTTGAAATGAGAATTCCTGCCCGTTCAAGCTCCGATAAAGCCTTCTGCATAGTATTGGGATTAACGCCTGCCGCAAGAGCCATATCCCTTACCGCCGGTACCCTGTCTCCCGGTTTAAGCTCTCCCCTTGCAATCATTCTCTTTATCTGCTCCATAATCTGAATATAAATCGGTGAACTGTTATCAAATTTCCATGCCATTCACTCACCTCCCACATCCACTCTGTATTATTGTATTACTTGATTAGTACAATAGTATAATAATACACTTAGCATTATTTGTCAACCTGTTTTTTTAATATATTTTTTACTTTATATAGAACTTTCCTATAAAGTAAAAAATGCACACATGACAGTTATGCCATGCATGTTTCACTTTCATAGGGTTATTTCTGGGACAGTCTATCCGACTGCCTCAGATAACCCTTTTTCTTTTGCTTCACGTTCTGCCTTTTCACGCTCAT
>CADAKQ010000019.1 GCA_902788555.1 uncultured Lachnospiraceae bacterium
TTCTTTTAGTGTTGTGTGGTAACTTCATTATAACTGAAAGGTTGAGCTTTGGCTCGTATTTTTTGTTTTTTGAATTTACACCATTATATGGGCTTTATCCTCCTGTTAGCCAGTTTCAGCTTATTCTTCTTGTTTTTTCTCTTATACGGCTATAAATTCGGGTCTTTTTCTTTCTCCTGTTAGCCAATATCCACTTATTCTTATTTCTTTTAATCATTCATGCTTTTAGAATTTTTTTCTTTACTATCTTTATCCTTTTTTCTTTTGCTTTTTCTGTATTCTTCTATTTCTTACTTTCTTTGTCCTTACTCTTCTTTTCAGCCTTTACTCTTCTTTTCAGCCTTTTCCTTCTTTTCAACCCTACTCTTCTTTTCAGACTTTTCTTTCTCTTTTTCAGACTTTTCTTCTTTCTTTTTTCTTTCCCTATCTGCCTTATCAGCTTGCTTTTTGTTTTCCTTATCAGCCTTGTCAGCTTGCTTTTTACTGTCTTTATCAATCTTATCAGTTTGTTTCTTACTTTCCTTTCCAGCCTTATCTTCTTTATTTTTACTATCCTTATCGGTCTTACCGGCCTGCTTTTTACTGTCTTTTCCTGTTAAATCAGCATCTACGAGAACATCGCTGTCCTCTGCATTTTTTACTTCTCCGGCTTTCAATTCTTCTTCCGCATTCTTTGCCTCCTCTGACTTCTTTACAATAACAGGCAGCTTGTATTTATCCTTAAGTTCATCAATCTTCTTGTAGAAGTCCTCATTTTCAGCATTGAGATTTTCCTGAAACTCATGTATGTCATAGCCTTCCTCATCTGTCTGAAGCACATTTAGAGCTATATTAGAGCAATGGTCTGATATACGCTCATAATTGGTTATGAGATCAGCAAGCACAAAGCCCATCTCAACGGAACATTTTCCCTTACGAAGTCTCTTCATGTGTCGTTTACGAACCTCAACAGACAAATCATCTATAAGCTCCTCCAAAGGCTCAACGTTAAGCGCGTAGCTCATATTCTCATCCTCAAAAATCTGGAAGGTCATATTGACTATATCCTTAACCGCCTGCGTAAATACTGCAAACTCCTCTACTCCCTTATTGGAAAATGCAAGTTCCTTTTCACTCATTTCCTTTGCAGAATCCGATATATTAATAGCATGGTCGGAAATTCTTTCTATATCGGATATGCTATGCATAAGCACAGCAAGCTGCTGTGAGGATTTCGGCGAAAGATGCGCTGTCGAAAGCTTTACAAAATAATTATCAAGCACATCCTCATAATGGTCTACCAAATCCTCATAGTATAACACCTTTTCAGCCACGGCTTCATCATATGCGCCTATCATGTCTATCGCTTCAAATAATCCGTCCTTTGCATAACGGGACATTTCGATACACGCAGTTTTGCACTGACTTAAAGCAAATTCAGGTGTATTCAAAAATCTGTCGTCAAGCATCTTGGAAATGTGCTTTTTCATGTCATCATCCCTGTTCTCATCCTCGGTTCTCGGAATCGTAAGATAAGCAAGCTTTTCCAACAAACCTGAAAATGGGAAGAAAACGATAACCGCTACGATACTTAATACAGTATCAAACAAAGCAACACCTGTACCGTGTGCGGTTTTATTCAAAATCTCGAATTCCGCAAAGCTGTTGATACTATAAAATATTATCATAAATGTAACTGATTTAATTATATTATAGTAAAGGTGAATTAATGCCGAACGCCTTGCATTTTTGCCTGCACCTATACTTGAGAGCATAGCTGTTGCACAGGTTCCGATATTGGCACCGAGTACAATAGGTATAGCCGTCGCATAGGTAATCATACCGGTTGCACAAAGGGATATAAGGATACCGATGGTAGCCGATGAGGACTGGATAACTGCCGTAAGCAAAAATCCCACCAAAAGACCAAGTATCGGATTTGAGAACATGGACATGAGCTGCTTAAACTGCGGTACCTCCGATAAAGGAGCCGCTGCACCGGACATCATACTCATACCAAACATGATTACGGAAAAACCTATCATAATCTGTGCTACATTTTTATTCTTTTCCTTTTTACCAAACATAAGGATTGCCACACCTATTATAGAAATTATAGGTGCAAATACCGTCGGTTTCAAAAGCTTAAGTATGGTTCCTGTTCCTTCGATACTGGACAAACTGAGCAACCAAGGTGTAATAGTCGCACCTATGGAAGCACCGAGTATAACTCCAACAGCATTGGAAAGTGCCATTATGCCGGAATTAACAAAACCGACTACCATTACCGTTGTAGCTGATGAAGACTGCATGATTGCAGTAACTACCATTCCGAGAATAACCGCCATAAACTTATTGGCTGTGAATTTTTCCAGGATAATTTCAAGCTTCCCGCCAGAAGCTTTCTTAAGACCATCTCCCATGGTTGTCATACCATAGAGAAACAAAGAGAGTCCGCCAATTAACTCAAGAATACTGAAAATGTCCATATAATGTTTAAATATCCTCCGTAATAATAAAAATTCTTTCCAATTAGATAATATATCATAAGCAGGTTAATCGTCAATAACACTTTATCATGTTCTAAATAAAATACATTTTAATCATTAATCATATATACTTCTGTTTATACTGGCATAGGTCGGTTATATAATAAACATAGATAATTGCTTTTGCATATATTATTATGTCAGTGTCGGTTTTAAATTGGCTATAAATTTAATTTTTTCTTTACTTTTATAGCCAAAATCTTCTATACCAACCTGATACCTGTAGCTCAAAACAGCACAGTATGTGCTGTTTCGAGCTGTGTGAGTGAGGATGTTGTTAATATAACTTCTCATTCAATAAATTATATTATAAAAAAAGATGGATAGGGCTGATACGACAACATTTAACCCGATTTGTTTAAAATTAGCAACGAGTGATTGAAGATGATTTGCTCGTAAAAACGATATGTTTGAGCGTAGCGAGTTTATCGTTTTCGTGCAAATCTCAAAATCATGAGTGCGCTAATTTAACAAATTGATGGTTAGTTGTGTATAAGCCCTATCCATTCTTTTTATATAATACAGTATTTATGCGAGAAGTTATATTAACAGTATCCTCACTCACACCATACTGCTATAAACAGAAGTTTATAATTTAATTGAAAAATAACAGATTTCTTTATATAATGGATTTTATAAAATGCACTAAAGGGGGAAATACAAAAAATGATAATTTCAGAACAACAATTGGCACAGGTAAATGATAGAATTAAGGCTTTGGAAGCATCGGGAAGCTTCTACGGAAAAAAGCTTAAGGATGCCGGAATAAGCAGCGTAAGCTCACCGGAGGATTTCACTAAGCTTCCGTTTTCAGAAAAAAAGGATTTGCGTGACGCATATCCGCTTGGTCTTATGACCGCTCCCGAGGAAGATATAGTAAGAATTCACTCCTCTTCGGGAACCACAGGTAAGCCGGTTATAATTCCTTATACTGCAAAGGATGTTGACGATTGGGCTATTATGTTCAAGCGTTGTTACGAGATGGCAGGCATAACCAATATGGACAGAATACATATAACTCCGGGATACGGTCTTTGGACCGCAGGTATAGGATTTCAGCTCGGCTGCGAGAAGCTCGGCGCTATGGCAATTCCTATGGGACCGGGAAATACCGACAAGCAGCTTGAAATGATGATGGCTTTAAAGAGCACGGTTCTTTGTTCCACATCATCCTATGCTCTTTTGCTGGCTGAGGAAATTAAAAAGCGCGGAATCAAGGATAAGATTCATCTTAAAAAGGGCGTAATCGGTTCGGAACGCTGGAGCGACAAGATGCGTGAAAGCATCAAAAATGAGCTCGGTATTGAGCTCTACGACATCTACGGACTTACCGAAATATACGGTCCGGGTATCGGTATCAACTGTCCGGGTGAAACCGCAATGCACTACTGGGATGACTATATCTATCTTGAGATAATCGATCCTGTAACAGGAGAAAATGTTCCTGACGGAGAGCTTGGTGAAATAGTCATCACTACCCTCGTTAAGGAAGGCGCACCGCTTATCAGATACCGTACACATGATTTATCAAGAATCGTACCTGGCGAATGTCCATGCGGCTGCAAGCATCCTCGAATAGATGTCATCATGGGACGTACTGATGATATGATGAAGATTAAGGGTGTAAATGTATTCCCAAGCCAGATTGAAGAGATACTCGGTACATTTACCGAGATATCCAGCGAGTATCAGATTCGTATCTCACACCTTGACGGCAAGGATACCATGCGTATATATGTTGAAACCAACGGCTCCGTTGATTTTAATGAATTAAGCAAGCGTATAGCCGAAAAAGTAAAGAGCAAAATCGGCTTCACTCCTATTGTTAAGGTTGTTGAAATCGGTGTTCTTCCAAGAAGTGAAAAGAAGACAAAGCGTGTAATCGACGAGCGTTACGATTAAAGTGTATCAAAAATGACAGGGAGTGTGACAGAGTGAAATAAGCCTTGTCACATCATAACAACCAACTGTTATAATGTGTGACAAGGCTCACGCCCCGTGTCACATAATGGGAGGATTCTATGATAGAACATTACAATGCATTTATATCATATAAGCATGCAAAGGAGGATATAAAGGTTGCCGAGGCTGTTCAGCACGGGCTCGAGCACTTTCATATTCCGGGAAAGATTAAGAAAAAAACAGGTAAAAAGCATATAGAGCGAATCTTCAGAGATAAGGAGGAGCTTCCTATAACAAGTGACTTAAGCGAAAATATAGCTTATGCACTTGAGCATTCCGATTACCTTATAGTTATCTGCTCCACCAATACCAAGGAGTCCATGTGGGTTCCGAGAGAGATTGAATTTTTCTTAAGAAATCATTCTCCGAGACAGATTCTTACTGTTTTGGTAAACGGGGAGCCTCAGGATGTCATCCCTGAAATACTGCTTCATGAAAACCGCATTGTAACGAATGAAATTGGTGAACAACAGACAGTCAGAATTCCCCTCGAACCACTCTCCTGCGACTATCGTATGTCCATAAAAAAGGCAAATAAAACCGAGCTTCCAAGACTTGCAAGTGCGATTATCGGATGCTCTTATGATGAGCTCATGAACAGACAAAGGCAGTACAAGATAAGGCGATTAACTCTTGCCTTTTCCTGCTTCCTTGCCCTTGCTCTTGCCTTTGGCGGATATATGTTTTACAGCAGGAATCAGGTTAAAAAGAACTATCTTGATTCATTAAGAAACCAATCCAGATATCTCGCTTCAGAGTCTGAACAGTTCTTTAAAAATGAACAAAGAATGACAGCCATTCAGTTGGCACTTGCAGCACTTCCATCGGATAAAAACGATGAAAGGCCTGTCACCGGTGAGGCTGTTCGTGCGCTTACGGATGCTACCCTTGCATATACCTCACTAAGTGGCAGTAACATATATGCTGCCTGGAATTATCAGATGCCTAATACAATATCCGAGTTTATGGTTTCACCGGACGGAACCTATCTTACCGCAAGAGATGCATCAAATAATATTAAGATATGGAGCACATCTTCTCATAATGAGATATTTGAAATCAATACTATTAAAAATGAAATATTGGGCATATACTTTATATCCGATGACAAGCTTTTGGTATGGACAGATAATAAGGCAATACTTTATGATGCTTCGAACGGAAACGAATGTTGGAGCTACACTCTCTCCGAGGGATTTTTTGCACATGACAATATTATGAATACAGGCGATGGAGAAATAATATTTAATGTTGCCAACAGCAAGCTTCTTTCACTTAATGCATCAGACGGAAAGCCTGCTAAGGAATACACGCTTCCGGAGAAAAACGGCAGTGACGAGCTTCGTTACAATAGTTTTATTTTAGCACCTGATGAAAAATCCGCTGTTTTTACAGCAAACTCCTTTGGTGAAAACTATTATGCGGGAATAATTACATTTAAATCAAATGATGTGAAATTCTCTAATCCGTCAACAACCAGAATCAAAGATATATGTTGGGCAGATGAATCTCATATAATTGCCGCCTATGCAACGGATGATTTAGGTTCAAGTGTATCAATGTATAACAACTCGTATCTTTCAACTGACCATACCCTGATAAAATGCTTTGAAAAGAATGGCTTGTCGGAATTATGGGATTATGATTTCACAAGTACAGAGGTGAATATTTACAATAAATTTATCTCTCTTCCTCAAACCAAATCCGTAGCCTTCTGTAACGGAAATATCGCAAGGATATTTGATATAAGTACCGGTGAGGTTTTATACGAGCATAATGTCAATGACTCTATAGTAGATATAAGTGACAGAGACGGTGACGGCTGGCCTATATATATAACACGGGATGGCGGACTTGCAACTCCTACTCCTTCCGGAGGAACCGATGCAGTAATTCTTTCACAATTATTTACCGACAATATCAGTGAGGTAAAAATCAGCAGTGGCGTATATACGTTGCAAAGCTATGGCAAGGAAATAATATATTACGGTCTGTATGTATCCGATCCTGAATGGACAGAGGTAAACGAAGACCTTGTATTAAGCAGTATTATGGATAATTATTATATGGATAATGATGTTCTTGCAATATTAACATCTGAAAATGATGAACCGACTCTTACGGTATTTGATCCTGATAATGATAATTATTTACAGCTTGTAATAGGTGACTCCGGAACTCTTATCTCACGATATAAAATACTCGGAAGTAAAGCAGGTAAAATGTATATCGTATCTTCCGACTATTTAAGCTTTTCTATAATAGCAGTTGATTTGGAAAGTAAAAATATAGCAGTTTCGGACAGCATTGATTCCTTCTCATCAAGCTTTATGATGACAAGCTTTAATGATGGTAAGTTTGTATACGCAGCCGAAAAAGGAGACACTCAGGCTGTAATTGTTTACGATGTGGAGAATAAAGAGACCGCATCTGTTAAAATACCTTATGAAATTAATAATAATGCCGCTTCACCTGTTTATATAAAGAATACGGATAAGGTGTATTTTGCCGGAGAAAAGGACTGTATTATAGACTTAAAAACCGAAACAGTAAGCGAAGTAAATCTTCCAGATGGTTGGGTAAATACAAATACAATAGCACCCAATGAAGGCGGTGATAAAATTGCCGTATCAGACGGTTCATACATAGTTCTCGTAAACCAAAGCGGCGAAATGGTATTTTCAATTCAATGTCCCGGAATAGCTCCGATAGGAATGTCCTTTTATAAGAATAAGAAAGGGGAAGAAAAAGAACTTTTTGTTGCTTATAATGACGGTTCACTTTACAGATACAGCACAAAGGACGGACATTTTATAGGAAAATCCGACCTTTCCACATACAAAAATATGGATTATCCTGCAGACTTTGACTTCGATTATGACAACAATCTTTTATATATTCAGATTGGTATGCTTACCGATGTAATCGACTTAAACAGTATGTACGAGACAGCCTGTATCGAGAACTGCTTCGGACACCATGCAAAAACCGACAGATTTTATACAATGTCATATACAAACAGTGGTGAAAATCACATAGGATACTTTAAACACTACACCACTGACGAGTTAATCCAAAAAGGACGTGATTTAATCAAAGGCACAGAACTTAGTGATGAAATTAAATCAGAATACGGAATCAAATAAAAACAATTGATACATCAGCGTGACACAGAAACAGACGCCTTGGCATATAATATAACAGGTGGTTGTGACAGCATTTAGCCCGATTTGTTTAAAATCAAAAGCGAAAATTCGCATATATGTGCTCAGAAATCGAACTGTCTGAGCGTAGCGAGTTTTCGATTTCGTGCACATATAAAGAATTTGAGTGCTTTGATTTAACAAATCGATGGCTAGCTGTTACAACCACCTGTTATATTGTGTGACAAGGTGCCGTCCCACTGTCATACTTCTTTGTATAATTGATCAAATAATCTTTCTTTTATAATATATATATCGTGTTCGTCGTCCTCACGGACAGCTATGTAATCTCCCGGTCTTCCGGAATAATATTTCTCATCATCCCAGGTTGTAAAAAGCTTAACGTAGCGTTTAAGTGGTCTGGCATATATAAATGATTTTCCGGTGCTTATAACACCCATTGCATAAGGCATAACTTCTTTTCTTTCACCGGTAAACATATCTTTTATGGAAGGTTCGTATTCAAAGCTTCTTTGGTATGGCTTTCCGGTCTTTTTATAGCTTTTTTCAAGCTTATCCGAAGTAATAGGATATATCTCTCCTTCTATACCTACCATAAGATATTTGTCATCTTCGACTCTAATATTTACATCGCCCTCAAGTGTACGTATCTCAACTATCGTGTTTAACGGAAATACATCCGATATCTTGAGATATCCAAGCTCCTGAGACCGCTTTTCATATTTTATCATACCTTCCATATCAAGAACTGTATCTTTGGCATATATTATTTCATATTTTTCAAAATATGAAATAATCCTTTCTTTAAATACCTGCCTTATAACTGTTTGTACATCATTTTCATCAGAGACCTCAAGCTTCTCCGGACGGATACTTCCTCCGGCCTTATATAAATGTCCTCCACCACCGCCGATTCCTTGTGCGAGATAATCAGCAAGTTCATTTGCATGTACTTCTTTTATGCAGCTTCTAACTGAAAATTTTATCTCGGCAGGACTTACATAATACGCAAGACATATATCCACCTCTGCTGTTTCCATTGAAAAATCACTTATAACGCCAAGAATATTGGGGTCACATTGTTCTGCCTGTATGACAAGAACTTTATTATTGCTAAAGTATTCAAATCCCAAAATCGCTTTTCCTGTAATCTTTAATTCCTCAAGGGATATATTGGAATTACTCATCCTGGTAACAAGGCTCTTATTTATGATAAGCATATCCTGCATATCTCTGTCAAGTGGGTGTGATATCTCAGATAATCTGTTTGTATCTGTATATAGTCCATAATAAAGAGCTGTCGACAGAAGCTTATTATCATCAACACTTAAGCCCTCATCGCGAATCATATCCCATATAATTGTTGCACAGCTTCCGATATTACTTCTTATCTCGGAAAGACAAGGTGCATCAACTGTAAGCTGATGATGATCAATTACTGCAACATTTTTAGCCTCAGTGTAGGTGACATTTTTTTGTCCGTACTGACAATCTACAGTAACAAGGAGCTCAGGTACATAATCAAAATCCGGTTCGTAACTGACAGGTATCTCAAGCTCTTCCATCATAATCATAAGATTACTTTTTTTTATTTTATTTTTGCCACGATATATAAATCTGGATTTCTTCCCCATCTTATTTAAATACCAAAAAAGGGCATATCCCGATGCCAAAGCATCCGCATCAGGATTATCATGACACTGAATAACAATATCATCAAATTTCAATAACTCATTTAACTTCATACTCTTCTCCAATATTATACATACCCCCGGTTATTCTTTTAATAAAATAACCGATTATTATATGGTTTCTAAGTCCAACAGCAATTCATACAGTCTATTAATCGCTGTATCGGTCGTGGCCTTACGAACCTCATATCTGTCACCGTCAAAGTTATAACGCTCAACCACTATATTACCCTTTATATAATAGCCTGCATAAACGGTTCCCACAGGCTTATCGGGAGTTCCTCCGTCCGGTCCCGCAATCCCCGTAACCGCTATGGCTAAATCGGCATTTGCTGTCCTTCCCGCACCCTCTGCCATCTCATAAGCTGTTTCCTTGGATACGGCACCAAACTCCTCAAGGGTACTGTGCTTAACTCCCACCAGCTTTTCCTTTGCTTCGTTAGCATAAGTAACATAAGCTTCATTTAAAACCCAGGAGGCTCCGGGAACATTTACTATAGTCGATGAAATCATACCACCGGTACAGGATTCTGCAGTTGTTATTGTAAGCTTATTATCTATAAGATATTTAACTAATTCTTCTTCCATTTTTACTATTTTCCATTATACCAAAATATTATAAATATCACTTTTTCGGCAATTTAATCCTTTAAGACATCCTTATTTTTTGCAAGATAATCAATAAGGGAAATAATTGTAAGTGCAAGTGCTGCATATATAAATACCTGCTCGATAACCCATACAGTATCTCCGCCAAAATCACATATAAGAATTATAATCATAAACATCTGGACAACCGTCTTTATCTTACCCCACCATCCGGCAGCTATGACTATACCCTTATCGGCAGCTATAAGTCTGAATCCGCTTATTATAAATTCTCTTGCGATTATAATTATTACAACCCATGCAGGAATCCGGTCAAGCTCTATAAGTGCAATCATAGCGGAGCAAACAAGAAGCTTGTCCGCAAGAGGATCCATAAACTTTCCGAAATTGGTAATAAGATTATATTTTCTTGCTATCTGACCGTCCAAAGTATCGGTTATGGCAGCTATACAAAAGATGGCAAGTGCAATCCATTTACCGCACGGAATATCCGGCACCATAAGTGCAACAAGAAAAAACGGTATAAGTATAACTCTTAAAATTGTAAGCTTATTTGGTAAATTCATATTAGTTTTCCTTTCCTAATTACGGTTGTGTATGGATTTATGTATATATCGCAGGCACGCTCTCGCTACTCTCACACGCAACGGTGCTAAGTGTCTTAATCCTTGAAAACATATCAACTCACTTTCGTTCGTTATATGTTTTCAAGGATTAATCCACTAAGTACCGGCGTGTTCAAAGTACCTGCTTATATATACATAAATCCATACACAACCTGTTTATTATAATAGCATTAATTAATAATACATCCAATCAAATCATAAGGGCCGGCCTCATTTATAACCACATCTACTATCGAACCTGAAATAAGCTCGTAATCACATTCTACAAAGACCAGTCCGTCGACACCCGGTGCATCCTTGTAGGTTCTTCCAACATATACGTCTTCCTCAGGTGAATATCCCTCGATAATAACCTTAACGGTCTTACCAATCATCGTTTCATTTTTATCAAGAGAAATCTCCTGACAGAGCTCCATAATTTCATCACGCCACCTTTCGGCAGTTTCTTCATCTATCTGATTGTCGAATTCGGCTGCCGCGGTACCTTCCTCTCTTGAATAGGTAAATACGCCTACTCTGTCAAGCTCCACCTCATCCAATAATTCCATCAGACTTTGATGTTCTTCCTCGGTTTCCCCCGGAAAACCTGCTATAAGCGAGGTTCTTATTGCAATATCAGGAACCTTGGCTCTCAGCTTATTTATAACCTCTATTATGGATTTTCTGTCGGTTCTTCTGCCCATTCTTCTAAGTATATTATCCTCGGAATGCTGAATCGGCATATCTATGTAATGAAGAAGCTTAGGTTCATTTTTAAAGGTATCAATGAGCTCGTCATATATTTCCTCGGGATAACAGTACATTACCCTAATCCACTCAATTCCTTCTATACCTGCAAGCCTTTGTATAAGCTCATGAAGGCATTTCTTACCGTAGATATCCTTACCGTAGCAGGTGGTCTCCTGAGCTACAAGAACCAGCTCCTTAATACCGTTTTCTGCCATATAAGAAGCCTCGTCAAGAAGCTTTTCCATCGGCACACTTCTGTATCTTCCACGCATAAGAGGAATTGCACAATAGGTACAACGCTTATCACAGCCTTCGGCAATTTTAAGATAACCCATAAATGTACCGGAGGTTATAGCCTTGTGATAATCAGAAGTCGTAAGCCTGTCGATACTGTCGTAAGCAACCACCTTACCGTTATCTTCTTCAAGCTTGTTTATAACCTCAACTATTTTATCAAAGCTTGTTGTTCCAAGACAGGCATCTATCTCCGGAATTTCATCAAATATTTCATTTTTATATCTTTCTGCCAGACACCCCGCCACAATGATATATTTAAGCCTTCCCTCTTTAAGTCTCGCCATCTCAAGAATAGTATTTATACTTTCCTCCATGGCATCCTTTATAAAGGAACAGGTATTTATTATAACCGCATCCGCCTCATTTTCATCATTGGTGAGGTTATATCCTTTTGCACTTAAAATACCCATCATGGTCTCGCTGTCGCAGAGATTTTTGTCACAGCCAAGTGACACCATAAGTATATTCATTTTATTAATTTAATCCTGCTTCCACACAATTATTCATAAGCATAGCTATAGTCATCGGACCTACACCGCCCGGAACAGGCGTAATCGCGCTGCATACCGGTTCCACCGAATCAAAATCCACATCACCGCAAAGCTTACCGTTTTCGTTTCTGTGAATTCCCACATCTATAACCACTGCACCGTCTTTTACATAAGAAGCATCTATCATCTTAGGCTTGCCTACAGCAGCCACAAGGATATCAGCCCTCTTACATACTTCCTTTAGGTTCTTTGTTCTTGAATGACATACTGTTACGGTTGCGTTTTCTCTGAGTAAAAGCATAGCCATAGGCTTACCGACTATATTACTCCTTCCCACAACAACACATTCCTTACCCTCTATATCAATATTTGAACGCTTAAGAAGCTCTATTATTCCGGCAGGAGTACAGGATAAGAAGCCCTTTTGTCCGATGCTTAAAGCGCCCACACTCGCCGGTGAAAAACCATCCACATCCTTAGCCGGTGATATGGCATTTATAATTCTTTCATCATTTATATGCTTTGGAACAGGAAGCTGTACAAGAATACCGTTTACACTGTCATCCTTATTAAGCTTATCAATTATCTGCAAAAGCTCATCCTCTGTTGTTTCCTCCGGGAGCTCATAAGCAAGTGATTTTATACCTATGTACTCGCAGGCTTTCTTTTTATTGCCTACATAAACAGTTGATGCAGGATCATTACCAACCTGAATAACCGCAAGGCAAATCTCGGTACCTTTTGCCTTAAGCTCGGCAACCTTTTCCTTTAATTCGTCCTTAATCTGCTTGGAAATAAGCTTTCCGTCTATTATCTGTGCCATGTTTTCCTCCTTGTTTATCTCTTGCTGATTCGGAATGTTAAATCAATCTATCGCAGGCACGCTCTCGCTACTCTCGAACGCAGCGGTACTAAACTCGGTAAACCTCGTTAAGTACCGGCGTTCTCAAAGTACCTGCTTATAGATTGTTTAACATTCCGAATCAGCATATACTTTAATCAATCCTTTATTATCACTAATACTATAACCAACTTTAAAACAGCCCATTAATTACTCCATCCTCGTCAACATATATGCGCTCGGCTGCAGGGACCTTAGGGAGCCCCGGCATGGTCATTATGGTGCCTGTTATAGCCACTACGAAGCCTGCACCTGCACTTACATATACCTCTCTTATGTTTATATCGAAATCTGTAGGTCTGCCAAGCTTGGTTGCATCATCGGAAAGTGAATATTGATTTTTCGCCATACATACCGGCATATTTGAAAAGCCCATTGCCTCAATTTTAGCAATTGCCTTATCTGCCTCATTGCTGTATGTTACAGACCTCGCACCATATATTTTTTTAGCCACTGTTTCTATCTTTTCCTTTATGGATAAATCATCCTCATAAAGGAGCTTGAAATCGCTCTTTTTGTTATCAATTGTATCTACAACTGCCTGAGCAAGCGAAAGGCCGCCTTCTCCGCCCCTTTCCCAAACATTGGCAAGAGCGAAGTCACAATCTCTTTCCTTACAGAAGCTCTCAACAAAGGTAAGCTCGGCTTCTGTGTCGGAGACAAATCTGTTAAGTGTTACAACCACAGGAACTCCGTAATTCTGAAGGTTTTCTATATGCTTTTCAAGGTTTACAATACCCTTTTTAAGCGCCTCGAGATTTTCCTTATTTAGCTCATCCTTTGGTACTCCACCGTTATACTTTAATGCTCTTACGGTTGCTACAAGCACAACAGCATCCGGCTTAAGTCCTGTCATACGACACTTTATATCAAAGAATTTTTCAGCTCCGAGATCTGCACCGAAGCCTGCCTCGGTTATTACATAATCAGCCATCTTAAGTGCAGCCCTTGTTGCCCTTACGGAATTGCAGCCATGTGCAATATTTGCGAAAGGACCGCCATGCACAAGTGCAGGTGTATGTTCAAGTGTCTGTATGAGATTCGGCTTTATAGCATCCTTAAGAAGTGCGGTCATAGCCCCCACAGCCTTTAAATCATCGGCAGTTACAGGCTCGTTATCATAGTTATATGCTACAATTATTCTTGCAAGTCTGTCATGTAAATCATTTATATCCGAAGCTAAACAAAGAATTGCCATTACCTCTGAAGCTACGGTTATGATAAATCCATCCTGTCTTACAACTCCGTCCATTTTAGCACCCATGCCGATTACGATATTTCTTAAGGCTCTGTCATTCATATCAAGACATCTTTTTATAATAACCCTCTTTGGATCTATACGCAGAGCATTGCCCTGCTGCATATGGTTATCAAGCATGGCACAAAGAAGATTATTGGCAGAGGTTATAGCATGAAAATCCCCGGTAAAATGAAGATTAAGCTCCTCCATAGGTACAACCTGCGAATATCCTCCTCCTGCCGCACCGCCTTTTATACCAAAACACGGACCGAGGGAAGGCTCTCTTAAAGCTATAATTGATTTTTTGCCAAGCTTTGCCATAGCCTGACCGAGACCAACGGTTACGGTTGTCTTTCCTTCTCCTGCAGGAGTAGGATTAATAGCGGTTACAAGTATAAGCCTGCCGTCCTTGTTATCCTTTATTTTATCAAGATATTCATCCGAAAGCTTTGCCTTATACTTACCATACATTTCAAGGTCGTCCTCGGCTATATCAAGCCTTGCTGCAACATCCTTGATATTTTCAAGCTTTGCAGCCTGAGCGATTTCAATATCAGTCATATTTCTCTCCTAATTTTCCCTTTTTATATTATTTTTTTATTAATCATTTTCATCTGTTTTATTACAGATTATTCTCTACATAATTTTCAAACTCTTCCATAACCATAAGAACCTTTCTCGGCTTTGTGCCTTCCTCAGGTCCTACAACACCTGCCTCTTCAAGCTGATCCATAATTCTTGCGGCTCTGTTAAAGCCTATCTTATAAACTCTCTGAAGCATACCTATGGAAGCTTTTTCTTTACCTATTATAAATCTTCCGGCATCAACAAAATATTCATCTACATCATTTGATGCTGAAGAACCTACAGAACCACCGCCTGCCTTGCTGCTGTCTATCTCAGCGGAAACCTTATCATCATAAACAACCTCTCCGCTTTGTTCCTTTAAATATCCCGTTACATTGGCTATTTCTTCATCGGAAAGATATGCACCCTGTACTCTGACAGGCTTTGGATAACCGGTAGGATAATAAAGCATATCACCCTTTCCGAGAAGCTTCTCGGCACCGTTCATATCTATAATTGTTCTTGAATCTGTTCCCGAAGAAACCGTCATGGCTATACGTGAAGGAACATTTGCCTTAATAAGTCCGGTAATAACATCTACAGAAGGTCTCTGTGTAGCAATCACAAGATGTATACCCGCTGCTCTTGCAAGCTGAGTAAGACGAACGATTGCATCCTCAACCTCGCCGTGTGCAACCATCATAAGGTCGGCAAGCTCGTCAACTATAACAACTATCTGAGGAAGCTTCTTTAATTCCTCTACACCTTCCTCTGTTCCCGTTACATTTTTAACCTTTTCGTTATAGCCTTCAAGATTACGTACATTATATTGGGCAAAAAGCTGATATCTATTGGTCATCTCCATTACTGCCCAGTTAAGAGCTCCGGCTGCCTTCTTCGGATCCGTTACGACCGGTATAAGGAGATGAGGAATACCATTATAAACACCAAGCTCTACCTGCTTAGGATCTACCATTATAAGCTTTACCTCATCAGGCTTTGCCTTGTATAAAATACTCATTATAAGTGAATTAATAAGCACCGATTTACCTGAACCCGTTGCTCCCGCAACAAGAAGATGAGGCATTTTGGCTATATCGGCCACAATTACCTGACCGCTTATATCCTTACCAACCGCAAACGCAAGCTTGGATTTCATTTTCTTAAATGCATCGGACTCAAGCAATTCCCTGAATGTAACTGAAGTGCTTTCCTTATTGGGAACCTCAATACCTATGGCAGCCTTACCCGGTATCGGAGCTTCGATTCTTATATCAGCAGCCGCAAGATTAAGCTTTATATCGTCTGCAAGATTTACTATCTTACTTACCTTGACACCCTGTTCAGGCTGAAGCTCATATCTTGTAACAGAAGGTCCACAGCTATAATCCGTTACAGTTACATTTACACCAAAATTCTCAAGAGTACTTTTAAGCTTTTGAGCCGTCTCTCTAATGGAAGCTTCATTATTCTTTCCGCCGCCCTTTCCTTCCTTAAGAAGGTCAAGTGAAGGAAATTGATACTCGGCACCACCTATAACAAGATCACCATTTGGAATTTCTATATCCACTGATTTATCTAAACCATCTGACTTAATATCCGATACATGTTTATTTTCATTATTTTGTGCCTGATAAGAGACTTTATCTTTATTTGCATCAGGTTTTGCTGATACATCCAAAAGCTCATCTGCTATAGCATCTCTTTCAGAAAGCATTTCACGTTCAGATTCCTTTGTTTTCTTTCTTCTACGCTTTACAGGCTTAAGCTCTGTAACAGCTTCCTCCTGATTTTGCTCATCGAATGCATCAGTCTCATTTGCAAGTGGAATATCAAAGAAATCCTTTGCTTTGTTTGAAGCCGCATAACTATCCTGTTTCTTTAATTGGGCAAATTCATTATCATCCAATTCCAATCTGTCTTTAGCCTTAAGCTCATGTATTTCCTCATTTTTTACGATTCGATTTTTCTTCTTTTTCTTAACTTTATCGTCTTCATCTGATTCAAGAACCTTAATTTTGTTTAGCATATTTTGATTTTTGTTAAGGTTATTATTTCTTATATCCGAAAGCTCTTCAAAATCAAACTCTTCATCAAAATCGTCATCATCAATATTCGGCTTATATTTAAGCATATCAATTATCGAGACATCCAAAACAACAATTATACCAATAATTATAAGCAGTGCTGTTACAATAATTGAACCGGTCAGCCCGATAAGCTTATATAAAAGGATGAGAATACCTCCAAGTACTGCTCCGCCTCCCTTTTTATCATTGGCACCCGCCTGATATAAGGTTTTAATTGAAGCAGTATCAAGCTCATTTAACATCTGACATATAAATGCGATTGCAACCAAAAAGACAGAAACACATACGACTCTTTTAACCAGCTTCCTTTGAGCACCGTTTGATAAGAGAAATGCTGCGGTAAAAAATATGTAAATCGGTAATATGTACGATATTGTTCCAAATAACCCAAACATTATATTGGAAAAGAACCTTCCAATCGGTCCGCACCATCCAAAATTACTAAGCAACAGAAAAACCGTTACTGCAAGATATATAAAAAGATATATTTCGTTTTTCCTTGGATCATATTCTTTTTTATTATTTCTGTTTCCCGAATTACCTCTGTTACTGTTATTTCTACTATTATTTGTTCTGTTTCTATTACTATTATTTACGGTTTTTCTGCGGTTTATGTTACTGCTTCCGTTTCTTCCCGTATTGGTCATATTATTACACTCCTTATCTATATGTACCGCCATTTAGATAATGGCAGTTTAATAGTTCTCATACTGATTCATTTTACTATTTTTCTTTTCATTTATCAAGTCATATAAGCAATTAAGCGCACTATTTATTCCACCTACACGGTCAATAATACCTTTTTCAACGGCATCTGCTCCAACCAACATGGTTCCTATGTCCTTTGTAAGCTCAGTTGTGTTAAACATTAGTGCTTTGAAGTCCTCCTCACTTATCGAGCTGTGGTTGGATGTAAAATCTATAATTCTGTCCTGCATACGCTCAATATATTCAAAATTCTGTTTAACTCCAAGTACTGTATCGTTAAATCTAATCGGATGAACAACCATTGTTGCCGTAGGAACTATATAAGTCACATCACCCGAAACTGCAAGAGGTACACCTATAGAATGTCCACCTCCCAGCACCAGGCAAACCTTTGGCTTGCTTAAGGATGCAATCATCTCCGCTATTGCAAGACCGGCCTCCACATCGCCACCAACAGTATTTAAAAGCACCATAAGACCATCTATATTTTCGTTGTCCTCAACTGCTGCAAGTTGAGGAAGGATATGCTCATACTTACTTGTCTTTGTATTAATCCCAAGGTTCTCATGCCCTTCAATCTCGCCAATTATATTTAAAAGATGTATCTTTTGCCTGTATTTATTGTTTGCAAGTGTTATCTGTCCATAATCCTCTATAAGCTGTGACCGTTTCTCATTTATGTTATTTCCGTTTGATTTTTCAATATCGTTAGTCTTATCCTGATACATAAAAAAGCCTCCAAAATAAATATATAAGCTTATTATGGAGGCTTTTTATTTTTTTATTCATTTTAAATAATTGAAAAAAGGCTTTAGTAAGGATTTCCCATAAATCTTTACTAAAGTCTTTTTCTTAACTTGAACACCCCTAATGTTTCAAATTTATAAATGTATTATACAGCATATTTAACAAAATATCCAGTTTTTTTCTGCAAAATTGCATAAAATGTCATTTTATACAAAAAATATGCCACCGGAAACTAAATCCGGTGACATGTTTTGTATAAAAATTACATATTGATTATAATTTCGTTATTATCCAAAAGAGCTTCAAACGGAATATAATTTGATTCCATACTCTTTCCGTTTAATAATACTTCCTTGTAACCACTCTCGCATCCGTTAGGGTTGTTTACAGTGATATGAAGCTTTTTACCTCTGTAATCCTTGTCCATCTCAAAGTTCTTCCAATCCGAAGGAATAGACGGTGCAAGCTTTATTCCGTAGAAGTCAGGTCTTAAACCAAGTATACCCTCTACACAACCAACCATAACGGTTGATGCCGTACCGGTGAGCCAGTGTACATGTGAACGTCCCGCAAACGGGCTGTCATTACTTTCTGTAAATTGTCCGTGACAGTATGGCTCAAGCTTTCTAATCTCCGCCTTATCATTCATGGCAGCAGGTGAGCTTTCCGTGAAATACTCAAATGCTCTGTTACCATGTCCCATAAGCGATTCAGCAAGAATTATCCAACCCTGAGTCTGTGAAAATATACCACTGTTTTCCTTAGTACCCGGATTAAATAAAAGCATAAGAGCTCCTTCAAAGGCATGATCTACATATGGGGGATCCATAAGCTTTACACCATAAGGTGTATTTAATTTACTATGTACTGATTCAAGTGACTTTTCTGCCTGCTCCTTTGAAGCAAGTCCGCTTATAACGCCCCATGACTGAGGATTTAGCCACATAGAAGCTTCCTTGTCATTTCTTGATCCGATAACCTGTCCGTCTTCTGTAAAGCCACGAACATATCTGTCCTCATCCCAGCACTTATCCTGAAGAATTGTACCAAGTGCAGTCTGTATATCATCAAGATACTTGATATAATCCGTATCCTTCTTAATCTCGGCAAAGCCCTTAAGCACTGTCATAGCGTAATAAAGCTGCATAGCGACAAAGGTTGATTCGCCCTTTTTACCGAGTCTTAAGCAGTCATTCCAGTCTGCATGAAGACCTGCCGGCATATTGTGATTGCCAAGTCTGTTCATAGAGAAATCTATAGCTCTCTTAAGATGCTCATAAACCGTTCCCTCTCCACCGTTGGCAAATACAATAACCTCATCTATAAAGTCAATATTTCCTGTTTCTGCAATATACTTGTATATAGTCGGGAATAACCACAATGCATCATCGGCTCTGTAAGCAGGATGACCTGTAGCTCTTACATATGATTCATCATCAGGTGTATCCTCGTGTCCTGCATTGTGATCAAACTTAACAAGCGGAAGTCCGCCACCGTTATCAACCTGAGCGGAAAGCATAAATCTTATCTTTTCAAGAGCCATTTCAGGAGCAAGATGAATTACACCTTGAATATCCTGAACGGTATCTCTGTAGCCATATCCGTTTCTTAGTCCACAGTAAGAAAATGATGCTGCTCTTGACCATATAAAGGTCATAAAGCACTGATATGCATTCCAGGTATTAATCATAGCATTAAAGGCTTCGCTTGGAGTCTTAACCTGAAGATGATTAAGCTTGCTGTGCCAGTAATCCTTTAATTCGGCAATCTCATCAACGGACTTTTGGGCGACATTACTGTATGAAGCCATAATCTCATCAGCCTCATCATCACTCTTCATACCGAGTATGAATGCAAATTCCTTTGTCTCACCCGGCTTTAATGTAAGCTTTGTCTCAAGGGCTCCGCAGGCATTAAGATTATAATTAAGCTTATTACCGCAATCACCGTTACAAACAGCAACCGGATTAGCATAAGAATGGTATCTTCCTAAAAACTCCTCCTTATCACCGCAGTAACTTTCTACCTCTGCTCCCACAAGTCCAAAAACTCTGTTGACAACCTTACTGTCATTAACGGCATTTTTCTTAACATTTTCATTGATAACCTGTTTAATTCTGTTATTTGAAAAATAAGTCTTGGTAATAAATAATGTATACTGAAGGTTTACCTGATCCTGTTCGTAATTATTGTCATTGGTAAATTCACAATATCCAAACACCGAAAGGTTTCTCTCCTCATTTGAATTGTTAGTTATCTTAACCTTCCATACCTCATGAGTCTTGTCAAGCGGTACATAATAAAGTGCTTCCGAATTAATTCCTGTATAGGAAGCCTTTATGTTGGTGTAGCCTGTTCCATGATGGCACTCACTCTTATAAACATCAAGCGGCTTGCCAACCGGCTGCCAGGATGCCGACCAAAAATCCTTACTCTTATTATCCCTTATATAAATGTATCTTCCCGGTTGGTCAAAATTATTAAAAACATACCTTATAATTCTGCCGTTTGCACCGGATTTTACAAAGCTGTAACCACCCGCATTGTTGGATATTATAGCACCGTATTCCGGTGAGCCAAGATAATTGGCCCAAGGTGCCGGAGTGTCAGGTCTGTCTATAACATATTCCTTGTTCGCTTCGTCAAAATATCCAAATCTCATTAAACTTCCTCCCTTATACATTTTATAATTTATCGAATACTATATTTAATTTATGACGGCCTTATCACAAACTCTAAAGCCGTCATAAACACAAAAAACATATTAAACAAATAATTATTTATAGTTCTTAAAGCGCACGGAAAAATTATTCAGCATCCTTAAGACTAAGACTTATTTTGCCCATTCTGTCGATGTCAAGAACCTTAACTCTTACCTCATCACCGATATTAACTACATCCTCAACCTTTGCAACTCTTTGGTCTGAAAGCTTTGATATATGAATAAGACCATCCTTATTAGGTGAGAGCTCAACAAATGCACCGAAGTTCATAATTCTGACAACCTTGCCCTCATAGGTCTTACCAACCTCAATCGGATCAACGATTGAGCGAATAATCTTAACGGCCTTATCGATTCCTGCCTGCTCAACGCCGCATACAGATACTCTTCCGTCATCATCAATATCAATCTTAACACCTGTTTCATCAATAATAGCATTGATGGTCTTTCCACGCTGACCGATAATCTCACCAATCTTCTCAGGATCAACAGTAAGCTGAACAATCTTTGGAGCAAGTGCGCTAACAGTCTCACGAGGTGCAGAAATAGCAGGCTTCATACAAGTATCCATGATAAATAATCTTGCTTCACGACATCTTGCGATAGCGCCCTCAACTATAGGTCTTGTAAGACCATGAATCTTGATATCCATCTGAATAGCTGTGATACCCTCGGTAGTACCTGTAACCTTAAAGTCCATATCTCCGAAGAAATCCTCAAGTCCCTGAATATCAGTTAAAAGAATATAATCATCATCGGTTTCACCGGTTACAAGACCACAGGAAATACCTGCTACCATCTTCTTAATCGGTACACCGGCTGCCATAAGTGACATACAGGATGCGCAGGTTGAACCCATAGAGGTTGAACCGTTTGACTCAAAGGTCTCTGATACGGAACGGATAGCATATGGGAATTCCTCTTCACTTGGAAGAACAGGGACAAGTGCTCTTTCTGCAAGTGCACCATGTCCGATTTCACGACGTCCCGGTCCTCTTGAAGGCTTAGTCTCTCCAACAGAATATGAAGGGAAATTATAGTGATGCATATATCTCTTGGAAACAACATTTTCATCAAGTCCGTCTAACTTCTGTGCTTCTGATAAAGGAGCAAGAGTTACAACGTTACAAATCTGAGTCTGTCCTCTTGTAAACATGGCTGAACCATGAACTCTCGGAATTATATCTACCTCAGCAGCAAGCGGTCTAATCTGGGTTATCTCTCTGCCGTCCGGTCTCTTTTTATCCTTAAGTATCATCTTACGAACCGTCTTCTTCTGATACTGGTAAACAGCCTCATCCAAAACTGCAAGCCATTCCTCATTTTCAGCAAAAGCCTCAGTAAGTTTGTCCTTAATCTGCCTGATATTTTCTTCTCTAACCTGCTTTTCGTCAGTAAATACAGCAGCCTCCATCTCTTCCGGAGTAACAATCTCCTTCATGGCTGCAAATAATTCTTCAGGTACGGCGCAGCTTGTATATTCATGCTTTGCCTTACCGCACTCAGCAACTATCTGGTCGATAAAGGCTATAACCTTCTGATTTAACTCATGAGCAGCGTAAATTGCCTCAATCATCTTTGCCTCAGGTATCTCATTTGCACCTGCTTCAATCATGATAACCTTATCTCTTGTTGAAGCAACGGTAAGCTTAAGGTCTGATATAAGATTCTGGGTAGCATTTGGGTTAAATACAAACTCACCGTCTATCATACCAACCTGAGTAGTTGCACAAGGTCCGTCAAACGGAATATCCGATATAGCTACAGCGATAGCTGAACCAAGCATAGCTGTAAGCTCCGGTGAACACTCAGGGTCAACTGACATAACCATATTGTTAAGAGTAACGTCATTTCTGTAATCCTTAGGGAAAAGAGGTCTCATAGGACGGTCAATTACTCTTGAAGTAAGGATTGCGTTTTCACTTGCCTTACCCTCTCTTTTATTGAATCCTCCCGGGATTTTTCCTACTGCATAAAGCTTCTCCTCATACTCAACTGAAAGCGGAAAAAAATCAATTCCTTCTCTTGGCTTCTCTGATGCTGTTGCAGTTGATAAAACAACAGTATCACCATAATGCATAAGTGCAGCACCATTAGCCTGCTTAGCAACACGTCCTACATCTACACGGAGTGTTCTGCCTGCAAGTTCCATTTCAAACTTCTTAAACATTTGTACTTTTCTCCTTGAAATTTATTTTGAATTAAGACTCCGAAACAACTGAAAATGTCACTTTAAATCAGCTCTTAAAATACCATTTTCAGAAGTCTCGGTTTTGTCTTAATACAATCTTAGGTATTATATCATTCTTAGGTAAAATCTTCAAGGGTGGATTTTGTCTGAAAATGTTTTAAAATTATTTAGAAATATACTTTAATAATATATAAATGATTTTATAAAAATAAGGATAATAAATATGAGTAATTCAAACTATTTTAATCAGGCTCTTCATGATATGGTCTTTGAAAATGCCTGTGGTGCAGCCATAAAAAGACTTGCAGATAAGAGCTTCCCAATTTCATATATACATAAGCAGCTTGATTATCCTATATCCTTTGAACGTGTTCAAAGATATGTATGGCAATACTATCTTGACAATAAAACTCTTATATATCCTGATGATAAAATTGATTATACTGAATCCAATAATATAATTATTATAAATGAACCTAAGATAAAAAAGACCTTTATTAAGGAACAGGGGCCTTATGGTAAAACTACATTCAGACAGGTTGCAGCTTTTGAAGAGGAAGCCGGTAATTCAAATAACAAAAATAATTCAACAAAAAAATATATTGCCTGTGATTTCGGAATATTAAAGAATGAAAAGCCCGATGAGTTTAATTATTTTTTAGACAGTCTTGACAGTAATGACAAAGCTTATATTATAGATTTACCATGGGAAAATAAGAGAGTTTATCATATAATGAACAAAAGAATGATTTCAATATTCAAAGCATAAAAAAAGTGTGTCACACGGACACACTTTTTTATGCTTTATTATTCTATTGGTATTGTATAAGTTTTAACTACCGTATCAGGCTTAGTATTAGATGTATCCCAAGACTTTCCATCATATATAATAGGTTTAGCCATGCCTGTTTCCTGATACTCAACATAGGTTACGGTATATGCCTTGTGATCAGTTGTGGATGAATCATCAGCGTCACATCCGATTACAAGCTTAGTACACTTTGTAACATCAGCAGTTTTAAGAATATCATTTGCATATGATGTATCTGTAACCTTGCTTGCCTTCTCACCCTTAGCATAAAGTGTTGACATCTCAGCCTGAGCTGCTGTAAGAGCACTCTTTGCATTAAGTACTGCCTGTTGCTGTTTAGCCTTATCAATGTAACCAAGTAATGCAGGTACAAGAATAGCTGCTAAAATCGCAAGAATAACAATAACAACAATTAATTCAACAAGAGTGAAACCCTTATTATCCTTTCTCATTTTTTTCATAGTACATCCTCCTCATATTATTTTATTCGTTCTTTTTGATATTTGTATTATATCAAAAAATTAAACTCACTTCAAGTTTTCTATTATATTTATCGGCATAAAATTCTGTCATATTATATTTTTATTGAAATTTTCTTATTATGTCGTTATTTTATTAAAACAGCTTTAATTCAATATTGTCAGAGCAGGCTTTTATTCATCAATTATTTCGCTTAAAATAAGCCATCCCTCATGGCTGTCCTTTGTCGGAAGATAATACCATCCACCCGTTCTTGATGTAACATAAAATATTTTATTAACATCATCATAATAAATCATTCCCGGAACACCGTCTTTTATAACAAGACTTCCGTACCAGTATTCAAAATCAGTTATACTTTTTACATTATTAATATCAAGTAAATAAGCACAACCCCAACCGGTTCCTATATCATAAGCTCCATTTTTTGCAGAGCCCCAATATATCTCACGATCATCAACAGCTATATAGACCTTTCCGTCATATACAAAAACATCACCTTTTTTAAGAAATAAATTTGTCTGTGTCTCATCCAAAACCTCAGATGATGGCCAATAATCATCAGACTCTATCATCTTACCGGTCAGCATTTCATTATCATCACTTTTAACAACCAATTCTCCACCCGGCTTATTATTATCCTCATCTGAAGCCTTTTCAGTAGTCGGTTCCTCCGATGTCGGAGGCTCTTCGGAGGTAGTAGGCTCTTCGGAGGTTACCGGCTCTTCGGAAGTCGCAGTCTCTTCGGAGGTTGCAGGCTCTTCGGAGGTCGCAGGCTCTTCGGAGGTCGCAGGCTCCTCGGAGGTCGCAGGCTCCTCGGAGGTTGCAGGCTCTTCGGAAGTCGCAGGCTCTTCGGAGGTCGCAGTCTCCTCATGTGTTTCACTTACTGTCGGAATTACAATATCGTTATTAATTATACCGGATGAAGCACCATCTCCACCGCTTACAATGCCGGAAAGCTTCAGAACATCAACCTCATCATCATATACCCACTTTGCCTCTTCCATCTTCCATATGGCAGTTATACCGTTTTCAGTATATCTAAACTCATGAATTGTATATAAATCTTTTCCCTTAGATCCATATCTTACATATGATACTTCTCCAGTTTTATCCTCACCCGTAAGATTCATCTTAACGGTTTTTCCAACCTCTTCATTTAAAGCATCAAGTGAATTATATAATGGTCTTCCGTATATATATTTTTCATTGGAAAGACTCTGTGATGCCATCAGACAATCCTTGGCATTTACCATCACCTGTTCTCTCTTTTGCTTATCCATATAACTCATAAAAGCAGGTACAATAATAGCTGCAAGAACTGCAATAATAACCATTACGACAACCAACTCAACAAGTGTAAAACCACTGTTCTTTTTCTTATCACGAACCTTTAAGTTATTCATACTGTACCTCCTTTCTGAAATATAAATCACATTTCATAATATATATCGACATTCCAAACAATAAAACACAAGTAAGTTGTCCCAGATATTCTAAGTCAATTTATAGATATTGATCAAGTTCTGCCCTGTCATTGGAATAGCGGTATGCATTTTCCCTTGTAATCATTCCCATACTCACATATCTTGCAAGCTCGTTATTGAGCGTATGCATTCCAAATGCAGAACCCGACTGCATAAGTGTCCCGAGCTGATGACACTTATTTTCTCTTATCTGGTTGCAAACCGCATCTGTTCCGATAAGAATCTCTGTAGCAGCTATACGTCCGTTACCCTTTGAATTTGGTACAAGACACTGGGTTATTACTCCGTTAAGTACACCTGCAAGCTGAGTTCTTATCTGATTTTGAATATTTGCAGGACAGGCATCTATAATTCTATCGATGGTTTGTGGTGCACCTGTAGTATGAAGTGTAGACATAACGAGGTGTCCGGTTTCTGCAGCAGTAAGTGCTGCGGAAATAGTCTCATAATCACGCATTTCTCCTACAAGAATTATATCCGGATCCTCACGAAGTGCACTTCTTAGGGCAGATGCAAAATCCTTAACATCTCTTCCAACCTCCCTTTGATGTATAAGTGCTAACTTTTTATCATACTTATACTCAACCGGATCTTCTATGGTTATTATATGATCAGGCCTTGTTTCATTGATACTGTCTATCATGGAAGCAAGCGTTGTTGACTTACCTGAACCTGTAGGACCTGTTACAAGGATAAGTCCTCTCGGTTTTGCCGCAAGCTCTTTTAATACCGGCGGAAGTCCAAGCATTTCAAGCGAAGGTATGGTTGAATTAAGAAGTCTTATGGTAGCTGCGAGCTTTCCATCCTGCTTAAATACATTTACACGCTGTCGGTTGCCATCAGAAGAACAAATAGCGAAATCCGCATCAAGACCTTCCTCTAAATCAGCTCTTTGTTCATCAGTAAGCATTTCAACTATCATTGAAAGCTTTTCGGCATTATTGTTACCATCAACCTCCTGCAATCTTCCGTTTATACGAAACATAGTAGGAAGTCCAACAGATAAATGAATATCCGAACATCCCATACTTCTGGCTTTGAGTATCATCTCATCAATCATCATATTTTTTTGCCCTCCATATTTATATAAAAAATAGTTTTAAAAAGAATAATAGTAAACCCCATAACGTAATTGACATTTTATTTAATCTCCTATTTACTCATAATATGAAACTTTTATCAGCTCATCAATGGTTGTAACGCCCTGCTCCACAAGTTCAAGTGCACTTTTCTTGAGTGTACTCATACCCTGTTCTTTAATGGCATATTCCTTAATCTCTTCAACAGAGGCTCCTTTAGTTATCATTGAACGAACATTCTTATCTATAACAAGAATCTCATGTATTGAAATTCTTCCCTTATATCCTGTGTTATTACACTGTCTGCAGCCTACCGCATGCTTAACCTCAGGTATATGTACACCGGCAATTGCTTCTTCATCAGGTGTCATAGGTCCGCTGGTTGAACAGAAAGGACAAACCTTTCTTACAAGTCTTTGGGCTACTATACCAACCAGTGAGCTTGCAATCATATAAGGTTCAACCCCCATATCTACAAGTCTGACAACCGATGATGCGGCATCGTTGGTATGTAATGTGGAAAGAACCAGGTGTCCGGTTATAGCTGCTCTTACCGATATGGATGCCGTCTCGGAGTCACGGGTCTCACCAACCATTATAATATCCGGATCCTGACGAAGCAGGGCTCTAAGCCCAACCTCAAAGGTAAGACCTGCAATATTGTTTACCTGCATCTGATTAAGCTTTGCGACATTTTTTTCTACCGGGTCTTCGATGGTAGATATATTAACACTTCTCTTTGAAAGCTCCTCCAATATCATATAAAGCGTTGTTGACTTACCTGAACCTGTAGGTCCGGTAAGATAAATTATACCGTTTGGAGACTGAAGCATCTTTTTAACTATTGCATAGTTTTTGTCCGTCATACCAAAGGTTCCCATATGGTCTATGGTAGATGCAGAAGCAAGAAGTCTCAAAACCGCCTTTTCGCCGAACACAGTAGGTATAACAGATACTCTGACATTAAGGTTTACTCCTTCAATATTTATTCTGAAATGTCCGTCTTGAGGAACTCTTCGTTCAGCTATATCCAAATCACCGAGAATTTTTATTCTGGCTATAAGAGAATTGTGAATATTTTTCTGTAATGTCATAAAGTCAACAATTACACCATCCATTCTCATACGAACACTGGTCTGATTTTCAAAAGGCTCGATATGTATATCAGATGCATTGGAGTTATATGCTCTTATAAGTATACTGTTGAAAAGGTTTATGATAGGTGTATCGTCATCGCCCTCTTCTATACTTATCTCCACAGTTTCACTAACCTGTGTGCTGTTGGCAGCAGCCTTCTTAGCCGCCTCTCTCGCAGAAACCTCTGAATAATAGTACTGAATGGAATTTTCAAGCGGTGCCTGCTCACAAAGAGCAATATTTAATTCCATACCTACTATCTGTCTTATATCCTCTATTCCATAGAAATTAAGAGGATCATTTACAATAATGTAATATACATTATCTACTACCTTATAACCCATCATGCAGTATTTTTCTGCAAGCATCCTCGGAATCATTTCAACAGCTTCTATACTTACCGATAAATCCGATACATTGACCATATCATAATTAAGTCTTTTTGCCAGCGCCTCAAGCATCTGTTTTTCGGTAATAAAACCAAGTGCAATAAGAGCACCACCAAGTCTGACACCCTTATTTTCCTTTTGATATGCAATAGCCTGACCAACCTGATCGTCATTTACATATCCAAGCTCCTGAAGTACATCACCTATTCTTATATTTTTATTATTTCTTACTTCCATAGACTATTCCTCGCACATATATATTTCAAAGCTGATATTTAATATCATATAGGATTTCACTTCGTAGCTTTCATCTGCTACTCCTTCTTCAGTTTCTGAGGCTTCATTATATTCTATACTTCTTTCCTCTGAAAAATCATAGCTTACAACTCTTAATTTTTTGTCCGTATTACAAAGATCGTCAAGGAATTTTATAAGCTCCTCTTCATCTCCGCCTGTCTTCATTGAAATTCTGGCAGTATATATACCCGTTGCCACAAACTTATCTTCATCTTCAAAAAGAGCATCATCTTCATCCTCAGACTCATCCAAATAATCCTCTGAGCTTTCTTTATCATAATCCTCATCATAGTATTCTTCATCCTCTGTTCCGAGTGCTTTTTTTGAATACTGATAAGGTTCAAGGCTTGTCGGTTCTTCGGAAATTGATATACTAAGGTCATATGCATAAAGTCCCGATGCAAGTGCAAGATTGGTAAAATGCTTATCGATTTCATTGGCAGTCATTATCTGGTAATAATTTACCTTTGCCGTCTCTATCTCCTCTTCCATTCTGTCTGTTTCAACTTCTATCATCGGAAGCTGTGACACCTTCATTTCATTCATTTCCTGAAGGTCCTTTTCTTCCTGTATATTTTCCTTTATCTCACCTATATCCTTTAAAACGGGATAAACACCCCAATATCCTATACATACAACTATTACAAACACAGATAGGAATATAAGTAATTTTTTGTCTCTTTCCGTCATATCAAACTTCATTATATTACCCTCCTATCTTCCTGCTGATTCAGCTAATGTACAATTTACATGAATATCCCAGTCATTGGTCAGCTCTTGAAATGAATAACCGGAATAATCAACACTATTAAATATATCCTGCTTGTTTAACTCCGCTATGAAAAGATTTATCTCATCAACGGTACCGGAGGTTGCTGTGAAGGTTACCACTCCCGAATCCGCATCAAAGGATTCAAATTTAACTTCCGCATAATTTCCGGCACATTTATCTATCAGATTTCTGACACTTGTATTGCAGACCGGATAAGTATTTATATTTTCATCCAATCCGACTATCGAATTATACTGCCGGCTTATAAAAGAATTTCTTGCAGTTACCAAATCATACTGAAGCACCTGCATTTCCATCGCCTCATTGGCTTCCTTAGCATCCTGAAGCTCTCTGTTTTTAAGAACCTTCATGGTAAGTGTCGCAGCAAGTATAATAGCCATAACGGCAACAGCTCCGACAATTATAAACATTCCTGCCTTACTTTTACCCTCTTCACTTCCTTTTTTCTTAGCTGAGTGAAATAAAGTAAGGAAGTTCTGATATTTTCCTGTATTAATTAAACCGCTTGATGCATGAATACAGTTTTGAATATCAACATTTGCCTGTAAATTTTCATCAGAGAATACTTGAACCGGAACCTGAATTCCCTGCTGAAGTATAGCCTCACTATATGTATATATATTCAGAGGATTTACTCCTGCAAGAATAATTGTTTCAAGCGGATATTCTATCTGATGTGCCTGCATGAACTGGATTATCTGGCTGGCCGAACGAGCCATATCCTGTGCATACTCCTCTGATTCCTGTTCATGGAAGCATCTCGTACTGTTGAAATAATAAAAGGTTCCGTTTACAAAAAGGAGTGTTGTAATCATCATTCTGTCAGCAATTTCAAGAATAAATGTTCCATACTTTCTTCCTGCCGTTTTAGCAACAAAATTAATTATACTGCTTTCTCCGGAATAAATTGCCTTTACCTTGATGCCCGCCTCTGTAAATATATCTATATAATCCTTTATAAAATCCGTAGGAATATTTTCCGCATATACTCTTTTTGTCTTTCCTTCCGTGGCAAGAGGAATATATCCGTACGAATAACTGTCCGCCTTATTGATATCAGTAAATTCTCTTTCAATAAACTCAAGAGTTTTACTATCCTTTAAAACAGGCATTTCAATATTTTTACCTACAAACTTTGAGCTGTTTACAACAACTACAACATCCTTTTGCGAAAGTCCAAGCGAGCTCCAGGTATCACGTAAAAAGCCTATAAAGGAATCCGCATCCATAACTATACCGTTTATTATGCTGCCTTCCGGAGCATCCAAAATATAGCTCTGATTTATGGTTATCTTCTTTCCGTTTGAATTTCCCGTAACTATCTGTACCTGCTGATTGGCAAGATATATAACTGTACTCATTTATATTCACCCCTTTTTTATTGGTAAGATTGAGATATCTGTGCGTAAGAGCCATATATAGGCTGAATTACGGAAATAATTATAAATCCAACTATTACCGCCATAATAACTATCATTGTCGGTTCCAGATAGGATACCAATTTATTTAACGCTACCTCAGAATCATATTCCATCTGATTTGCCGTTGATACAAGCATGGAATCAAGTGCACCTGTTTCCTCACCTACCATAATTGATGAAGAAAGCTTCTTGGTAAATCCATCCACCTTATCAATCGCCTCACTTAAATTAGAACCGGATTTTACATCCGCAATAACCTGGTCAAACTGCTTTTCTATGTATAAATTGCCTATAGTATTTCTCGATATCATAAGACAGTTTATAATTGAAATACCTGCTGAGTAAAGGCTTGATAATGTTCTTGCAAATCTTGCAGTATATATAACCTTCCTAAGCTTTCCAAAAACCGGAAGATGTATCTCAAGCTTATCCTTATAGTATTTAACCGAAGGAATTGAGAAAATAATCTTAAAGGCTATATAAAGTATGGCAGCAGCTATAAGCAGCACATACCACTTATTTTTCACATAATTACTTATACCAAGTAAAAGTGTGGTCGATGCCGGAAGACTTTCCATCTGTGAGAAAAGGCTGTCAAACTGTGGTATAACATATCCCATGATTATAGCAACAACTATAACTATAAGCACTCCGAGTATCTTAGGATATGTCATAGAGCTTTTTACCTTTTGTCCGAGTCTGTATTCTTTATCATAATGCGAAGACATCTGCATAGCTATTTTATCAAGGTTACCGCTTGTCTCTGCACTTTTTACCATATTGATAAAAAGAGGAGGAAACGCATCTCCCTGTTCAAGCATAGCATCCGAAAGTGATATACCCGAACGGACAAGCTTAAGTATCGATGCATATATCTCCTGTTCCTTTGGCTTTATAGATTCATCCTCAGATATAATCTTAAGTGCCTTTACAAGTGATACACCCGCCGCCGTAAGCTCTCCTATATTTCTTGCAAAATCAGATATGGCATCAGATTTAATCCTTTTTATATTCTTTTTTTCAATAATGGCTTTGGAATCAATAAGCAACTTATTGTCCTGCTTCAGCTTATCATGAAGATCAAACTCATCATTGGCCTGTAGAACACCAGAAACAATTTTACCTTCTTCGTCCTGAGCCTTATATTTGTAACGAACCAAGGTCTACTCCTCCTTATTCTCTAAAATGTCATTTTTATCATCCGGATTTTTCTGTCTTTCACTCTTTTTTCTAACATATATAAATGAAATAACAAGCATGGCTGCAATTATAATTACTATCATAATCGATGCTGCCATAAAAATTGACATAATTTTGGTATAATAAAGTAACGAGAAAACCAAAACGGCAGCCAAGCCTCCGGATATCTCCGTGTAAAAGCTTTTTTTATCAAATTCCGCATCACAAAAACGGCATTTACCTTTATTTATAAATCTTGAAACGACCGGAAATGTATCCTTAATATAAAGTCTGTGTCCGCATTCCCTGCATGTCGAATATTTTCTTTTTAAAACATCAATATTATTTATTTTACAATAGCTAATCTCGTCTGCAAGAGAGAAAATATCTGCACCTATAAAAAATATTATTATAATACATAAAACATTAAGAAATATTAACATATTTAAACCTTCTTAAAAGTAATTCCATCATCATTGATAATTAAACAAATTGATGAGATAATCAACATCCCATTTATCCTCTCCGTCCTCATATTGATACGTCACCTTATAATTATCAATCTGATATGTAAATCCCGTAACAAGCTTAAGCTCGCTATCATAGGATGTTATTTCTATTACACCATCATTTTCTAAGATTTCACGAATCCTTTCTAAGCTTTCCTTTGATAAACCATGTCTTTTCCCCGGCTCATATACGGATTTCCCCTTAGCATAGTATTCTATATCAAGCATATTAAGCGCCAGCTTAACATTCTTAGCCTCCTTAAATGCTGTTCTTCCTCCATGCATTATTCTGAAATAATTAAACAGAATAACAAATACCGCTACCACTATAAGCACTATAAGTATAGCTATTTTTATTCTTTTCCTTCTTATCTTCTTATATTCATTATCCAAAACCATCACCCCTTGGGTATCTTATTCCTGCTTTATTCTGTTCCAATACGATGCATCCCTGAAATTATAACATTCTATATAATTAACGGTTGTATAATCTCCGTATTTTTCACTGTTTATGGTAAGAGTCATCCTTATAATATTTCCCGGATATTTTCCGTAATCGGCATCCTCCGTATCAGTTATGTCTGCAAGCTTTTCAAACCTTAAATCCTTAATCTGATATCCCATATATGTTTTCCTGTCAAAGGTCCAGTTTGAACCTTTATCCTCTGTAACCTTACCTGTCTCTTCATCCTCGGAAGCTATCGGATAATAATATATAAGCATATACCCCTTATCCTCTCCTGAAGCCTTTTGTGTAGTTATATAAATATGACTTCCTGCGTTATCATTAAGTTCAATCCTGTGTCCGCTGTCAGATATATAAATTGAGACATTACTGTCATCATGAACAGAGCCGTTTGTAAGTGCACCCTCTATTTCGCCTGCGAGCTTGGTATTTATTACGGATGAAACCTGCATACCGGTTTGAATACTCTTGGCCTGATAATAAACATTTACC
This sequence comes from uncultured Lachnospiraceae bacterium, assembly GCA_902788555.1. GTDB lineage: Bacteria > Bacillota > Clostridia > Lachnospirales > Lachnospiraceae > Coprococcus_C. The sequence goes on from CADAKQ010000019.1 coordinate 33,804, forward strand.
GTGTCTGAAATAACCTTTGAGGCTGCAACCATAAAAAGTCCGAGAAGTGCAAAGGTAACGATAAGCTCTATCAGCGTCATACCTGAATTATTCGCTTTTATATTCTTTTTTTTCACAGAGCTCATCTCCCTTCATAATAATCATTCATGGTTTTATTTATCATTCATCCTTAAAAAACACCTTAAATATCGATAGTCCTGCTTCCTCACTGTAAAACCTCTTTAAATCGGCACTTAAAACTATTTGCACTTCTTTTGCCTGATTGGCATTCACATTTGTTTTTTCCGTGTCAAGCAGCAAGACCATTTTGGCTCCTTCTATATCGGTATAGGCAGCATCCGTCTGATACATCTGGCGATTTATGGTTGTACGATCACTCTGCATATCCACGCTTTTTTCTATCATCTCGCTTGATACACCTACGATATGAACCATACATTCAACCAAAACAATAACAAGTATGGTAAAACCTACCAAAACCTCTACCATAGTTGAACCCTGATTATTTGATTTGAGCTTATTAATTTTTTTCTTAAAAGCCTTCTTCATATTATCACCCTAAAGAATTTCCTTTATCAATTAACTCTGGTCCATGTCCAGTTCTCATCTAAATTAATCCTGTTACCTGCCGGATTGAAGGCATCACTTGACATATTATTTTCAGACGTTCCTTCACCTGCATCCGAAAAATAATTTACGCCCAATTCGTAATACGAGGTAATAGTACTTGTTTGTCCGCCCTTTGAAACGGTTACTTCAATCGTAAGAAGTGTCTCATCTTTTATCTCCGGATCATCACATTCCCAATACATACAGACATATATATCATCTGCCATGGATGAATAGGAACTTGTATCTCCGCCTGTCATATTAATTTTGAAATATCTTAACGCATTTGCCTTAACATGACCTGCTGTAGTTTCGTCTCTGTAATACGGCCAATTACTTTGAAAAAGATTATATCTTACATAATACCACATATTGTATTCAGGTGCTCTGTATTTTGCCCCTGCCTTATTGTTTATTCCATCCAACAAAGCCTGCTTGGAATCAAATTGCGGCTTTGTAAGCTCGTCTCCTATCTCAAGACTTATTGATTTTGCCAGCTCCTTAACCTGAGCCTGTGTTACCTTTCTTTCGTTAGACGTGAAAAGAGAATATGAAACCAAAAGTAAAGATAATGCAAAACTAATCACTATAACACTGACAACAATTGCAACAATCATTGCCGAACCATGATTATCATTATATAGTTCTGATTTCTTTATCCTTTTTATCAGTTTCATATTCTCCCTCGTCTATAATTCATTGGTTTTTATTCAGCTTCCGTATCCTCTTCCATCGTATTGTCTGAAGCACTGTTTTCTGTCGTGCTTCCGTCTGTGTCTGCTTCGGACATGGTTTCTGTTACAGACTCTGTTGTAATTTCTGTTTGTGTCTCAATATTTTCTTCAGTTGTGGTTTCTGTTACTTCCTCCGTTATTTCTTCGGTTGCAGTTTCCGTATGTCTCTCAGCAGATGCCTCTGTCGTACTCTCCGTTGTTGTCTCGGTTTTCTCTTCAGTCTTACTCTCAGAAGCAGTATCAGCTTTACCGTCACTGTCACCATCATCTACACTGTCGTCTATGGTATCCGCTTCATCCGGTTCTTCGTCCGTATAAGCATCCGTTTCCGTTGCTATCTCCGGTTTAGCAAAATCTATGCTTATATTAAGAAGCATATTAACAGTATTACTGTCAGGTGAATTTCCTACTACAAGCTCATTCATATTTAGCTCTTCAACCCTGCTTCCGATTCCCGATTTAACAAGATACCACTCATCCGACCACTCGGATATACTGTTTGCATCTGTAATCTTTGCAGCACTTATAACCACCGTATATTTAGACTGTTCATCAAAATAATCCGAAAGAACCGCAAGCTCGCTCTGATAGTATACATCTGTGCTGTCACTCGGATTCTCAACCTTAGTATCTATCATCGCATACTTTTCACATACAAGTGATGGTGTACTGTCCGAATTATCCAACACAAGTATACGATAAAGCATCGGACTGTCACTTCTTAGCACAGTCTTATAGTAACGGCTTGTAACTTCTCCGTTGTCGTCCGTCTTATTAAGACTTTCATCAACTGCAAATTCACTCTCGACACTTATGACCTCTTTAATATCTTCAACAGGCTCTCCTATTGCAAGATCATTATCTATCGTTCCTTCCTTAACAAGCTCTGAATCTCTCAGCCAACTGCATATATCAGATGGAATATAGTAATAGTCATTATCACTGTTTATAAGTGCCTGAACCGTTATCTGCTTAGTGAAGTTAAAGGATTCTGCCTCAACATCATACTCAACATTACTTATGTCGTTAAACTTAATTATCTTGTTCACAATATCAGGTAATATTATACTTACGTTTTCAGTATCATCAATCCTTATCTTTGCATCGAGTACGATATTTCCATAACTTGCTTCTGTTATATATCTTTCCGAATCAAACAATACTGTATAAGGTATGTCAATCGTATCACCGACAGCCACGCTTCCGTATCTTACGGTATATGGATCAAATGTATTATTATCGTATTTTGCATTTGAAAGCTCATTTACGTATTCTACATAGCTTATATTTTCCTGTGGCTTACAATTAAATCCGTATACCTCATATGTCGTTTTACCTTCATCCGGTATCAGATAAATGTACTGAATCTGACCATCCTCTGCCGTAAGCTTAACCAGGTATCCGTCAGCATAATCGGCAGTTTTAAATCTCATAGTCCTTTGATTCATCTCAATATTATAAAGCGTACTGTCATACTGTGTGCTTCCCCAGCTTGAATCCTCCGGATTGTAGTAATACTTAGCTGCTTCATTATCCGTCACGGTAAGAGCAGGACTGTCAATCTCAACCATCGGAATCTGAACCCAGAAGTAATTTACAGATGCATCATCAGGGTCTTCATCTGTCCACCATGAACTGATATTGTTTTCTGATGTTGCCCTGATTGCCACCTTCATCCACTTACCTGCATAATCAGATGGTACAAAGGTTCCGTCAGCCTTAAGCTCGTAGCTTGCCTGTGCCAGCTTGGAGCCTGTCATCTTAGCATCCTCGGACTTGGTTACGAGCGTAAGTAGTGCATCTGAATTCCAGTAATTTTCATCATCTGCATTTCCATCTCCCGAGAATTCTATCTGCTTGGCACTACCTGCTTTGGAAGCATCATCCTCATCCTGAAGAAGCTTTCCTTTTTCATCATATATGGCAATTGCTATGTTATATTTACCGGACTCATTTGTATAATTTGAGTCTGTATATTCCAAAACAATTCCATCGTTATTTATCTCAGATACCGAAAGACTTCCCTCTGTGATGTTGGAGGTCATATTGGTTATATCCGGAACAGCAAGTCTTATCGGAAGCTCCAGCTTGGCAGCCGTACTGTTATCTCCATCCATATAATTTTCCGCTTCTGTTCTTGCAATAGCCTTAATTGTAATATTAAGCTTATCTCCTCCGTTGAAGTCTGATAAGTCTATAATAGCCTTATGTCTTCCTCTGAGATTGATATAATCTTCATCATATGAGCTTGTTTTGTCATTGGATAAATCTACGACCTTACCATTTGAGGTTAAGCTTTCCAAATCAAGACCGATAGTATCACCCAAATCTATTGCATTTGTATCTGTAATATAATAGTAATGCGGCTTGGTTATAATATCCGGATTACCCGGCTCTTCAACCGAAACAGTTATAAGATATCCGCCTAAATCGCTAATCTCACTTGCTCCTGTTATCGGTGCCCAGATTACATCATACAAAAGTCCGCTCTTATTGAACTTATTGTGTCCTGAAGCATCAGCGCTTGAGTGAAGTGAAACACTCGGCTGTGATAACTGCGACAGCTTAAGCTTACTCTTGAACTCTTTTGATGATGAGCTCGGAAGAATTACCGATCTTCCGTTTTCATCTACGGTTCCTATTCTGTTTACGGTAAGAACATAACGGTTATAATTCCAGTTATCCTCTGTGTCAACAAAGGTTATACTGTTTCCATCTGTCACCTGCGGAGTTGTAAGCGCAACCTCTTCTCCTGCTATGGTCTTACCTATAAGCATAACCGAATACGAAGCAGCATCATACTTATAATCCGCTTTATTCACATCCCATGTAAAGGTATATGATGCATGACCTCTTTCATCCATGCCTGTTGTATAAGACGATTCTATATCAGGTCTCGGCTGAATAAACTGGTCTCTTCTTTTAAGTACAAAGGTAAGATGTTCATCATAAAATGCCTGTATCTCATCTTCGGTTATTTCTGTTCCCGTATAAGGTATTCCGAGATTATACGTATATGTTGTAGCTGTTGTATTGTCTACATTTGCTCTTGTAGGATATTTATTGGTATCATCCGTAAATGTATATCCGAACGTTTCATCCTCATAAAGCTTCTGCCATTCAAAGAAAAATCTTACATTGGCATACTTTGTACCGTTGCTGGTCCATTTTCCTATAATCTCATGCTTGTATGGCATATATTCAATCTGCATACTTGCCACATTATAAAGATTTTTCCAGGTATTATTTATACTTCTGTTTTCTCTTAAATCCTTAGCAAGATAGTATCCGTAACCATCTGATGCTTCATTACTCTTTTCATCATAAGGATAATATGTCATTCTGTTTACATTATATAATCCCTTTGTTTCTCCCTCCGCTACACTTTTATCATCAAGTGCAAGAGATGTCGAATAATATACATCATAGGTTCCGTCCTGATTATCATATATTACATAACCCGGCTTAAGTCTTCCAGTACCTTCATCATATATACTCTGAGGACCCTCTTCCGTATCTGAAGCCTTGATACCTTCTTCATTGAAGTAGTCAGGATCCACTATAGCCTTAATGTCATCAAGTGAGGTGATTGTAATATCATCCTCTACATCATGACCTACATACATGATATGACTCTGTGTAGCATAGATATATGAGCGTACCTCAAATTCTCTTCCGACTATATCTGAAGGAAGTCCCGAAAGTGAAACCGTAAAGTTTGCATTAGCACCACCTTCTTTGGATGCCGTATGAATATTACCATGGTCATAGGCTATATCTACACCAAGCTCTTCATCATAAGAAACGATATCGGCTATCGTATAAACATCAAGATTGTTTGCAGTCAACTCAACATTGTAAGTCATAGCATCATTGGTATTACCATAGAAGCCCTTAAAGTTTGTTGTAATGACATAAATATCATTATTATTTGCATTCTTTCTGTAATGCTGCGAGCTACCCATCAACGCACCTGAAAGATAACTGTACATAGAGTTAATATATATCTTTTTAGCTTCCTCTGTCTTAGGCTGTGCATAAGCTACCATTCTGTAATTACCGTAAACCGATGCATTTGTAACGGTAAACGGCTCACTGTACGCTCTTTCCTTTGACATATCTATTGTAATTTTAGTTGCACCGTCAAATATATTTCCGCTTTCTACAACTATTTCCATAACATCCTGATAATCAGGAACATCAATGAAGTCATCAAAGTTATCTATCACAACAACAGCCTTATTGCCTTCTATAAATTCCAAATGATATTCAGGCATCGGAAGAGCAAGTCTTCCGTTTTCAACGAGTTCAACATAATCCGAATCATTTTTACTCTCATCCGCATCACCCTCGTGAAGCTTATGATATGCACTTTCTGCTTTAACATAAAAATGTATCTTAAAGTTTCCTGTTCCGCCATTTTCAAGGAACTTATCATAAAGCTTTTTAAAATCATAATCCTGATATAACTCATTGTCGGTTGTTACAACATTTTCTATATCCTCTGATGTATAGATAATATCTCCGTTTTCATTCTCAAGACTGTAATGAGTCATATAACCTACGGCATTAATGACAGGATACCACTTAATTCTGTATTTACCCTTACTGTTGTTTGTATCAAGCCAGAATCTGGTTGTTATATCAAGCTTAATATCAGGATTGTAGGTCTTGCTGTAAAGGAATTCCTCATACTTAGGATCCAGCTCCTTGAACACTCCTACTCTTGTATTATAATCCCATGTTCCGTCAGGTAAGTCACAGGCATCATCATACGGTGTCTTGTCATTGAAGTAAATTCCTGCCCATGGGTCATTATTCTCAAGCACAATTGAATATTCATCCGTCTTTTCATCTGCTACAAAGCTTGGATAAATCTTTATACTTCCATCTGTACCATCTTCCTTGGAAAGCTTTGTATATACACTTGAAAGGAAGGTCATAAAGTAACCCGATGAATTATCATAAGGAATAAGCATTATCTCATCATTATTCTTTTCCTTCCATCTGAAACCGCTTATATTTATCCAGGTTCTTCCTTTTTCAATACATCTAAAGTATAACTCGGCAGTTACAACCTTTGATGTACATTCAGCCGGAACCTCGACACCTACAAGATGGAACTGACTCTGTTCAGCCGCTGTTATAGTATTTGGTTCTTCCTCTGTTCCGTCATAGTACTTATTGCCGTTTTCATCCGTAAACACAGCATAATATGCATATGGGTCCTTTTTATCGGTCGGTCTTCCGTTTTGTGTGTCGGTAATAAAATACAGCTTATCAAGCCCCTCTGAATTTTCACCGTAGGTTATATCAAAGGTGCATTTCTCAAATGTATTTACAGGAAGATTTTTTGACCATCTTGATGTATCGGTAGCACTGCTGAATGCTGTATAATCCCACAAATAAGCTTCATAATTATCATAAAGAACCTTAGTATTTGAATTGTCCGGATTATAAGGAACATCCGAATAGCTAAAGTCCATATAAGTATTCGTCTTTTCACCATAATATTTATTGGCAGACTTAAAATATGATATAGCCTCAGTGTTATCTACAGGCACATATCCAAAGCCAAAGAATCTGCTTGCCTGGATATCTCCGCCATCCTTATTTGTAAAGGTAGTATGAAGAACAGCTTTTGCTACTGTCTTACCTGCATAATCACCAAAGCTTATTTTGGTAAGTCCGTCATCAAGTATGTTGCAGTTTTTAACCTCAACATATTCATCGCCATTGGTTATGGTTGTTAATTCATTTCCATCGCTATCATAAAGTGTACACTCATACTTATAATAACGGAAATTGGATGAATTATCGTTATAATCGCTGAAATAAACAACAAGCGAATCAATACCATTTGAATTTTCATCATATTTAAAGTCAAAGCTTATATTGGTAGTTCTGTTTCCCTGATAAATAAATCTATTTGATATAGCAGGAGGCTCATATAATGATTTAACGGTATTGGTGTACTCTTCTCTTATCAGATTACCTGAAGCTATCGATGCATATACTCCATACTGTTTAATCGAAGTATCATCCATATCCTTAGTAATGTAATAATTGTTTCGTGTATTATTTTTATTGCCATAGGTATTAGCAAACGGAACGAACTCAAAAAGTACGTTTGTATTATTTCTTGATAAAACCTCGCTTCCGCTGGCATCAAAACAATCCTTTGCGTTTATTCCATTATATGAAAGCATGAAAATTTTGCCGTTTGCATAATTTCTGCAGTTGGTATATGAACCACCTTGGAAGGAAAAACCTGCCGAATCACTAAGCTCATTTCCTGCATCCGTAACACCTGCCGTATCCTCAGAATCATTTGAACCATCAGCATATCTTATTCTTGTATCCTTATCACTAAGTCGGCCTATAACACCTGTATTTACACAATCTATAAATCTGAGTGCGGCTCCGTTTAAGCCACCAAATTCTGATATATATCCGGTTCCTCTGGTGTTATAAGTGACAACATTTCCATGATTAAAGCAACCGACAAATACAATATCCGTAGGAATGTGCATTGCATACTGTATGAAACCTGAAGCACTTGTATGAAGGCTTCTTACCTCTCCATAGTTGATACAGTCTTCAAATCTTATACCGCTATAGGCTAAAAGTCCTATCATACCTCCGGCTCTGTTATAGCTCAAAACATAACCATGATTTGTGGAATCAGATATACTCAAATCAGTAACATCTCTTTGGTCTATAAATCCTGCAATACCGCCCACACAAGGGTTAGTCTTGTAAATACATGAAACATCAGCGTAGTTATCAAGATACTTTAAGTCCTTTGATGAGCTGTAGGTTCCGACTATACCGCCGTTACCACGGTCATTATCCGTACTTCTTGCTTTAATCTCCCAGTCTTCTCCGGTTGTAATATGTTCATCCTCTGTTCCCTCGATAATCGAATCCTTAAGTGAATATCCGACTATACCTCCCGATATGGACGTAAATGAATATATTCTTACAGGCTCGGTTGACTTAGCATAATTATCACATTCCTTTACTCTTCCATAATTAGAGCCTGCTATACCACCGATATAAGCATAAGACTGCTTATCATACGCTTCTGTTATGATGTCTACTCCGTAATTTCTGCCAAACGCTGATACTCCGTAATTTCTCTTCTCTGTTTTTGTATCAGTTGTAAAAGTGCCGTCCTCATTTTCCTGTTTTCCGGCATATATTTTCGTTACACGGCTTTGATTTACATCGCCATTTTCATCAGTACTTACGCCATCTCCATCATTTCTTACGCCGATATAACAATGTCTTATATCTGCACCATATCCGTTATTTCCGGCTATTCCTCCTATTCTGGCAATACCGGCACCTGATCCTTCCGCAAATACTTTACCATCAAAGGTGCAGCTTTCTATAACAGCCTGATAGGTTGAAGCATCATATTTATCAAATCCCGCATCAGAAGCATCCTTGCTTGTCAAATATCCGTTTATTCCGACTATTCCGCCATATCCGACGGCATCTCCGCCAAGATCACCGATTATATTTCCATTTATTCCGATGTTGGCTATTCTGTTATAGTTTATACCTGCAACACCGCCCATAATCGCAACTGTTGCCGAATTAGGCATAAATCCTACCTCAGCTTCTATAACCGTTGTAGGAAGCGAATTTGAATCGAGTACATCGCCTTCTATTTTTCCTAAATTAGAGCCTGCAATGCCTCCCACATAACTAAAGTCCGTATAGGTTTTTGCAGTACAGGAATCGATAGCCTTGTTATCCTCTGTGAATGCAGCAAATCTGATAATGCCCTTTTCTTCATTTATACCCGTTACAACACCTATATGACTTGCACCGCTTGTCGTATAATTATATACATTAACCTTGTTTAATTTAATGTATTCTATATGTCCGTTATTTATGGCAGATATTCCACCCACTGCATTCTTTGATGCAAAATCTAAAGATGCCGCTCCATCCTTTGGTTCAACACTGCAATAGGAAATAACACCTGTATCATTGTTTATGGCAGATATACCTCCGCACATACCTGACGCAGCCTTCACTTCAGCATAGTTATTGCATTTTGTTATTGTACTGCTGTTAATTGATGTTATGCCTCCTGCATTGCCTGAGTTTGCAGCAGTTACCACTTCATAGTTATCACAATAAGCAATGACATTGTCCGAGGCATTATCTCCGACTATTCCGCCTGCTGTACCTAAGGTTGCGGTTACCAAAGCATTATTGGTAAAACCGGCTATAACAATGTCAGAATTATCACTGTCATTTTTTCCTATTACACCACCTACAGAATACAAGCCTTCTATAGTACCCTTAATCTTTATCCGGTCATCGTAAGAATCCTTACTGAAGTCTATATTATCCGGAAGGGCAGAATTAACTATTGTTCCGTTTCCGTCATTTACAGCGGCAACGGCACCTGCATAATTACCCTTCGATGAAACAGTTATATCTATATCCTTATCAAGCACTATTTTTCCTGCATTGTATGCAGCTATTCCGGCAGCCGTTCCGTCCTTTGTAACCGCTCCTGTTTTTTCATCAATTACATCCTTACCGGACACAAGTAAAACTAATTTATCGATATTACTGCCTGTTATCTCTCCAAAATTTTCAGCAGCTATACCGGAAACAACATTACGTCCGCTCACGGTAATATCCGATGCGGAGCAGTTTTCGATTCGACCCGAAAGCTTGTTAAGTCCGCATATACCTCCGACATAGTCTTCCACGCTCGAGCCAAACGAATTAGCCTTACAATTAATTATAAGCCCTTCATTAATCTCGGAAATTCCACCTGTATATGTACCGCTTGTAGTTACAGTACCCGATGAAGCATTTGAGCAGTTATCAATAGTCATATTGCGGCTGACCTTTCCGACTATACCTCCCGCATAAGAGTATGTATAATTTATGCTTCTTTCAGCATAATCAGTATTTCTGCCATTTTGCTCATTATATTCCACGGCTTCGTCAGCTATTATCGGTGTTGTATTTTCAACATCACGTACATAAACCTTTGTATTTCCGTCGTTATATCCAAATACACCGCCTATATATATGTCTGCCTCAATTCTTCCGAGTGAGTTCTTTGTTGTGTTGTTGTCCGTACCGCTTATACTCATAACAGCCTCGGAAGCAGTTAAATTACCGATTGAGCCGTTATATATATTATTTAAAATATCTGCTTTTTCAACAAGCTTCTGATTGTCGGTTGAAGTTCCTGCGTCAGAGGTGTTAAATGCATCTACTATCTTCTTTTGAATTACATAAGATACATCCAATCCCTCCTCGTCATTGTAGCTTAAGGAATCCGTATCGGTAATCATATTATATCCGACAAAGCCTCCGACAAATGCTTTACCGTATATAGTTCCCAGGAAGTTATCCGTCTTAAATACCGTAGGAATATTTCCGGTAATGTCGGTATTAATAATATTGCCGCCAACACTTCCGCCGACAAAGTACTCACCTATTACTTCGTTCGGCTTTGAAACTATGGTTCTTGCGTTACCGTTATCATCCACTAAAAGTCTCATGGATGAATTAAAGCCTGCATATCCACCCACAAAAGCACTGTTTTCTTCATCTCCAAGGATGTATCCGCCCGCAAGCTCATAATCTTCAACAATGGCATCTACATCATTGTAACCAACTATACCTCCGACATAGTTTTTACCCGATATATAACATACTGCAGAAATTCTTCTGTCATTTTCCTGTTTATTGTCAGCGCTTATTACAAAATCTCCGTTTGCAGACATTTCTCTTTTGGTATTGCCTATTACACCATTGTTGTATCCTGCTATACCACCGGTATAATCTCCTGATGAGTATGTTGACTGGAAGAAGCCGTCAACACTCGTGCTTTCAACCTCACTGTTACAGTTGAAAATCCATCCGCTGTTATAGCCCGAGATACCTCCGGCATATTTGCCGGTTGCAAAAATAACTCCCTTATTTACCCAGTTTTCTATCTTATTGTCTTCATTTCTTTCTGTATCAGGTATAACAATTACATCCGTAGCTTCAAGGATTTCATTTGTATATTTTCCCTCCGGCTGATAATTCTTTGCCAAAGCTTCCTTTTTAAGCTTCTCACTGTCAACATCAGCATTACATCCCGTTATACCACCTACATATTCACAGCCTACTATATTTGCTTCATTTATTCCGTTGATATTTTCATTACCACCCTTGATACCACTTGTCGGTCCCTGATTAAATCCGACTATACCTCCGACATATCTGTAACCGAATACATATCCCTGCTTGCCCTTATCCGCTTTAGTGGTACAGCTTTGAATAGTACTGTAATAGTTATATCCGACAATACCTCCGACATACACACCGTTAAGCTTTGCAGAAAGTACATTTGCAGCATTGTCTATACTGTCATCAAGCAGTGAATTCAAATCGCTGTCCGAATAAACAGGAGAGCTTGTGCAGTTTCTGATGGTTATAAGCTCCTGTATATTATCTCCGGTGTGATTGTTTGCATAAACATTTGCTGTATATCCGGTTATACCGCCGATGTATTTTGCCTTTGTCGGATCGGTACTTTCTTTAACGGTAACAATACCGTTTTTATCAACCTCACTGTTTGAGGCAAGAACCGCACCCTTATTGGTACACTCATCTATTATTATCTTAATTGCCTTAGTCTTTGAGGTTCTGACCTCACCAATTATTCCTCCTACATATTTGTCTCCCGAAACTTTTGCATAATTGGTAAGATCACTTAAAACTATATCTTTAAAATCATTATCTTCAGCCTCATCTTCACTTACACCCTGAAGATATCCTACAATACCTCCGACATGCTCTTTTCCGAGTATTGAGCTTGCATTTTCCGTATTGATACCTGAGTTTAATACAGTAAGATTTTTTAATATTCCGGTTTGCTCATCATTTGCAAGAACACCCGCAACATTGACACCACAAAAAGCACCAACCTTATCGCTGCTGCTGGTAACCCGGATATTATCAAGCTTAGCTGTCTTTATAAGACCATAGTTTTTGTTGAACAATCCGACCGGTTTTTCTATGTCATTTAAATTTTTATATCCGTAAAGTCCGCTTAAGCTGTTAAAGCTTTCGGTAATTTTAAGACCTTTAACCGTATAATCATTTCCGATAAATTTATCGTATATACGAAGCTTTCCAAATGATGCAAAGCTTCTGTCCGTCACTATATTTATATTACCGGTTTTATAGGTACCGTCAGGGAGCTTGATATTTGAAGCATTTGAAGAATAGTAATTATCTCCCTCAACAAATTTTTCCCAATCAATATCCTTTATAAGTGCAAATGTACAAAAAGCAGTACCACTGTCGGTATTCTTGTATTTTGCCAGATCGGACTCCTTCATATCCTCAATGTATCTAATATTGTAAAGGTGTCTCGCATTCTTAACCGTATAATTAAAATGATCAACCTCTCCCAGACTGTCATCTGTTTCAACACCTGCGGTTTCATTTGCAAAATACACATCAGATACATTACTCTGCTTAACAGATGTTGCCTTATACTTTGAGCTGTATCCCTGTACAGTACAGTATATTTCTTCTGAACTAAGTCCAAATCTATGGAAGCTCAGGGTTTTTGTAAACTTTACCGAACCTGATTTTATACTTGCGGCATTGTCAAGCTTAGAAAAATCCTCATTGTAAAGATATGTGGTAGCCTGAGCATCGACAGCATCGAGTACCACTCTAACCTGATTATCCTTATCAATATATGCAAGAATATCAAATTTGCCAAGCTCCTGTGACGAAGCATTTCCTGCATTGTCATAATTATAACGTATTACCGAGCAAGGCACGGTTTCCCTGTTTTCATAATTTTTCAAAGGATAGGCAGAGGTATCAAGCGTTATATCTAAAACCTTCTTCTTTGTTTCATTATCAAAAACAGATATATTATAAGTAAGCTCATTTGTAGCTACGGCATACTTGCCAAGCTTATATGAAAGATTTAAGGTTTCTTCATTGTTAAGAGAAATCTTTGTGATGGTCGGCTTGTCATTTTTTGATACAAGTGCCGTTGAAAGTGTATCAACACCATAATAGCCTATCATTCTGTCCTTTCTGTAGGCTTCATATCTTGTAGCTATATTGACAAGTCCTCTTAAAGATTCATTTGAATTGTTATACTCGAAAGCAGAATAATACGAATCCTCCTGCCTTATACTCTTATCCGTATAAAACGCAGAGAAAACCTGACCATCCTCAAGAGAAAATTCTATACAAATGGTCTCATTTAATATACTTGTATCATAGACATACGAGTCAAGGAGTTCAAATACAATCGGTGCAGTAGGACTTTCAGTTGTCTCGCCCGCAAGATATTTTTTATAGTCTCCTTTGTTACTCATGGCATAACATAAGGTTCCTGCATTTTTGGAAACCCATACACTGTTTTCCTCGTTAAGCTCCGCAGTATAATTCTTGCCTTCTGCATAGTAAATCGAATTAAGATTTACCTTATTCCCATATACCTCATCATAGGCTCTTGTGGAAAAGCTTGAGAGTGTTCCGTTGGAGCTATACTCGGAAAGCTGGTTTTGTGCGGCGAGAAACAAGGTCTCAGCATATTCATTTTCTCTATTAAAATCTGCCCAATCCTGCCATGCCACAAGACTCATAACAGATATGGAAAGTAAAATTCCGAGAACAAGAAAAGTAACAATCATTTCGACCAAAGTGAAACCATTGTTATTTTTTAAATTATTCTTTTTATTTTCAATGTAATTATGCATTGAAATCACCTCCAGCGAAATCCGGTCCCAGTTAGTAATATTATACAAAATTTTGTGGTTTAGGTCAATTATATCGCAAAAAACTTAAGTTTTTTAATGGATTTTCTTACATACTTTACCACATAGTATATCGGTATTTTCTATGCATTTATTAACTTTTGTGCAATTTGAACAATAAACATCAAAAGCTTTGTCGATATTAGTCAAATTTTGTTTCTAATTTTTTATATATTTTTTCAGCCAAAATATTATCTATTTTGATTTTATTCCAATACTCATTTGCAATTATACCCTGATATAAAAGCATCTTCAAACCATTAATTGCCTTAATGCCATATTCATCCATCAGCTTTATAAAACAGGTTTTTTGAGGATTATAAATCAAATCAACCGCACAAACTGCCTGCCTGTAAAAATTTTTATCATCAATAAGCGGCAATCCGTCCTCTTCCTTAAGTCCGATAGATGTGCACTGGATAAACATATACTTTCTTGTCGGAATATTATTATATCCGGCGGCTTCGACAGGGAAAAAAATTGCTTCCCGTTTTTTTTCTTCCATCCCCGTATCAGTTTCATTCATATCAACAGCAAGCTTTTCGGCTTTTTCATAGCTTCTGTTAATTATATATACCTTCTTTGCTCCGTACTTCTTACACATATAGGCAACTGCTCTTGCTGCACCTCCTGCACCAAGCATAATCACTTCTTTATCTTTGATTTCTGTTCCGGTTTCCTTTATCGAACGATAAAGCCCTTCCAAATCAGTATTATATCCTTTGTATCCTTTTTCAGTCCGTACCAAAGTATTTACAGCGCCTATTTTTTTTGCATCTTCATCAACTTCACACAAATAAGGAATAACCTTTTCTTTATAAGGAACTGTAATATTTAGCCCTGCTATTCCATTTTCATACGCAGACTTTACATACTCACCAAGATTTTCTTCTATCTCAAACGGTATATATCTTTCTTTAAGCGATAATTCATCAGAAATAGTATCATGAATTACCGGTGAAAGCGTATGTTTAATCGGATATCCAAATATTCCAAGATATCTATCGGATTTAACATCCTTATAATCATCAATTACCTTTTCCCAAATATTTATACTATTCATTTTACATTCCCTGATATATTTTAATAAGACTGTGTTTGGTATTGTAAAAGGCACCAAGAATAAATCCCGGTGCCTTTAAAAAAATTACTTCCTGAGTCCAAGAGCCTCGATAAGCTTTCTGTAACGCTCTATATCCTTACTCTTAAGATATGCAAGAAGATTTCTTCTCTGACCTACCATCTTAAGAAGACCACGTCTTGAATGATGATCCTTAGGATGAACCTTAAAATGCTCATTAAGGTCATTAATTCTTGCTGTTAGCAATGCAACCTGTACCTCAGGTGAACCTGTATCTCCTTCAGTACGTCCATACTTCTCGATGATTTCCTTTTTCATTTCTGCTGTAATCATTTTTAATTCCTCCATTTATATAATTTACAATCGTCTCACCGGGTAAAGGACGGAGTCCCCATTTACTAAGTGAACGACTCGATTATATTAACATAACAAGCCCTCTTTGTAAAGTATAAAATTAATTTATAAAAACACTTTATTTTTTTGTGAAAATATTTATAATACATATTAAAGCAAAGATTATTGACGGTAGTTTAGAAGAGCTATACTTCTTTCATCCAGAAAACAATTATAAGCATTCCTATAGAATGTGAAAAATGAAGTTTGAATAAAATAAAATCTCCCCGTATGATGTATATGAGTTTAGCGACTTAATACATCAAAAACAAAA
>CADAKQ010000020.1 GCA_902788555.1 uncultured Lachnospiraceae bacterium
GGTAGATAGGCATTAGGTGTAAGTGCGGTAACGCATTCAGCTGAAATGTACTAATAGGTCGAGGGCTTATCCTTAGAGGTTTCTTACGAAGACGGGTGATTGTTAAAGAAGGCAAGGCTTTCTGTGTGAAGTTCTGAAGGTTCACAAAAACAAAAAAAACAGTTGAATTAATTATAATTCAATGGTATAATTTTTCTTGCGTTACAAGCGATTAAGGCCCGGTGGCTCAGCTGGTTAGAGCGCCGCCCTGTCACGGCGGAGGTCGTGGGTTCGATCCCCATCCGGGTCGCTTTTACTTTATTTATCTGGGATCTTAGCTCAGCTGGGAGAGCATCTGCCTTACAAGCAGAGGGTCACAGGTTCGAGCCCTGTAGGTCCCATTTTCTTTTAAATTTAATAAGCCGATGTGGCTCAATTGGCAGAGCAGCTGACTTGTAATCAGCAGGTTATCGGTTCGATTCCGATCGTCGGCTTTAATCATCATTATGATGATATGGATGGATTCCCGAGTGGCCAAAGGGGACAGACTGTAAATCTGCTGCAATTTGCTTCGGTGGTTCGAATCCACCTCCATCCATTAAAGCACATTAAATGGTGCTGTTTAACCATACTGCAACCTGTTATGTGCATAATATCGCGGGGTGGAGCAGTCTGGAAGCTCGCCGGGCTCATAACCCGAAGGTCACAGGTTCAAATCCTGTCCCCGCTACTAAAAGGATTTATAAATCCTTTAATCAATTTCATAAGATAAAAAATATGCCCCGATAGCTCAGTTGGTAGAGCAGAGGACTGAAAATCCTCGTGTCGCTGGTTCGATTCCGGCTCTGGGCACGATTTGCAAAGGTGCAGTAAATCATTATCGGTGGTTTACTGCATTTTTTTTCTTATGAAACTATTCGCATGCGACGCATTGCAAGCGACATATACTTTAAGAAGAATTAATAATTTGGAGAGGAAAAGATTTATGAAAGAGTTCTTAAGTACACTGAATGACATTAACAGTGCCATCAATGATTTCGTATGGGTCAAGATTGGAATTGTTCTGTTAATCGGTACAGGTATACTTACTACCTGTGTTACAAAGTTTTTTCAGGTGAGTCATCTCGGACATTGGTGGAAAAATACTATAGGCGGAGTATTCAAGAAGGAAAGCAAGGCAACCAGAAAGACCGATAAACAGTCTATTTCACAGTTCCAGGCACTTTGTACCGCACTTGCTGCAACCATCGGTACAGGTAACATAGCCGGAGTATCGGGAGCTATCGTTATGGGTGGTGCCGGTGCAGTATTCTGGATGTGGGTAGCCGCATTTTTCGGAATGATGACCAATTACTCGGAAAATATACTTGGTATATATTACAGAAGAAAGAACAGCAAGGGTGAATGGTGCGGTGGTGCCATGTATTACCTTAAGGACGGACTTGGTTCCAAAAAGAATTGTAAGACTCTTGGCTCTGTGCTTGCGGTACTTTTCTCATTATTTGCAATACTTGCGTCCTTTGGTATAGGCAATATGGGTCAGGTAAATAAGATTACTCTTAATCTTAAATCCACATTTTTCAAGAATTCAACAGCTACTATCGGAGATACAGGCATATCAATTCCTGCACTTATAATAGGAATTGCAATTATGATTCTTGCCGGTCTTATCATAATCGGAGGACTTCAGAGAATCGCCGCATTTGCGGAAAGAGTTATTCCTTTCATGGCAGTTTTATACATACTCGGTTCACTTGCAATCGTTATATATCATATATCGGATGTCGGAAATATGTTTAAGGTTATCTTCAAATGTGCCTTTGATTTTAAGGCTGTCGGAGGTGCGGCAGGAGGTCTCCTTATCAAGCAGGCTGTAGTCCAGGGATGTAAGCGAGGAGTATTCTCAAATGAGGCAGGTCTCGGTTCTTCCGTTATGGTACACTCATCATCCAACGTTAAGGAACCGGTTATTCAGGGTATGTGGGGAATATTTGAGGTATTCTTTGATACTATCGTTGTATGTACCATGACAGCACTCGTAGTTCTTTCATCGGGAGCTATCGACTTAAATACAGGTCTTGCTGCCGAGGGTACTGATGATGCAACGCTTGTCGCAACAGCTTTTTCAAATGTATTCGGCAGACCGGGTGAAATATTTGTTTCACTTGCGATTTTGCTCTTTGCATTTACTACTGTACTGGGCTGGTCACAGTACGGCACCAGAGCATGGGAGTATCTCTTTGGTGAGAAGTCATCCAAGTACTATAGAATATTCTTCGTATTGCTTATAGTTTCAGGTTCAATCATGACTTCATCCATAGCATGGGATATATCCGATACCTTTAACGGACTTATGATGATTCCTAACCTTATAGGTGTAATTGCACTTATTCCTATGGTAATAAAGCTCACAAAGAATTATGTAAACCGAAATATTAAGGGAGAAGATGAAGAACCGATTCTTTCGTTCCACCCTGAGATTCAGGAAGACCACAAAAGTACGCTTAATGATTAGTTAATGTACGATGGGATAAGGACTTTGTTACATAGATGGATAGTTATTTGCTTTTGAACATGCCGGGCTTGCAAATGGTGATAGAAAAGATCAAATTCATGCTTTTACTATTTCACTTCGGAGAGCCGGTTTGAAGGTTGAGAAAGAACCGGTGAATTGGATTGATGCTTTTGAATTACTGAAAGATTTGATACAAAATTCACAAAGAAAAAAGAAGATAATATTTATAGATGAATTATCTTGGATGGATACTCAAAAGGGCGGACTATATAATAGATTGACGTGTCAAATCTATTTAAAACCATTTAAATTGTATGAATGTGAAGAATATTTAAAATCAAGAAACATTAACTTAAATAGATATGATATTTTAGAACTCTATATGGCGATAGGCGGAATTCCGTTTTATTGGACATACGTTGAAAAAGGTTTGAGTGTGGCACAAAATATTGATAAAATGTTTTTTGCAGATGATGCTCCATTAAGAGATGAATTCAAATATTTATATGCTTCCTTATTTAAAAATCCTCAAAACTACATTGATGTTGTTACAGTATTGGCAAAAAAGAAAGTTGGATTTACGAGAGATGAAATTTCAAAAGAAACGGGTATCTCTAATTCTGGGAATTTAACAAAAATATTAGATGAACTAATAAGCTGTGATTTTATAAGAAAATATTCTGTCTTTGGAAAAAAAGTGAGGGATGCACTATATCAACTTACGGATTTTTATACACTATTTTATTTTCAGTTTTTAAGGAAAAGACCGGCAGAGGAGAATTTCTGGTCGCTACAGACAGATACATCTGTTAGAAATACATGGTGCGGTCTTGCTTTTGAACGGGTTTGTTTAAATCATATCGCTGAAATTAAGACAAAATTAGGAATATCCGGAGTGTTGACTGAAGTGCATTCATGGTCTTGTAAAGAAGATAAATCAAAGGGGCTAAAAGGAGCTCAAATAGATTTAGTAATAGTAAGAAATGATAGAATAATAAATTTGTGCGAAATGAAGTACTCAATAAGTGAATATAACTTCACCCAAAAGGATGACGAGTCATTAAGGAATAAAATTGTTTCTTTAAAAACAGTTTCAAAGACAAAATACTCAATTCATCCTGTTTTGGTGACGACATATGGATTATCTGAAGGTAAGTATTCCGGAATAATTCAAAGAGTAGTTAACAGCGAAGATTTATTTGTGAATATATAGTGCGCTATAAGTGATAAAAATTATTAGATATAGCGGAAAATGATTCGGCATTTAAAAATTTTTGCAAGCAAAATTTATATATAATAAAGGAAGAATAATGGCAGATATAAGACTTGATAAATTCCTTGCGGATGCAGGTGCGGGGACTAGAAGTACGGTAAAGTTAATAGTAAAAAAAGGCAGGGTAACAGTAAATGATGTTACCGTTGAGAAAAGTGATATTAAGGTTAATCCCGAAAAGGATATTATTTGTCTTGATGGGAAGAAACTAACATATAATGAGTTCGAATATTTTATGCTCAATAAGCCTCAGGGGGTTATTTCTGCAACCAAGGATGATAAGGAAAAGACAGTGGTTGAGCTTATAACAGAGAATAAAAGACGTGATCTTTTTCCTGTCGGTAGACTGGATAAGGATACCGAAGGACTGCTTATCATAACCAATGACGGAAAGCTCGCAAACAGGCTTCTTGCGCCGGGAAAGCATGTGGATAAAACGTACTTTGCGATAATTGCCGGAGAGGTAACAGAGGATACGGTCTTAAGATTTGCCGAAGGTATAGATATCGGAGATGACAAGCCTACAGCACCGTCGAAGCTTAGAATTATATATGATGATATGAGCTATACTACTGATATAGCTTATGATAGTATAGATTATGATGATGACATTGCAAGTAATGACATAGTTAAAAGCAAGGTTGAGATTACTATAACCGAAGGCCGCTATCATCAGATAAAAAGAATGTTTGAAGCGGTTGGTATGAGGGTAATATACTTAAAAAGACTTAGTATGGGAAGCTTAAGCCTTGATAATAGCCTAAAACCCGGAGAGTACAGAAGGCTTACAGATGATGAAATAGAGCTTTTGATTGGCAAATTCTAAAAAAAGCGATTTTACGGTTGGCAATTTCTAAAAAATGCGAATTTACGGTTGGCAATTTCTAAAAAATATGTATTTGAAGTTGAAAAATAAAATAAATCGGAGATAAAATGGAAGAAAATAAAGAATTACAAGCTGCACTCTTAAAATTAAAAAATTGGGCATATGAACTAAATAAATGTGCGGGTAAAACAGATGCTGAAGCGGAAGTTTTTTGGAGCAGATTAAAAAATGACAATGCCGTACTTCGCGAGTTCGCTTACTACTATGATTACCGGGATTTTCTGTGCGAGCTTAAGATAGGAAGATATACCGTAGCGGATATACTGGTTTGGCAGATGGATCATTTCAGGGCACATATGGACAGAAGTGACAGTGCCAACAGATATGACAAGGACAAGCTATTACTGAGCACTTTTACAACGCTTCTTGATATGCATGAAAATCCGGAGGCAATTATGAAGGAATTTGAAGAAGAAACCGGTATAGATATATCGGGTGGCTGGTATACGCATTAAGAAAATTAATGCCTATAGCAAATTTTAATATTGAAAATCCAATTACTTTGTTACGTTTATGAACGCTTTCCGTGGTAAAATACCCAGATAGCGTTTTTTTTAATGTTTAAATAGATGTTAAATTGGAGATAATTCATTGAGATATTATACTGCTATTATTATTCTTTCTTGGATAGCTTTGTTTGTTCTAGGAATATCGGTATATGAAAATTACCGCCTCTCCGGGAAAGAAAAAATATTATACTATCTGACATTTATACTTATAGCTGTAGCTGCCCTTGCAGAATGGTTGGGAGAGCATTTTAGTGGAGATACATCTATCCCCACATGGCTTTTAAGAATAATAAAATGCGCTGACTATACACTTACGCCCATGATAGGCGGAGCACTTGTGGCAAGATTTCAAAGTAAGAGTATACGGAGCTGGCTTATACAAGGTATACTTTTGTTTAACGTGATATTTCAGATTATATCCTGCTTCAATGGCTGGATGATTGCCATAGATGATAACAATTATTATAAGCATGGATCGCTTTATATATTGTATATGTGCGTATACTTACTGATAATGTTACTTATAATTATTGAGTTTATTGTTTATGGACAACGCTTTCGCCGGCAAAACAGAGGGTCTGTATTGGCTTTATTATTTTTGGTTTCTTTTGGGATAATTGTTCAGGAGATTTCCGGTGGGGAAATAAGAACAGCTTATGTGGCTATTACTATGGGGGTGGCGTTGCTTTATATCCATAATTCTGAATTTTCCCAAATTGAGGCAGATGAAGTGATAAGGTCACAGGAGTTAAAGATATTGATGGGACAGATACAACCGCACTTTCTCTTTAATTGTCTTTCTGTTATACGTGAGACCTACCACGAGGATGTTCAAAACGGAGATAAGGCGATTAATGAGTTTGCCAATTATCTGCGCCACAATATGGATTCACTTAAGGGAAAACAGCTTGTGCCATTTAAGGAAGAACTAAAACACGTGGAAGCATATCTGTACCTTCAAAAGCTCAGGTTCGGCGATGATTTGGATATAAAATATAAATTCGAGGTTACTGATTTTAGAATGCCGACACTCACGCTCCAGCCGATTGTGGAAAATTCCATAACCAATGGTATAAGAAAACAGCGTGAGCATACAGGTGTAGTTATGATACGAACATATGAACATAAAAACTGGGTTGAGATTTGTGTCATAGACAATGGATCCGGATTTGTTCCGGAGAATATATCAGAAGACAGTGAACGCTCACATATAGGCATGGTTAATGTTAAAGAACGTCTGCGCTACGCATGCGGTGGTGACCTTATGGTTGAATCTGTTGTTGGAAAGGGCACGATCGTTAAGATGATAATTCCTAAAGGGGGATATTAGGCATGTTGATATTTGCAATTGATGATGAAAGACCTTCGCTAAATGCGGCAAAACGTATAATCAGTGAAGCTTGTCCGGATGCAGAGATAATGGCATATAAAGATGCCTGTGAAGCCTTAAAAACTATTACCGAGGATGGTATAAAGCCGGATGTGGCATTTTGTGACATAGAGATGCCGGGGGTAAATGGATTGGAATTTGCGGTACAGATGAAAAATGTTTCGCCGGATACAAAAATTGTTTTTGTAACCGGTTATCTGAAGTATGCCATAGATGCATTTAAGGTGCATGTGCACGGATATATCATGAAGCCTCTTACCGTAGAGGCTGTGCTTGAGGAACTGGATGCAATTCCTGATATTTCAAGTCCTGAATTAGAAAGACTTAATATCCGCTGCTTTGGTCACTTTGAGGTGTTCTGGCACGGAGAACCACTGTTGTTTCAGAGAAAAAAGACAAAGGAAATGCTTGCATTTCTTATAGACCGTGAAGGAGCATCCTGTACTGTTGCTGAGATAGCAGGAGCACTTTGGGAGGAAAATCCGGACTCCAAAACCGCAGGCCAGCGGGTGCGTAATCTTATCTATGATTTAAGAAGTACGCTTCATGAAATCGGTATGGAAAATGTGCTGATACGTGACAGGCATCAGATTTCAATTCGACGTGATATGATTGACTGCGATTACTACAAAATGATTGCAGGTGATATGGCATGGGTAAATGCATATAAGGGAGAATACATGGTGGACTACAGCTGGGCAGAGCTTACAGCCGGAAAACTGTATTTTAGAAATGATAAAAAATAATTGAATTTAAATTTTTTTATTAAAAACTCACGAATTGTCGTGAGTTTTTTGTTTAAAAATGATAAATAATCCTGTTAAATGTTACGTTTATGAACGGTATATGTTTTATACTATACGAGCTATGATAGACGGATTTTATATGTCTATTCTCATTAATAATTGTAGGAGGTGAACTTTATTAGTATTTTTAAGAATTTTGAAGAAAAAAGGAGGAGAAACATGGAAGTTAAAAGAACATGGAAACGTGCGATAGCGTTTATGCTGGCACTGGCTATGGTATTCACGTTTGTACCGAGCGTCCCGGCAAAAGCTTTGCCAGCATCGGACACTTATACTTATACTTACGGTGAATCATTTTCTAAAGCTGTGACGGTGTCGTTTAACTATGAAGACGATACAATCGGAGATGCAAGCATACAATGGAAAGGACCAAACGACGATGATTTTTTTTCGTCTTTAAGGTATGATGGATTAAGTGCGCAAATAATATCCGGTACTGATAATAAAGTTTCGAACATCATTTTATCAGGTGATGGTACCACCCCTGTAGGAACTTACGATTGGCAGGTTAAGCAGACAATTAGACTCGCTGATGTAACAGTTGCTTCTGGTTCAATAACTATCAAGCCACAACCAATCAATTTGACAGAATTTGGTCAGGTTAGAATCGGGGATGGTTCTGTGGATCGCTACTTTACCTATGATGGTACCTTCGTTGAGCCTGAAATAACCGTATATCATACATATGGATATGGTAACGAAAATGGTACCTTAATAGATAAAAGTGCGTATGACATACGATATATTAAGGATGATGGCACTGAATATGGCTCTGATTCTCAAAGAGCTTTAAGTGTTGGAACATATCGTGTAGTGGCTATTGCTAATGCTAATGATAATTATGTAGGAGCTGCAATAAGCACCGGACGTTTTACTGTTGAACAGGGTAAGGCAACTATTTCTGTTAAAGATAATATTACTCAAGCTTATGATCCTAATTTTACAACAGTAATAGAGGGTGCTGATAATGTTGCAAAATATGTAACATCTGATTTAAAGGGTGACGATGTAATTACAGCAATAACGCTTAAACCGGGTGCTACTGACGTCGGCGAGACTACACTTGAAGTATCAGACGCAAAAATCGAGCGTACAACTGGAGTTGATCAACCGGTAGATGTAACAGGTAATTACGAAATTGAATATAAATCTGGTTCGATTACAATTACAAAAGCTGAAATCGAAATAACTGAGCCAACTGATCCGGATAATCCGGATAACACGGATTACAAGGAGACTGTAGTTTATGATGGATCAGAGCATAAGCCTACTAATCTTCCTAAAGTAACAGCTCCTACCGAAGCTGTAATACAGTATAAGGATGAAAAAGGAAATTATAGTACAACTGTACCTGGTTTTACAAATGGTGGTACTCATACTATTACTTACAAAGCTGTACAAACCGGCAATTCTAACTATAAAGCAGAATCTGCTGAGAAGACTTTTGACTTTGAGATTAAAGCGCTTGGAGATTTGATTCCTGCTACAATAAACTTAAATGGTTGGACATATGGAGATGTACTCAAAGCAGAAGATATTTTTGTAGCTAATAGTGGTGTAAATTTAGGCGATGTAACTGTTACTGGAATTAATGTTTTAGATAAAACGAATTACGCTAATCCTAATGTAGAAGATTTTGATCAACATGGAACAAATTATACAAGTTTAGATAATCTTAAGACATTACCTGTAGGTAATTACTGGATTAAGATTACTGCAAATAGTAGTAATTATGCTACGACAACATTCGAGGCTAAAGAAATCACAGTATCTCAGCGTCCTGTAGTTATTGTAATAAAGGATATTGACTACACTGTTGGTGCTAAAGCTCCTGAATTATCATTTGATGTAAAGTTGGCAGATGCAGATGGAAATGCTACAGAGCCTAATGGATTAGTAGGTGATGATACTGCAGCAGCTATTAGTGAAAAAGCTGTTGTTGCTAACTTGATACTTAATTATAATGAAAGCGTTGTAAAATTCGGAGAGAATTTTACAGCAGGTGAAAACAGTAATTATGAGTTAAAATCATGCAAAAACGGAAAAATTAATTTAACTAAGATTGATTTATCTGCTGAAACAGTTAAGGTTGATGTAGATGAAACTGAATTTGTCTATAGTGGTTCAGCACAAACTCCTAAAATAACATCTGTTAAATTAGGTGAATGGGTATATAATAATGATGAGCAAACTGATGATGCCCATAAATTACAAATAATCCAAGGAGAATATAAAATCACATATACTCGTAAGGGCGAAAATGAAGCGTTAGAACCGGATCAAATCATAAACAAGGGCGAGTATACTATGCACATTACTCCTGTTGAAGGAAGCAAATTTATAACTGGTAAAAAGGACATTGACTTTGAGATTGCTGAAAAGCTTATAACAATTAAAGTTATAGCTCCTGAACAGGATTATACATATGGCAGTAATGAAGTAACCTTTAAAGATAATCAAGCGGTTGAGGTATATGTAGGCGACTCTGCAAAAGAAGAAAATAAAGATGAGCAAACGATAACATGGAATGGTGTTCTTGAAAGGTACATTGTGGCTAAAAAAGATGAATCAGAAAAAGTTGTACCTGTAACTTATAATGCTAAAACTCCGGATAAATCAGGTAAATTCCCAGTAGCTACTGAAGGATGCTATGTTTTAAAGGAAAATTATGTTGATGAATATAATAATTATGGATTAAAAATCGAATCTGATCCTATAACTATCAATCCAATTGATATAACCCCTACTCTTCAGGTAAAGGAGTCATGGGCATATGGTAAATATGATTCAAGTAACAAAGTAAAATTAACTAGACTTTCTGCTACTGATGCTGCTTTAGAAGCTGATAATAATGGTAAAGTAAAATTTGCTATATGTAGTTATGACAATGATACTCCAATATCGGGTTATGATGCATTAGAGGAAGGTAAGCTGGTGGAAGTATTTAATAAACTTACAGTCGGTGATTATAAGATCATAGCTACAGTAGGAGCAGTAGAAGGTAAGTACAACGCAGGTACAACTTTCGCAACTTTTCATGTTTATCCTCAACCAATACATGTAAAGATAGAGTCTAAGAATGTGAAGTATCTTCAGGATATTCCTGAACTTACCTATGAGGTATATGATTCTTCTAATAAAAAGATTGAGAATATACCGGCCGATATGTTTGAGGGTAAACCTGCAGTATCACTTTTATATACTACAAATGCCGGTATGCCGGGTATTTATGCTATAGTTAAAAATAATCTTAGTTTGAAAGCTGAATATGCTGACAGGTACACATTAAGTAATAATGTTGCAGACGGTACACTGACAGTAGAGCCTATTAATTTGGCAGACGAAAAAGAAATAAAGATGTCATTGGATGCAACTAAGCATACATATGACGGAAATGCATTTAAACCTGAAATAGAATCTCTTAATTATACGGTGGATGATAAAGAAAAAGATATACTTGGTATTCTCGTTGAAGGAAGAGATTATTACGCAGCATACCAGATGCAAAATAAAGAAACAAAGTCTTGGGAAGCTTGTGATAACCCTGTTGAAGCAGGAAATTATCGTTTGCTTATTGGAACACCTACAAAGGGAACAGCATTGAAGAATTCGACATATGTTGAATTTGAAATAACAAAGGTTCCTATTGCAGTTACATATAGTGCTGAATCAAAGACTTATGACGGAAAGACAGAAGTTACTGTTTCTCCGAAATCTGTAACTATAAATGGTGAATCTGCAAAGTTTGATGATTTAAAAGCTTTGCTCGGAGTTGACGTTAAGCTGCCTACTACAGGTACTGTTGATAATGCAAATGCAGGAAACGACAAGAAAGTAAATGTTGACCTCTCAGCATTTGAATTTGATAATTATGAGATTGTACTTGCAAAAGAGTTTACTGTAAACATTACGCCTGCGGTAATTGCAGAAAAAGATGTAACGTTGGACAAGAAAGAATTTACTTACAATGGTAATGTTCAAAAGCCGGAGGTTACAGTTACAGTTAATAATAAGAAGTTAACAGCTGATACTGATTATACAGTGACATATTCAAATGCAAACTCTCAGAATGTAGGCGAGTATACAGTTACTGTAACAGGTAAGGGTAATTACAAGACAAATTCAGCTATAAAACTCAATTACACTATAGTTAAGAAAGATGTAACAGTTACAAGCACACTCAAGCTTACTGATAAGGTCTATGATGGAAATGCAACCATGGAAGTTACCGGTTCAGTAACAGCAAATGGACTTGTTGCTTCAGACGGAACTAAGCTTACAGGAGCAGATGCTAAGTCTGTAACAGTATCAAGTGCAGACGTAGGAGATAAGTCTTATACATTTACACTTTCACTTACAGGTGATGCAGCTAAGAATTACACTCTTAAGACTACAAGTGTTACAGCAACAGGTAAGATTAATGAAAAAGAAGAGCCTGTTGTAGAGACGAAGAAGCCTGAGGACCTTGATGAAGGTGAGCTTGTGGCAGAAAATGACGGACTTCATTTCTACTTACAGGATAACGGTGATGTTACATGTTATACAGCAAACGATAAGGAAGTATACAGAGGCTTTGCTACAGATGGAACATATACATATTTCTTCCAGTACGATGGAACAGCTATGAGAGACAGACTTACATATCATCCGGACGGAGAACATGTAATCTACTTTGATGAGAACGGACATGAGATATTTAATGATTATGCTCACGTAAAACGCAGCATAGCCGGCGAAGAGGTTGATGACTACTGCTTCTTCGATGTATTCGGATATATGTATGTAGATGTTATTACTTGGGATCAGACAGGAACAAAACTTCTTTATGCAAACCCTTACGGCGTGCTTGAAGTAGGCAAGTGGTTCCAGTTCTCAGATACAGTTAAATGGGCAGACGGAACCGAGTGTGATGGTATCGCAGGCGGTTACGGATATGCTATGGAAGATGCAACTTTGATGAGAGACCAGTACACTTATGACTGGGAAGGAAGATTTTGCTACATGCAGGGTAACGGAGTTGCACTTTACTAATAAGGATGTTTAACAAACTATATGTTTATCGCATTAGTCGGTAAACACCCCTATAAACAAACAGGCCGGCATCGGTGTGAGAAATTCACATTGATGCCGGTTTTGTATAACAAAACGCCCGTGAGGTAAACTCACGGGCAAATTTTAATATTAAGTTGTTTAATTGTCCGACTACGCATAATTGTTGTAAATCATACCGCTGTAAACCGACTGGTTATATGAGGTTCCCTGATTGTGTCTGGTGTCAGGATAGGTTACAATCAATCTGTTGATATATGCCATCGGGTCAAGGGTTAGTCTGTCGGTAGCAAGGGAGATATCATCCTTAAATGAAGATATGTCATTGAATAACTCGGCAAACTCTCCGCTCTTTAAGCTTTGAACCAAAAGTGATTCCTCTTTTACTATATGATTATCTTCAGATATCGTAAGTCCGGCAGATTCGAGCTCGTTTCGGTGCTTTTCAACTATTGCAGATATGTCATTGAAAAGATTTCTTCTTCCTATCTTACTTTCAGCCGCCGAATCGGATAAATCAACCAGATTGTTATATGCATCTACAAATGAATCCACCTGATTCATAACCGAATCCATATCAGGTGCAAATTGTATTCTCACAGGTCCATCTGAAACACTGTGGAAATCTAAGGTTATAACCTGATTGACTGATATGTTGTTGGTAGCTGCGGCATGTGTCTCGCCGTTTATTACAAACGATGAGTTGTTTGGTTCGGTAACTACATTATTTAATCCCAAATCAGATACTATATCATAGTTACCATCATCAACTGAAAATGAGAAATACAAGCCATCAGCTGTTCCCGGTCTGCCTGTTTCGGATGAAACTATCTGCAGTGCGCTGTTCTCATTGTTGTCCGTTATGACGGATGCTGTTATACCCTGATTTCGGCTGTTTATGGAGTCTGCAATTTTACTCTGAATATCGTAGTTATTGTCTGCCGAATCTATATTTAGATTGAAATGCAGGCTTGCATTAAGCGTATCCATTGTAAAATTGTAGCTTCCTGTAGAAAAATATCTTCTTCCGGAAGGAAGAAATTCACCGGTATTTACCTGATTGGTCGCCAAAGCTTTGACCTGTATATCTAAGGAATCAGGTAATGAACCTATATCCTTGCCTCGTAATTCACCTGTAACCGAATCCTCATTGTCGGATATAAGCATTTTCTTGCTGTAAACTTCGCTTTCTTTGTCGTTGAAGCTTTGAGCTACATCCTTAAGTGTAAGAGCTGCTTCTTTTATATTTATTACACGATCCTGCTTTTCGGCTGATAGTGAAAACTTATATAACGGAAGGCTCTTATTGTACTTAGCCATATTGTTATAGACCGCACGAAGCTCAGATGACTTATGCGCAGTCGTACGTTTTTTTGGCATTGCCGTGTTCGACAGATAATTATATACTTCACTTGTTATCTGCATAAGACATCCTCCTTTCCTCAGGTCTTATGATAATACTAAAAATTCGGCTATCATCCCACATTAAAAGATAATGATAGTTAGTATCATAATATCCTATTTTTGCAAGATAATCTATAGTAATAATATACTATATTTATGACGTTTTTTTGTGCATTTTCCAAAAACCAAAAAATTAAAGATTTTGCTTGACTTTAAGGCATTATTTTGGTAATCTATACGTTGCGATGGAAGAGGTCTTTTTTTTTATGCCTTAAAATCAATAAAATAAAATATGGAGGTGGATAGTTGTGCGTGTTAAGATAACATTGGCATGTCAGGATTGTAAACAGCGTAATTACAATATGACAAAGGATAAGAAAACGCATCCGGACAGAATGGAAACTAAGAAGTATTGTAAGTTCTGTAAGGCGCATACGTTGCACAAGGAAACAAAGTAGTCGGCATTATTTAAGGTGCTTATAGCTTTAAGCCCGAAAAGGAGTAGTATATGTCAAAAAACAATGAGACATCACCTACCTTAAAAAGAAGCTGGTTTCAGGAATTAAAGGCTGAGTTTGGTAAGATTACATGGCCTACAAGAAAAGAAGTAGGTAAGCAGTCTGTTGTAGTAATTTTAGCAGCACTTGTTTTAGGCTTTATCATCGCCGGAGTAGATTTCCTGTTACAGTACGGCTTGACTTTTATAATAGGTTAAGGTGGTGAGTATATGTCAGAAATGGTAGAAAACGAAGCTACCGCTGCTGAAAATACTGTCGGTGAAAAAATTAAAAGCAGTAATGAGGCAAAGTGGTATGTTGCTCATACCTATTCAGGCTATGAGAATAAGGTAAAAAGTGATATCGAGAAGACTATAGAAAACAGAAAGCTTCAGGACCAGATACTTGAGGTTGCCGTTCCTGTACAGGATGTGGTTGAATCCAAGAATGGTGTTAAGAAGACTGTTTCAAGAAAACTGTTTCCGGGCTATGTGCTTATCAATATGTATATGAATGATGTTACATGGTACATCGTTCGTAATACAAGAGGTGTTACAGGATTTGTAGGTCCTGAATCCAAACCGGTTCCTCTTACCGAAAGTGAGATGAGAAACCTTGGTATCAATGTCAGCGAGGTTAAGATTGATGTTGCTGTCGGAGATATGATTAAGGTAGTAACCGGTGCATGGGAAGGAAACAGCGGTGAGATTAAGTCTATCAATGAAGGTAAGCAGACGGTTACCATTGAGGTTGATATATTTGGTCGTGCAACATCGGTTGAGATAAGCTTCTCAGATATTCAGAAGATGTAAAGTTTTTAGAAAGTGGAAGGGAGAAAATCCCGTTAGACCACAGTTTAGGAGGTACGCTATAATGGCGAAGAAAGTAGAAGGATACATTAAATTACAGATACCTGCAGGTAAGGCAACTCCTGCACCACCTGTTGGTCCTGCACTTGGACAGCATGGTGTAAATATCGTTGCGTTCACTAAGGAATTCAATGCAAGAACTGCAGATCAGGGCGATATGATTATCCCTGTAGTTATCACAGTTTATGCAGATAAGAGCTTTAGCTTTGTAACCAAGACTCCACCTGCAGCAGTGTTACTTAAGAAGGCGTGCGGCCTTAAGTCAGCATCTGCTACACCGAATAAGACTAAGGTTGCAAAGATTTCTAAGGCTAAGATTCAAGAAATTGCAGAGCTTAAGATGCCTGACTTAAATGCAGCTTCTTTAGAGGCAGCTATGAGTATGATAGCAGGTACAGCTCGTTCCATGGGAATCGAAGTTGAGGATTAATTGGATTTGAAGAATTTATATTTAGTGGGAGGGTCGCTCCCGATAATACCACAGGAGGTTTTTTAAATGAAAAAAGGTAAAAGATATACAGAAGCTGCAAAGCTTATTGAAAAGACAAATTTATATGACTTAGAAGAGGCTGTTACTCTTGTTAAAAAGTCAGCCAGTGCTAAGTTTGATGAGACTATTGAGGCTCATTTCAGACTTGGTGTTGACGGTCGTCATGCAGACCAGCAGGTTCGTGGTGCAGTAGTTCTTCCACACGGTACCGGTAAGTCAGTTAAGGTTTTGGTATTTGCCAAGGGCGATAAGGTAGACGAGGCTTTAGCTGCAGGTGCAGACTACGCAGGTGGAGATGAGTTAGTACCAAAGATCCAGAACGATGGCTGGTTGGATTTTGACGTTGTTGTTGCTACACCTGATATGATGGGTGTTGTAGGTCGTTTAGGACGTGTACTCGGACCTAAGGGCTTAATGCCTAACCCTAAGGCTGGTACAGTAACAATGGACGTTACTAAGGCTGTTAACGATATTAAGGCCGGTAAGATTGAGTACAGACTTGATAAGTCAAACATTATCCATGTGCCAATTGGAAAAGCTTCTTTCTCAGAGGAGCAGTTAACAGACAACTTCCAGACTTTAATAGATGCTATTATGAAGGCTAAGCCTTCAGCTGCAAAGGGTCAGTACTTAAGAAGTGTAGTAATCGCTTCAACCATGGGCCCTGGCGTAAAGCTCAATACAGCTAAGTACTAGATTTATCCTGATAGCAGACTATAGATAAAAAATGTGTCTATATAGGTTCTAAGCATAGCTTTAAAGATAAGTATGCTATGCGAGTACCTGTATGGACACATTTTTTTATCCATAGTCTACTATTTTCAACAGTGACAGTTCTCGTTGATTTTTATCTTTTCACGTTTACACGAGGCTCACAGATTATATAGAATAGCATTTAACCCAATTTGCGTTAAATCAAAAGTGAGATACCGCATAGCTTCGCTCAGAAAACGATGTGTTTGAGCGAAGCGAGTTCATCGTTTTCGTGCGAAGATAAAGGTATTGAGCTTATTGATTTAGCAAATTGATGGTTAGCTATTCTATATACCCTATATAATCTGTGAGCCTTGAGTAGTCAGGAATGTATCAAAAAAAGTATCAACGAGAACTGTTTCTGTTGATACTTTTTATCTTGATTTTAGTAATAAATGATAGTACAATATTAATTGATTGAAAAATTTAACTTAGGGGGTATATTTAATGGACAGAACACAGATTGATTCTAAACTCAAAGAAGTAATTGAGGAAGTTATGCCTGAGATTGAAAATATTGATTTTTCAGCATCAATTACTCAGGAGTATGGCGTAAACTCAGTATCACTTATCAGACTTATTCTTGCAGTTGAAAGCAAATTCGATGTTTCATTTAATGATTATGAATTGGCATTATCTTCATATGATACATTTGGTGACTTGGCAGCTACAGTTGTCGAGAAGTTAGCTTAAATTTTTAGAAAATTGGAGGAATGAAAAGATGGCAGATATTAAGAAATTACCCGTAACTTATCCGATGATTACATCATGGCAGTGGCATGCAACATTGTTCTCAATATTATCAGATGATGAAAATGCAAAGAAATGGATTTTCAGTAACTACATACAGTTACGTTGTTATCATATTCAGGAAATATTTACCGGAGATGATATGCTTTTTGCGGATATGATGCCGGGCTCAAGTTCACTTAAGCAGTGTCCGTATCTTGTATACTCACTTATGACTAAGGAGCAGATTGAAAGCTATTGCGGAAATATTATCGATTTTGTTATTAAGACTATTGACCTTGACGGATACGTATACGGAGTTTTTGATGAGGCAAAGATTCTTTGCGATGCAGAGGTTGATTATAAGTTCCCACATGAGTTATTTATCTATGGTTACGACAGAGATAAGGAAGAATTCTATGTAGGAGATTTCACCTTCCAGGATCATTACGGATATAATACGGTTTCATTCTCTGACTTAGAGAGAGGCTGGGAGGTTATAAGTGCTAAGGAAGACCATATGTTTAAGGATGCTGACAATGGCAAGCGTGGTCTTTACGTTGTTATGAAGAACAGTGAGATGCCTGTATATGAGGTGGATCTTGAGCTTATCAAGCAGAATATAAAGGAATATCTTAATTCTGAGGATACCAAAGATCATTTCCGTATGTTGAGAAACAGATTTGATGATACTACCTTTGGTATCAAGGTTTATGACAAGGCTTTGGCACAGGTTGAAAAGCAGCTCCATGCAGAGGAGCCTGATTTTGACATAAGAGCACTTCATATCATGTATGACCATAAGGTTCTTATGTATAAGAGAATCGAGTATCTTATGGAGCACGGTTATCTTAAGTTTAATCAGGAAACCTTGGATGCTTATGCAACCGTTGTTAAAAATATGCTTGCTGCAAGAAATCTTCTCGTAAGAATTTCGATTACAAATGAAATTGAAGCAGCATCAAGATTCAAGACATATTTTAATGCAGCTAAGGAAAAGGAAGTAAATGTTCTTTTTGAAATCCTTGCAGAGTTGGAAGAAAAATAAGATTTAATGTGCAGGCTGTCCTTACGTTTTATGATACACGAGTATTTTTATAGCGTATGGGCAGTCTGATTTATTATCAGGGCAGACAGAACCGGAAATATGAGTGAGATAAAAATTCTTGTATATAAAATAGATATTGATTATTTGGAACAAAATAATGATGAATTGTTGGAAGGCTTATACCCTGCCCGCAGGGAGTCGGTGGAAAAGCTGAAGAGTAAGAAAGCTGCGTTCACTTCTATGGCAGCCGGTCTTTTGCTTATGACGGCTTATAAGGTGGCTGTAGGTGCATCGGGAAAAGATATAGTTATAAAAAAGGGAGAGTACGGAAAGCCTTATATAGAGGGAGAAAAACGATTCAAATATAATATCTCACATTCCGGTGATTATGTAGTGCTGGTCTATACAACCGATAAAGATGTAAGCTCACTTGGAATCGATGTTGAGGTCATAAGAAAAAGAGATGATGATATGAGAGTAGCCAACCGTTTTTTTACCAGGCAGGAGATTGATTATATAAGTGATGGACTGACATGCTCGGATATAGACAGCAGATTTTATAAGGTTTGGACTATGAAGGAAGCATATATAAAAATGAATGGAAACGGTCTTAGTCAAAGACTTGATGAATTTAGTGTTAATCCTGATGAATTATCTGTAGAGGATACTCATAAATCGGAATCAGAGGAGCATATATGCTATGATATGAAGATATATGACAGGCATGTTATATCGGTTTGTGTAAGTGGCATGCCCGATGCAGAGTTCATATATGAACAAATCACACTTGACAAACACTTTTTGATGCGTTAAAATCACTACTGTTGTGAATATTTATGCGGCAGTAGCTCAGCTGGATAGAGCACATGGCTACGGACCATGGTGTCGG
The DNA here is from genome assembly GCA_902788555.1 of uncultured Lachnospiraceae bacterium. Taxonomy (GTDB): domain Bacteria; phylum Bacillota; class Clostridia; order Lachnospirales; family Lachnospiraceae; genus Coprococcus_C. The sequence goes on from CADAKQ010000020.1 coordinate 19,087, forward strand.
GGGTTCGAATCCTCTCTGCCGCATGTAGTCGGGCAGGATTTCCTGCTCGATTTTGCTTAAATGGGAGAATATTTCATGAAAAAGGTTGTTATAGTTAATTCTTCTTCGGTTTTTGAATATAGAGTGGATATGCTGTATAAGTTTCTGGTGCATAAGGGTTATGAAGTAACTGTACTTGCTTCGGACTATATGCATACCGAAAAAAAGAGGAGAAAACTTGATAAGGAAAATTATATATCCGTTAAAACTATTCCTTATAAAAAAAATATATCATTTTCACGACTTTACTCACACAGTAACTTCACTAAAAAATGTCAAAAATTACTTGATGATATGAGTTTTGATATCCTTTATCTTGTTGTTCCGCCCAACTCTCAGGCGGCACTTGCCAAAAGATATAAAAAGCGGGGAAATGTAAAGGTGATTATGGATATAATTGATTTGTGGCCTGAAAGCTTTCCGAGTACACATACGGATAATTTTCCGTTCACTCTATGGAAGCATGTAAGAGACAGAAATCTGAAATATGCGGATTATATAATAACCGAATGCGCTTTATATGTAAAAAAGCTTAATAAGCATATAAAGAATATTGATAAGAAGATAATATACTGGGCTCATAAGAAAAATAACGATTATGTTGAGCCTGATTTTACCGGATTAAGCGATGATACGATTCATCTTTTATATCTTGGGTCAATTAATAATATTATAGATATACCAAAGATTTCAGAGGTTATAAAAGATATTTCACAAAAGAAAAAGGTATATCTTGATATAATAGGCGGAGGAGAAAAAAAGGATGAGCTTATTGAAGGTGCAAAAAATGCCGGAGCATTTGTAAATGATCATGGCAAAATATATGATTTTAAGGAGAAACAAAAGATAATTGATACCTGTCATTTCGGACTTAATATTATGAAGGAAACGGTTTGCATTGGTCTTAGTATGAAGAGCATAGATTATCTGGAGGGCGGACTTCCCATAATAAATAATCTGAAAGAGGATATAGGCAGGATTATTAAAGAGGAAGGATGCGGTATAAATATATTTGAAAAGGGTTGGCTTGAACAAATCGGTGACAACGAAAAGGTTACGGAGATGAAGAAGAATGCAAGGAAAGCATTTGAAGATAAATTCAGTGAGGAGCGGTTTGAAAGTTCCTTGGAAGAATTGTTTGATTAGGAGCAATGGAAAATGAAATTTTTGGCAGTAATAATAACATATAATCCGGATGTAGAAAGACTTACGGATAATATAAAGGCAATTTCGCAGCAGACGGATAAGGTTTTGCTTGTTGATAATGGTTCGGAGGATAAGCTGTTTTTGAGTAAGCTTTCATTTATATATAATACGGCGGTTATAAGCAATGAAAAAAACAAGGGTATAGCATATGCTTTAAATCAGGGTATGAAATACGCTTATCAAAACGGATATGAATGGGCTATAACACTTGATGAGGATTCTGTATGCCCTGATGGTATAATAGCCGGAGCAAAAAAACTGATTGAGAACACCTTGGATGTTGCCATGATAGTTCCTCTTATAAAGGAAACCTCTTCGGGCGAGCTTTGCGAGCTTGGAACGAAGGTAAACGATGAACCTTATCAGGAGGTTAAAAAGTGCATAACCTCAGCAGCGGTAACCAATGTAAAAATCTGGAAAAAGCTCAGGGGCTTTGACAATAAGATGTTTATAGATTATGTAGACTATGATTATGCATTAAGATGCGTAATTAATAATTATAAAATAATAAGAATGAATGATGTGATTTTAGATCATAGGATAGGCAGGTCTGTTTATCGAAAATTTTTATGGACGAAAATAAGGGTTGCCAATCATCCTGCGTACAGAAAATATTATATTGCAAGAAATATTGTAATATATATAAGGAGATATGCAAAGAATATAAATGTTATGGCGGAGCTTCTGAGACTGTTTAAAGTGTTTTTACTTACCGTACTTTATGAAGATAATAAGAAGGAAAAGCTTAAAGCATATTTCAAAGGAATAAAAGCAGGTATAGGCTATAAGATTTGATGTATTTGATAAAAAGGTGATTTTATGAAGGTTTCTGTTGTTATGGCTGCATATAATGGCAGCGAGTACGTAACCGAACAATTAAACTCTATAGACAATCAGAGTATGAATCCGGATGAGATTATCGTTGTTGACGATGCATCAACGGATAATACCGCAGAGCTTGTCAGGCAATTCCTTGACAGTACCGACATAGACGGACGTCTTATTATTCACGAAAAAAACAAAGGTTACAGGGATACGTTTTTTGATGCGTTAAAATATGCGGATGGAGATATTATATTTCTCTGTGACCAGGATGATATCTGGCACAGTGATAAGATAAAAAGAATGCTTGACGTGATGGATAAAAACAAGTCCGTAAAGGCACTTAATACCTCATATAAGCTGATTGACGGCGATGGAGAATATATTTATGAGGGCATAAGGAATAAACGCAGGAATAAGGATAAAAGAGCATTTTACGGCATTTCTCTTGAAGAGGTGCTTAGATATAATGCTGCCATGGGCTGTACAATGGCATTTACAAGAGACATAAAGGATAAGCTTTTGGCACATATTGATGAGGTTATGACTTATAATATACCACATGATTGGATTATCAATATTGCCGCAGCCATGGATGACGGACTGTTTATGTTAAATGAGGAGCTTATAAGCTATAGGCTTCACGGTGACAATACAATAGGTCTTAACCGTGCGGATACTATTGAAAAGAGGATTAAAGATTATGAATCCGTGGCAGAGCAAAAGAAGGATATGCTTAAGCTTTTAAGGACTCTTGACCGAAAATGCTTTGAAAGAGAATATGAGTTTATGAAGCTCATGGTAAAGAGCTATTATATAAGGTGTGAGCTTTTAAACCGTAAAAAAGCCGGGGCGTATATAAATAATTACAGAAGATATAAATTAAAAAAGGTTATGGATAAAAAATCCATGCTATATGATTTGTATCTGATTGAAAAGAATAAGATTAAAAAAAAGCAAGTCTAAAAGACTTGCTTTTAAGCTGGGCTACAAGGATTCGAACCTTGAAATGCTGGAGTCAGAGTCCAGTGCCTTACCATTTGGCGATAGCCCATCACAATCACATATTATACTTTATGTCATTATAAAATGCAAGCATTTTTTTAAAAAAATTACTGTTTGACAAAAACAGGGTAATGGTATAGAATGGCGAGTGTTATATACTGTTTTATTTTGGAGGAAATATTATGAGCAGCATAGTCTATGTGGTTCCATGGGCCATATGTGATACTGATAATATATATACGAAGAAAATAAATTTTGAAAATATGGAAAAGCCTTCTAAAGGAGATGCTATAGATGATTGGTGTGTAAGAGATGTTATGGCAAGTCCTGACAGAAGAAGCAAGGATATATATGCGGTTGTAGACGTGTATAACGGCTATAAAGAAAAGCTTAATGAAAAGGGAATGTCAGTTTTTTCTCTTAATAATTCAGCCGAGAAGCTGCTGGAATATGGATACAGTAAGGCAGACGACAAGGAAGCAGAGTTTATAAGAACTAAAGTATTAAAGCTTGAAAAAGGCAAAAAATAAGACCGCATAATGTGGTCTTTTTGTCTTATTGGGAAGGTTTTAATAAAAATGTATTATGCTATACATTAAGCAGGAGGACGGATATGATTGAAATCGGTAAATGGAATACACTTAAGGTTATAAGATCAAAGGAGTTTGGTGTTTATCTCGGAGAGGACGGCAGTAAAACCTCCGAGACGGTACTTCTTCCGAGAAAGCAGGTTGAAGAGGGAATTAAAGCGGGTGCAACTGTCGAGGTATTTATATACAGAGATTCGGAGGACAGACTTATAGCAACTACCAATAAACCGTTTATAACTATGGGTGAGATAAAAAAGCTAAAGGTGAAAAGTGTCACTCAGGTTGGTGCATTTATGGATTGGGGACTTGAAAAAGATATTCTTCTTCCGTTTAAAGAGCAGACTGCAAAAGTCGTCGAGGGAAAGGAATATCTTGTCAGAATGTATGCCGATAAGTCGGACAGGCTCTGTGTTTCCATGAAGCTTTATGAGAGCCTTCTTCCTATAGAAGGATATAATGAGGGCGATACATTTACAGGTACCGTATATGAGTATAAGAAAGGTATGGGGGCTTTTGTTGCCATAGATGATAAATACTCCGGACTGATACATGAGAGTGAAATATATAATAAAGTATATGTCGGAGATACGGTTTCCGGAAGGATAAGGAAGATTCGTGAGGATAAAAAGGCGGACCTTATGTTAAGAGAGCCGGCTTATATTCAAATGAACGAGGATGCCGAGATGGTTTATGACATTATAAAAAGCTATAAAGGCAGTCTCCCTTTTACGGATAAGGCAGACAAGGAACTTATAAAAAAAGAATTCGGTTTAAGCAAAAATGCATTTAAAAGAGCGGTTGGAAAGCTTCTGAAAGAAGGCAGGATAGAGATTGCGGAGAGTTCAATTAATATATTAAAATAATTGTAATAAGATTTTTATTTACGGAGGTAAGCATTATGAAAAAGATTATTTCTACACCAAAGGCACCTGCGGCAATCGGACCTTATTCCCAGGCGATAGTTGTGGATAAGATGGTATTTACTTCGGGTATGATACCTATTATTCCCGAGACAGGAGAACTCGAAAAAGGAGATGTGAAGGCGCAGGCAAGACAGGCTATTAAAAACCTTGTGACTCTTCTTTCAGAGGCAGGCTCAAGTGCGGAAAATGTAGTCAAGACGACTGTATTTATCAAGGATATGAATGATTTTGCTGCTGTTAATGAGGTGTATTCGGAATTTTTTACTGAAAACTTTCCGGCTCGTTCCTGTGTTGAGGTAGCAAGACTTCCAAAGGATGTTCTTGTAGAAATTGAGGCTGTTGCATTGCTCAACTAAATTTTTACTTGAATATTTGTAAGTTGGTGGTACAATAAGGATATGTTTTATTACGAAAAAAAGGGAGACGATAACATGAGTAAGAATATTGATTGGTCAAATCTTGGTTTTGGTTATATCCAGACTGAGCATCGTTTTGTATCAAATTATAAAAATGGTGCATGGGACGAGGGCGCTATAACAACTGATGCCACAGTAACCATAAGTGAGTGTGCAGGGGTACTTCAGTATGCCCAGACATGTTTTGAGGGCTTAAAGGCTTATACTACAGAGGACGGACATATCGTCTGCTTCAGACCTGACTTAAATGCCAAGAGAATGGTTGATTCGTGTACAAGACTTGAGATGCCTTCTTATCCGGAGGACAAGTTTGTAGAGGCTGTTGTAAAGACTGTTGAGGCAAATATTGATTATGTTCCGCCTTACGGTTCGGGAGCAACACTTTACATAAGACCTTATATGTTTGGAAGCAATCCTGTTATAGGAGTTAAGCCGGCGGATGAATATCAGTTCCGTATATTTGTAACACCGGTTGGTCCATACTTTAAGGGTGGCGCTAAGCCTATCGTAATAAGAGTTTCTGACTTTGACAGAGCAGCTCCACACGGAACAGGCGATATCAAGGCGGGACTTAATTATGCTATGAGCTTACATGCTATAGTTGATGCTCACAATCAGGGATATGCTGAAAATATGTATCTTGATGCTGCAACACGTACTAAGGTTGAAGAAACAGGCGGAGCTAATTTCCTCTTTATTACTAAGGATGGAAAGTTTGTTACTCCTAAGTCAAACAGTATTCTTCCATCTATTACACGTCGTTCACTTATGGTGGTTGCAGAGAAGTATCTCGGACTTACAGTTGAGCATAGAGAGGTTTATTTTGACGAGCTGAAGGATTTTGCTGAGTGCGGACTTTGCGGTACGGCAGCAGTTATCTCGCCTGTCGGAAAGATAGTAAATCACGGAGAAGAAATCTGCTTCCCGAGTGGTATGGATGAGATGGGACCTGTTACAAAGAAGCTTTATGATACCTTAACAGGAATTCAGATGGGACGTATTGAAGCACCTGAAGGATGGATTAAAGTAATAAAGTAATCAGAATAATTAAAATATTAATAAAACAAGGCGGTTTTTTATAAATCGCCTTGTTTTATTTTACTTTATGGGAAAAACTTTCCGGGAAAGTAAAAAATATAAATATTTATGGTTGACATTTTATTGGTAAAGGAGTATATTAAACGTATGAACAATCATTCATATGTTTGAAGATTAACAATAATAAAAAGAAAAGCGGGAGGTAAATATGGAAATAGACGACAGACATGAGGAATACTGTGATATAACCGAGGTTCACAGCAGCATAGTTGATGCAGTATCTATGGATATGCCTGACGAAGAAGTTTTATATGATCTGGCAGAGCTTTTTAAGGTATTTGGAGATACGACACGAATAAAGATACTATACACTTTATTTGAGTCAGAGATGTGTGTATGCGATATTGCGGAGATTCTTAATATGACACAATCTGCCATATCACATCAGCTAAAGATACTTAAAAATGCAAAGCTGGTAAAAAGCAGACGTGACGGTAAGCAAATTATCTATGCACTTGATGATGAACATGTGGGAAGCATCATCAAAATGGGAATAGAACATATTTCTGAATAATTTTTTTATATAAATATAAAGATGAAAGGTGGAAAAAATATGAAAAAGAGATTTGATATGGTTGATCTTGATTGTGCAAACTGTGCAGCAAAGATGGAGGAGGCTATCAATAAGATTGAAGGTGTTGAAAGTGCAACAGTGAGCTTTATGGCACAGAAGCTTTCTATTGAGACCGCCGAAGAGGATTTTGATAAGATTATGAAGCAGGTTGTTAAAGCTGTTAAAAAGGTCGATGCCGACTGCGAGGTTGTTCTTTAGTAGAGTATATTTAAGGAGACTTGATGGATATGAACAAAAAACAAAAAAGAACTTTAAGAAATATTTTAATAAGCATATTTATTTTAATTGTTATAAGTATTGTTTTTAAGCTTGTGGATGACAGGCTTACGGATTTGCCTGATTATGCTGTAAGGATTATCAAAACAGCGGCATATCTTGTTCCATATCTTATAGTCGGATTAAAGGTTCTTAAAAAAGCAGGGAGAAATATATTAAACGGACGGGTGTTTGATGAGAATTTTCTTATGACTCTTGCAACCATAGGCGCATTTGCTTTGGGCGAATATACTGAGGCGGCAGCAGTTATGATTTTTTATCAGATAGGTGAGCTTTTTGAAAACATCGCAGTAAATAAATCAAGAACTGCCATCACATCCCTGGTAAAGCTTCGCCCTGACTATGCCAATATCGAAGTTGACGGAGAGCTTAAAAAGGTAGATCCTGAGGATGTAAAGGTTGATGATATTATAGTCGTTCTTGCAGGCGAAAAGATTCCGTTAGATGGTGTAATTGTAGAAGGCGAAAGCTATATAAATACTTCAGCATTGACAGGTGAATCAGTACCAAGAAGAGTGGTATGTAAAGAAGAGATATTAAGCGGATGTATAAATGAACAGGGTATCCTTAAGATTAAGGTTACGAAAGAATTCGGAGAATCAACGGTTGCAAAGATTCTTGATATGGTTGAGAATGCAAGCACGAGAAAATCCCGTCAGGAAAGCTTTATAACAAGATTTGCAAAGTATTATACTCCTTTTGTTGTTTTTGCCGCTGTGGTAGTTGCTTTTTTGCCGCCGCTTATACTTAGTCAAAGCTTTTCAATGTGGATTGGAAGGGCCCTTATATTTCTTGTTATAAGCTGTCCATGTGCGTTGGTAATATCCGTACCGCTTAGCTTTTTTGGAGGTATAGGAGCAGCGTCAAATCACGGAATTCTTGTAAAGGGAAGCAACTATCTTGAAGCTGTAGCAAAGGCAGATACAATAATATTTGATAAAACAGGTACCCTTACCAAGGGAGTATTTGAGGTAAATGAAATAGTTACTGATGATGGTATAAGCGAAGACGAACTTCTTTCATTGGCTGCTTATGCAGAAAGATATTCAAATCATCCTATTGGAATTTCCATAAAAGAGGAATTTGAAAAAAGAGGCGGCATAATTGATAATGATAAGATAAAAAATTCTAATGAAATTGCAGGAAAAGGTATTGAACTTACGCTGATAGATGGTAATATAGTATATGTGGGCAACAGTAAGCTGTTGTCTGATATGGGTATTAAGACTATAGAAAAACAATCAAATAGTTATGGAACGATAGTATATGTAGCGGATAAGGAAAAGTGCCGGGGTTTCATCGTAATATCAGATACGGTTAAAGAGGATGCGAAAGCTGCTATAGAAAGACTTAAATCACAGGGAATAATCAATACGGTTATGCTTACCGGTGACAGGAAAAAGACAGCAGATGCCGTTGCTTTGGAGCTTGGAATCGACACAGTATACAGTGAACTTCTTCCTGCCGATAAGCTTAGCAAGCTGGAAGGTGTAATGAAGGAAGAAAAGGCTAAGGATGAAGGTGCCAAGGTTATATTTGTCGGTGATGGAATAAATGATGCACCTTCACTAATCAGAGCGGATGTGGGTATCGCTATGGGGGCACTCGGACAGGATGCAGCTATTGAGGCGGCAGATATAGTTCTTATGGATGATAATCCGAAAAGGATAGCAACAGTCAATACCATAGGAAGAAAGACACTTAGAATTGTCATGGAAAACATAGTATTTGCTCTTGGTGTAAAGCTTCTGGCCATGGTGCTTGGTGTGCTTGGCTTGGCGGGTATGTGGTTTGCCGTGTTTGCTGATGTCGGAGTATCGGTTATTGCAATACTTAACTCTATGCGTATGCTTCGTTTTCATGAGTAAAAGCGTAGGAGAAGAAAGATGAAATTTGCACATATAGCCGATGTACATTTAGGTGCCAGACCGGATGAAGAATCCGCTTGGAGCAATATAAGAGAAAAAGAAGTATATGACACATTTATATCTTTTATAGATTATCTTTGTTTGAATCCTGTGGATTTTTTGTTTATAGCAGGAGATTTATTTGACCATGTACCTGAGGAAAGCGAGCTATATACCATAGATAAGCTTTTTTTAAAGTTAAATAATACAAATATAATATATGTAACCGGAGAGGCGGATTATCTGAAAAAGGATTCGCCTTTATGGACTTACAGATTTATGTCCAATTTTTATCTTTTGAACGGAGACGATTTTAACAGAGCCGGGAAAAGTGGGGAATTGGAAGGAAAAAGAACGGAGTATGCAGATAAGATAATTGACTGTATACATTTTGAAAAATACAACCTTGATATCTACGGTATCTGCCAGTTTAATTCTGAAAATTCACGAAATGATTTCGAGTCAATTTCCATAAGACATCCGGAGAATATCAATGTTCTTCTTGTCCATGCGGGTGGAGAAAATGTTGAACCCTTTGAATGGGAGGATGTCGGCAATCTTAAAAAATTTGATTATGTGGCTATGGGTCACAAGCATAATTTTGTTGATAAAAAAGAATATAAATGCTATTATCCGGGCAGCCTTGAACCTCTTGGAAAGGACGAAACAGGTGAGCATGGATTTATAAAGGGCTATGTTGATAAGAACCTTATGTCTGCAAAGCTGGTTCCGTTTTCTCAAAGAGAGTACGAGGATGTGGAAATTGCGGTTGATGAAAATACTTTAAATTCCAAGCTTGTAAATCAGATAATTCTTATATGTGCAGAAAATCCTAAAAATATTTATAACATAAGGCTTGTAAGAAGTAATAAATGTTTTGAGGATTTTGATTTAAGCGAGGTAAAAAATAAGTATAAGGTAATATCCGTATCCGGCGAGAAGGGTGTTGTAATTAATCCTAAGCTTCTTATGTTACATAATGATGACAATGAATTGGGGGCAAATATAAGAAGAATTGAGGAAAGTAAAAGCTTATATAAGGATGAGGCAGAAGATATATATTGTCTGAAAATGGTGTCCGCACTTTGGGGTGTTGAGAATCTTAAGCTTGTTATGATGGCCGCAGATAAAAGGGCTGCCGAGTATGCACACAGATATGTTGTAAATAACATCAAGGATGAAATAGAATATATACGTGAGCAGACAGGGAAACTTTTAGAGAAAAAAGAGGATATTAAAAATAAGCTTGTGAAATATACCGATCATACCGGAGATATTAATACGACAAATGAGAAAATCAGAGCCCTGAATCTGAAGATTTCGGATATAGAGTTTAAGGATAAATATGTTGACGGAGCTTACGAGAGAAAAAGATTGAATATAATTCTTTGGTGTATCTGCCCTGTTCTCATATGTGCTTTGCTTTATACGATTGTCACCTTTTTTCCGGCAGTTATGTTTGGAGTGGAAAGAAAGATTTATAAGGTTATTATTATTTCGATAGTGGCTGCGATAATAATTGCGTATATTGTTTATACATTATATAATATAACCCAGAAAAATAAAAAAATAAAAAAGCATTCAGAGTACAAAAACAGAATTGACATAATAGAAAAAGAAAGAGAAAAGCTTATACTTAAGCTTTCAGAATATGAGATTGACAATGAAAAGCATAAGCATTTTATTGATGAAGAAATAAAGATAAATGAAAAGCTTGACGATATCGAAAAAAAATATAAAATTTATAGTTTGATTTTGGCTTAAGCTGAATTGAAAGGAGAAAGAAAATGAATATATTTGGAATTCTTATTCCGAAGCAGATGCTTACGTATCTTTATGCAGACGATTCTTTGGATATAGCGGTTAATAATCTTATGGAGAGCGGGTATACGGCAGTTCCGGTCATTGACAGAGAGGGAGTTTATCTCGGAGTAGTAAGCGAGGGAGATTTCTTACGTAAGGTTATGGATTGCGGAAGAGACAGGCTTAGTGAACATACGGTAAGTGAAATTATCAGTAAGGATAAGGAAGCATTTATAATTAACACGGTTTCAAAGGAAGAAATAATGGAAAAGATTCTCGATAGAAATTTTCTTTCTATCGTGGATGACAGAAAATGCTTTGTCGGTATTATTACGAGGAAAAGCATCATAAAATATCTCAGTAATTCATAGACAAAGGTGACAATTTATGCTTTTTTCAGAAGTTTTATAATCTGATGATAAAAAAGTGCTAAAAATGGGTAGAATTAAATTAGGCAAACTGACGAAATTATAAGCATTTGCTTAAAATGACTTACAAATTCTCGTTAAATTTGTTATTATTGATTTTGTAGAGATACTTTTCTCAAGTGTAAAATGAGTATCCATACGAAATAGGAGGACGCAATGTTTGATATTGGAGACTATATCGTTTACGGACACAACGGTATATGCCGCGTATTAGATATTACTCATCCGGATATTTCAGGAGTCGATACTGACAGATTGTATTACGTACTTATGCCTGAGAAGACTAAAGGAAGTAGGCTATTCTGCCCGGCAGATGACGACAAAATTTCGATTAGACGAGTTATCAGTGCTGATGAGGCAAAAGAGATAATTCGTGCTTCAAAGAATATCGAGCCTTTGGAGATTGACAATGACAGGATGAGAGATGCCAGCTACAAAGATGCTATAAAAAGCAGCGACTTAATACAGTGGGTTAAGGTTATCAAGACTCTTTTGATAAGAAAAAAAGAGCGTGAAGATGCGGGAAAGAAGATAACCGCGACAGATGAGAGATATCTGAAGCTGGCAGAGGAAGGCTTATATTCTGAACTTGCATTGGCAACAGGTCGTGACAGGGAAGAAATCCAGGAGATAATACTTAATAATTGCGGCTGATTTTCGTAAATGATGAAAAGGCGATGATCCCATATGAAGAAATTCATATGGGATTTTGCTTTATATCTTCTCTAATGGATTTTTTTAAGGTATAATTAAGGTTAAATAATTATAATAAAATAAGGATATAAAGGAGAACATAATTTATGAAATTACTTTTAGCAGAGGACGAGGTCGATATGTCTGAGGCTCTTGTGGATATACTTACCTTTCATAAATATACGGTTGATGCCGTTTATGATGGGGAAGAAGCTTATGATTATGCCAGCCTTGGGAATTATGACGGTATAATTCTTGATATAATGATGCCTAAAAAGGACGGACTTACTGTTCTTAAGGAGCTTAGAAAAGAAGGCTGTCAGACACCTATACTCATGCTTACGGCAAAATCAGAGATAGAGGATAAGGTTGCAGGTCTTGACCTTGGTGCAGATGATTATCTTGCTAAGCCATTTTCTATGGATGAGCTTTTGGCGAGATTAAGGGCTATGCTGAGAAGAAGGGAAAAATCCATAGCAACCGAGCTTACCTGTGGAAATGTTTCCTTAAATCAGCAGACCTTTGAACTTAAGGTAAAGGATGAGGGGATTATACTTCCTAAGCTGGAATTTCAGGTTATGGAAATGTTTATGCTCAATCAGGATATGTATATATCGGCAGATAATATACTTGAAAAAGTTTGGGGATATGACACGGATGCAGAGATAAGTACGGTATGGGTTTACATATCTTATTTAAGAAAAAAACTAGCACAGCTTGGTGCGGATGTGGAGATACAGGCAAAAAGAAATATCGGCTATAGATTGGAGAAAAAATAATGGTAAAAACACTTCAGAAAAAGTTTATAGTTGCCTCTATGACTGCCATTACGATTCTTATAATTGTACTTCTCGGAACCGTAAATATTGTAAATGTTATAAGACTGAATAATCATAATAATAATCTTATGGAGATGCTTTCAGGAGGCGAAAGAAGATTTACTGAGGATGACATTGGAGATAAGCCTGAGGATTTCAAGCCGGATGATAATGTAATGGACAGAGAGAGCATGTCGGAAAAGGAACCTTATGAATTTAAAGAGGACTTAGACAGCGATAGAAGTAAATTTCGGCTTTTTGATCCGGTTTTGAATGAGGATGACAGGATTTCAGCAGTATATTTTGTAGTAAGAGTAGATGAGACTGATAGCGTTATTTTTACGGATACAAGTCATGTGTCAACCATTGATGAAGAAAAGGCACAGAATTATGCACTGAGCGTTTTGGAAAAGGACAGTCAGAAGGGAAAGATTGATAACTATAAATATGTAATAAAGGAAAATTCCGACAAAAAGGAAAAAACAATAGTTTTTCTTGATGTTAATTCAGAAACTCAATCTATTCTGGCGGTTGCGGTCGTATCAGCCGGTATAGGAATTTTATGTTGGATAAGTATGCTTCTGCTGATTGTGGCACTGTCTAAAAAAGCTATAAGACCTATAGCTTCGAATATTGAGAAGCAAAAGCAGTTTATAACTGATGCAGGGCATGAAATAAAAACACCCCTTGCCATAATACTTGCAAATACAGATGCGATGGAGCTTCATAATGGTGAAAGCAAATGGAGTAAAAATATCAAGAAGCAGACAACGAGATTAAGCGAGCTTATGCAGCGTATGCTTTCTTTAGCTAAGATGGATGAGGGAACCGCCAAGCTCAAATTTGAGGAGCTTAATCTAAGTAAAATATTAAATGATGCAGTCGGCTCATTTAAGGAAACTGCAAATAAAAAAGATATAGCTTTTGACAAAGAAGTAGATGACGATATATATGCAAAGGCTGATAAAGAGAGCATAACACAGCTTGTCAATATACTTATTGATAATGCCGTAAAATACGCAGATGAAAAAAGCACAATTGATATAAGATTAAAAAAGCAGGAGAAGCATATAAAGCTTATAATTGCGAATGCATGCTCCAATCTTCCGGATATTCCTCCGGAAAAGATGTTTGACCGCTTTTATCGCGGAGACAGTGCGAGAACGCAAAAGGGCGGAGGCTTTGGAATCGGACTGTCAGTAGCTTTGGCAGTAGCTGAGGCACATAATGGACATATAAGTGCGAAGTATAAGGAGGATAACAGGATTAGCTTTGAGGTCAGTTTACCGGTTTAAATTCGTGTAGTAAAGTTATATTTGAAAATATAGTAGAATAATGATATTATATAAAATGAGTCTTTAAGGCTCGTTTTTGAATTGCTTAGAAAGGATGATTATTTATGGCAGCAGAAGGGTTTAATTATGATAGCATGTTTATGAGATTACTGAATCGTATTGGCGATGTTTTTATTCTTTCGGTTGTCTTTTCCATATGCTGTATTCCTGTTATTACGATAGGACCGGCACTTACAGCACTTTATTATACTGCTATGAAGGGTATAACTGTTGGAGAAGGATATGTAACAAAATATTTCTTCAAAAGCTTCAGGGAAAATTTCAAGCAGTCTGTTGTAATCTTTTTAATAAATGCTCTTGCCTTGTTTGTGTTTGGCGTTGACCTTTGGTTCTGGCTTAAGCAGTGGCAGGAGGCAAGACTTGGAATTGCAAGAATTATGATTGTCGTAAGTGTGGTTTTGCTTATGGTGGCTGCTATGATATTTATATTTGTCTTCCCACTTCAGGCAAAGTTTGATAACAGAATAAAGGTGCAGATTAGAAATGCATTCCTTTTATCGATAAAGTTTTTTCCGACCACACTTGTTGTGCTTCTTATAACTGCACTTATGGCATTTGGAGTATATTATGCTCCTGCTCTTGCTATATCGGGATATTTTCTTATTGGCTTTGGAGCTATGGGATATGTGAACGGAGCACTTTTTTACAGATGTCTTAAATCATATCTTGTAACGGATGATGAGAAGACGGATGATGCGGATGAAGATGATAGAATCTTTTCGGATGAGCTAAAGGAAGGCTATGATGAAAAAGATGATAAAAAAGAAAAAATCGTTTCTGATGAAAAGGATGCTTTGTCAGAGGAGGAAAAGGAGTAGTATATGAAATTTACAAAGATGGAAGGTCTTGGAAATGACTATGTTTATGTAAATTGCTTCAAAGAAAAGGTTGATGCTCCCTCAGAGCTTTCGATTATAATAAGTGACAGACATTTCGGTATAGGTTCCGACGGACTTATACTTATCAAACCGTCTGATAAGGCGGATTTTACAATGGAGATGTACAATGCTGACGGTTCACAATCGGAGATGTGCGGTAATGGAATCAGATGTGTCGGAAAGTATGTTTACGATTACGGACTTACTGATAAAGAAGATATAACCGTCGAGACTCTTGCCGGAATAAAATATCTGAAGCTTTTTACTGAAAACGGCAAGGTAAGTAAGGTAATGGTCAATATGGGTGCACCGATATTAAGTCCAAAAGAAATACCGGTCAATACAAATAATTTACCGTCAGACTGTGATAAAATTATAAATTATCCTATAATCATTGACGGTGTTACGTATAAGACAACCTGCGTTTCGATGGGGAATCCGCATAGTGTTGTATTTGTTGATGATACGGATAATTTTCCTCTTGAAAAAATAGGACCTTTATTTGAAAATAATGAGTTTTTTCCGAGAAGGGTAAATGCTGAATTTGTTCAGATTGTAGACAGAAAATATGCAAAGATGCGTGTATGGGAACGTGGCTCCGGAGAAACACTTGCATGCGGAACCGGAACCTGTGCATCAGTAGTTGCCGCTATACTAAACGGACTTACGGAGGATGAGGTTACCGTAAAGCTTTTGGGTGGAGAACTCATAATAAAATGGGACAGAGAAAGTAATTTGGTTTATATGACGGGACCGGCAAAGGTGGTCTTTGACGGAGAGATAGAACTCGAGGAATAATTATGTATGCTTATGAGCAGAAAAAAAGGATGCTTGGTATTGCAGCCAATTTTATAATACTGCTTTTTGAAATAATATCATTTACTTATGTATGGTTTAAATATTACAGAAGCATATCCTATAAAAACGGAGATATAATTGTTATAGGAATGTATGCTCTTTTTGTATTTCTCATAACTAAAAGCTTAAATGGATATAAAAACAGCTATATGAGAAGTATGGATTTATGTCTGTCACATATACTTGCGGTTATATTTTCGTCAATAGTGGGACACATATTTATATGTATGGTTTGGAGTGAATATGTTGATGTTATTCCGATTGTAGTGATGGCAGGGTGTCAGATATTATTTGATGTTTTATGGGTAATATTGGTAAGGCAAATTTATATACATATTTATCCGCCGAGAAGAGTGATTCTGATATATGGGAATTATCCTCCGGAGGCATTTTTAAAGAAGCTTGATATGCGGCAGGACAGATATGAGGTATGCGAAATACTTAACTATCAAAAGGGGTTTGAAAGGATATGCAGTGATGTTCTTGATTTTGAGGGGGTATTTTTATATGACCTTCCGGCAGAGGAAAGAAATGAGATTGTAAAGTATTGCTACGAGCATTCCATAAGAACATATATTGTTCCTAAGATTACAGATATAATAATGAAATGCTCAGATGACCTTTATCTTGTTGACACACCGATATATCTTTCAAGAAATTACGGACTTAATATTGAGGAAAGATTTTTCAAGAGAATTACTGATATTATTATTTCTCTTTTGGCATTGCTTATCCTCTCACCGCTTATGCTTATCATAGCAATACTTGTAAAGTCTTATGACGGAGGAAAGATTTTCTATAAGCAGCTTAGACTTACAAGAGATGGTAAAATGTTTATGATATATAAGTTCAGAAGCATGAAGCCGGATGAGGCGGATAAGGGAAGAGGCGCCCGCCTTGCCAGTAAGAAGGATTCGAGGATTACTCCGGTTGGAAGGGTGCTTAGAAATCTTCATCTTGATGAGCTGCCACAGCTTATAAATGTTTTGAAGGGAGATATGTCGATAGTCGGCCCAAGACCGGAAAGACCGGAGATTTTTTTGAAGTATGAAAAAAGTATACCGCAGTTTGATTTCAGACTTAAGGTAAAAGCGGGCATTACCGGATATGCGCAGGTCTATGGAAAGTACAATACTTCTCCGATAGATAAGCTTAAGATGGATTTGACATATATACAGAAATACTCGTATTGGATGGATATAAAGCTTATACTTCTGACGTTTAAGATAGTATTCCGTAAGGAAAGCTCAGAGGGAGTTGAGGAAACGAAGCTTACGGCTCTGCCGTCAGATTACAAGGCGAAAAGCTATAGTAAAAAATATGATTTGCGTACGCAGAAAGGAAGTAAAGTATGAATGTAGCAGTAATTATAGCAGGCGGATCAGGTCAGAGAATGGGACAGGATATCCCAAAGCAGTTTATAAATGTGTATGATAAGCCGATACTTATCTATACATTGGAGAGCTTTCAGAGACATCCGCTTATAGATGCTATAGAGGTTGTATGTATCGAGGGCTGGCATAATGTTCTTTGGGCTTATGCAAAGCAGTTTAATATTGATAAAGTAAAGTGGGTTATATCGGGAGGAAATTCCGCACAGGAATCAATAAGAAACGGTGTTGATAACTTAAAGGATATTTGTGATGAAAATGATAATATAATAATTCACGATGGTATAAGACCGCTTGTTGACGACGAGGTGCTTACGGATGTTATAGAAAAGTGTAATGAACATGGAAACGGTGTAACCTCACTTCCATATAATGAGCAGATATTTGTAATTGATGATGAATATACGACCACAAAGTATATTCCGAGAGAGACCTTAAGAAGAGTTTCCACACCACAGTTATACCAATACTATGATGGTTGAGCTTGGTGAAACTCTTTATTTTGCAAAGGGTTCAGATAAAAACATAAAGCTTACAACAAAGGATGATCTTGAAATATTTAAAGGATATCTGACTGCTGAAAAGGATAAGTGGTTGAAGTAATCTGATGATATAGTCAGTACGTAATAATTACGAAAATATGAAAAATTGAATCGGAGTAAAAGTATGAAATTATATGATAGCAGCATCTATATGGATGATGTAAAGAAGATAGCAGATTTGGATTATACGTGGGACAAGTTAAAGGATAAAAGTCTTGCCATATCAGGCGCAACAGGTATGATAGGCAGCTTCCTTATCGATGTACTTATGTACAGAAATGAAAAATATAATCAGAACGTAGCTGTATATGCTTTTGGCAGAAATGAAGAAAAGGCAAAAAAACGTTTTGAAAAATATTTTGACAATGATAATTTCAGATTTGTAAAACAGGATATTAATAATCCTATTGATGAAAACATATGCAAAGATAAGGTGGATTATATTATCCATGCAGCAAGTAATACTCATCCGGTTGCATATTCAAGTGATCCGATAGGGACAATCTCGGCCAATGTTATCGGAACCAATAATCTTTTGGATTGGGCAGCAAAGGTTGGCTGCGAGAGATTCGTATTTCTTTCCTCTGTAGAGATATATGGAGAAAATAAGGGTGATACGGATAAATTTGCAGAGGATTATCTGGGCTATATCGACTGCAATACACTTCGTGCAGGATATCCGGAGAGTAAGAGAACCGGAGAGGCACTATGTCAGGCATATATAAAGCAAAGGGGACTTGACGTGGTTATACCGAGACTTTCAAGATGCTATGGACCGACTATGCTTGACTCTGATACGAAGGCACTTTCGCAATTTATACTTAAGGGTGTAAACAGTGAGGACATAGTTTTAAAAAGTGAAGGCACCCAGCTTTATTCCTATGCATATATGGCAGATGCGGTATCCGGAATAATAAAATTAATGTTTGACGGAGAGTGCGGTGGTGCATATAATGTAGTTTCGGACGAATCTGACATAATGCTCAAAGACCTTGCAGGAATAATAGCTGATTATGTAGGTAAGAAGGTTATATTTGAACTTCCCGGTGAAACAGAACGTGCCGGGTATTCAAAAGCTACTAAGGCAACACTTGCTTCAGATAAGATAAAGGAAACAGGATGGAAGTCATTCTTTGATATAAAAGAAGGACTTCATCATACGATAGATGTTCTCAGGAGTTTATATGAACACTAAAATAGACGAATATAGAAAATACAGTAATCTATTTGTTGAGCTTGTAAGAAAAGGAATAAAATTAAAATACAGGAGGTCCTATCTTGGAATAATCTGGTCCATGATAGAACCTCTTCTTACCATGATAGTGCTGACCATAGTATTTGGAACACTTCTTGGGCATGAAGGAAAGGATTTCCCTGTATATATACTTGCAGGCAGGCTTATCTACACTCTTTTTTCGCAGTCTTCAACTGCTGCTTTAAAATCCATACGTGCCAATCAGGGAATGATAAAGAAGGTATATGTGCCAAAGGCATTATACCCGCTTTCAGCTATTACATTTAATTACATACTTTTTTTGATTTCACTTGTTGTGCTTCTTTTTGTGTCACTTGTACTCGGGGTTTATCCGACATGGAGAGTTTTGCTTGCTATAGTTCCACTGCTTATATTATTTTTACTTTCTGTGGGAGCCGGGCTTATACTTTCTACAGTCGGAGTGTTTTTCAGAGATATGGAATATCTGTGGAATGTCCTTTTAATGCTTGTGATGTACACCTGCGCAATCTTTTACTATCCGGAAAAAATACTTGGAAGTGATGTCGGATGGATATTAAAATATAACCCATTATTTTGTATAATATCCAATTTCAGAAGCTGTGTATTTGGAACCGAGATGGATGCATGGATGCTTGGATATTCATCGTTATTTGCTATTGTCAGTGTGGTTATTGGAATTGTTGTTTTTGATAAGAATCAGGATAAGTTTATCTTATATATATAAGACATATCTGATGTAAGAATCAGGATATGTTTAACAAAACGAGTTGATCAGGATAAGTTGATTGGAATATGTACGATACACTTAGTATCTGCATGATACTATCTGTTGAAATATGGAGGAAAGATGTCAGATAAAAAAATCACTTTAAATGAAAAAAAGAATATAGATGATGATATCGTTCTTAGCTTATCTGATATCGGCATGCGCTTTAACCTCAGTAAGGAAAAGGTTGATAGTGTCAAAGAATACTTTATAAAGTTTATGAAGCGTGAGCTTAAATTTGATGAATTTTGGGCACTGCGCGATATAAGCTTTGATGTGAAAAAGGGAGATCGTGTCGGCATACTCGGACTTAACGGAGCTGGAAAGTCAACACTTATGAAGGTTATCGCAGGAGTGTTCAGACCAACTGAGGGAACGGTCTTTAAGCGTGGAGTGCTTGCTCCTATGATAGAGCTTGGTGCTGGCTTCGATATGCAGTATACCGGAAAAGAAAATATCTATCTATACGGAGCGGTTCTTGGATATTCAAGAAAATTTATGGATGAAAAGATAGAGGAGATAATAGAGTTTACTGAGCTTAAAAATTTTATAGATGTACCGCTTAAAAATTATTCGTCCGGTATGAAGGCAAGGCTTGGCTTTGCTATAGCAACAATCGTAAAACCGGATATACTTATACTTGATGAGGTGCTTTCGGTAGGGGATGCAAAGTTTAGAAAAAAGAGTGAAAAAAAGCTGCTTGATATGATGGATACCGGAACTACGGTTTTATTCGTATCTCACAATATAGAACAGGTTAGAAGGATATGCGATAAGGCTCTTATATTGGAGCATGGTAAGCTTGTTTCATATGGAGCTATGGATGAGGTTGTCGCAAGGTATGAGGAGATGATAAAATAAATAACTGTTCGAAACTTGTAGAGCACTTTTTAGATGATTTAAAGGGTGAGTGAAAATTATGAAATTTATATTTAAACAAATATATAAAATGTTTATGCAGTATATTGTCTTTCCTTTCGTCTACTTCAAAAACAGGTGGAGCAGGGTTGAGGATAAGCTTGTTATACTTGCCGATTCAAAGCATGATTCCTGTCCGGCTTATATGATGAGCATAAGAGAAAGCTTAAAAAAAGAGCATTATGACATAAGGGAATTTTATATAGATTCTTCCAAGCATGAAAGACGTGATGTCATAAACAGTATGATGGATTTTATGCGCACATATCCGAAAGCTTCTTATGTCATAATCTGTGATTATTACCTGCCGGTTTCCTCCTGCAAAAAGAAGAAGGAGACAAAGGTTATACAGCTTTGGCATGGCTGTGGTGCATTTAAAAGATTTGGTCATGATGCGTATGACGATATACCGAAGTTTTATCTTGGCTCGCCGATAAAAAACTATGACCTTGTTACCGTATCGGGTGATGAGTGCAGGACATATTTTCGTTCTGCCATGCAGATACCTGATTTTGAAAATAATATAGTAAGAGCTATAGGTGCGGCTTATACGGATAAGCTTTTTGATGAAGATTTTATACAGGCTTGCTACGACAAATTCCGGTTTGCATATCCTAATGCGCGAGGTAAAAAGGTTATACTCTGGGCACCTACATTTCGCGGAAATGCCGGAAGAACCAAAGAGTCAAAAAATGCAAAGCTGTTTGATAATCTGCGCCTTGATATAAACGCATGCGTAAGAGAGCTTCCGGAGACATTTCTTATAGAAAGCCTGCATCCGCATATGAATGGTGGAAAAAACGGCATTATGACTACGGAAGAACTGATGGTTTGTGCGGATATGCTTATCACGGATTATTCATCGGTATTCTTTGAATATCTCCTGCTCGACAAACCGATATTATATTATGTACCTGACCTTGAAAAATATACCGACAAAAGAGGCTTTTATCTCAACTTCAGCAAGCTGCCGGGACGTATCGTAAGAGATAAGAAAAATCTGAAATATAATATAAAGGAAGCACTTTATAATGATGATATGTCCGAGCAAAGAGAGAACTTCAGAACAAGATTTATGAACGGCTGTGATGGAAAAGTAACAAAAAGAGTCATGGATTACATAGAGGGGCAGATATGATAAAGAAATGGCAAAAGCAAATGTTAGTTGCTGTGTATAAAGGAGATATAGATGCTTGATAAATTCAAACAGACAAAATATTTTCCAAAGGTAAAAGAAACCGTTCCTTATAAGGCAGTCAGGTTTGTTTACTACAGAACAAAAAGAATAAAGAAAAAAATAAAAAAACCATTTGCAAAATTATATAAGTTTTACATGTTCAAAATAAGATATCCAAAGCTTTATAAGAAATATGCAAAAAAACCTGTGGATGAAAAAAAGATTATCTTTATGGAAGGGCGTATGAAGTTTATAACCAACAGCTCGGAGTATATATATAATGAGCTTAAGAATAACTACAGCTTTGACATACACACACATTTCCTGCAGATGGGCTTTGTAAAAAGAAAAGAATACAGAAGTCTTTGTGAGGCTATGATTAAGGATGTAGCAACGGCAAAGTATGTGTTTATGAATGATGCTTCAAATGTGTTTGCCTGTCTGCCTTTAAGAAAGGAAACGATTGTAACACAGCTTTGGCATGCCTGCGGTGCATTTAAAAAATTCGGATTAAGCACGGCGGATTTAATCTTTGGTGATGACAGAAAAACGCAGGAGAAATATCCGTATCATAAAAACTATACCTATGTAACGGTCAGTGCTCCCGAGGTGGAGTGGGCTTATACGGAAGCCATGAATCTGAAAAAGAATGTTGCCGTGGGGATAGGCATATCAAGGACGGATTATTTTTTTGATAAGGATAATATAAATAGTGCAAAAGCAAAGATGGATAAGCTTTTCCCACAAAGAAACGAAAGAAAAATTATCCTTTATGCTCCGACCTTCAGGGGAAGGGTTGCAAAGGCTAAGATGCCAAATAAGCTTGATACGGCAAAATTTTATGAGGCATTTAAGGATGATTATATACTTGTATTTAAGCACCATCCTTTTGTAAAGGAAAAGGTTTTGATTGAGGATAAGTATAAGGATTTTGCCGTGGATTGTACGGAAAGCATGACGATTGATGAATTGCTTTGCATATCCGATATCTGTATATCGGACTATTCGTCCCTCGTTTTTGAATATTCTTTATTTGAAAAGCCGATGCTTTTTTTCGCCTATGATCTGGATGAATATTATGACTGGAGAGGTTTTTATTATGATTATAAGGACTTCGTTCCCGGACCGATTTATGCGACTAATGAAGAGATGATAGATTATATCAGGAATATAGACAAGCACTTTGACAAGCAGAAGGTTATAGATTTTAAGGATAAATTTATGAGTGCCTGTGACGGACATGCGACGGAAAAAATAATGAAGCTTGTGTTTAAGGATGAGCTTGTTAAGTATAAAAAGTAAAGTATAAAAGGTTTGTAAAGGCATGTTGGCAAAGCAACATATAAAAGGTTTGTAAAGCTTTGTTGGAAAAACAGCATATAAAAGGTTTGTAAAGCTTTGTTGGAAAAGAATTGCTTTATGATTGGGAAGCTGTTAAATATTTAAGGGATAAAAAATGATTTCAATAATTATACCTATGTATAACTCTGAAAAATATATATTGGATGCACTTCGCTCGGCACTTGTTCAGGATGTGGATAAGGAGATAATCGTTATAGACGATTGTTCTACGGATAATTCACTTAAAACGGTACTTGATTATGTAAATAATAATCACAATGTTTTAAAGGATAAAACCAGAATTATCGTCAGGAAAAATTCCAAAAATCTGGGTGTCGCCAAAACACGCAATCTCGGTGTGGATATAGCAGGAGGAGAGTATGTTGCGTATCTTGATGCTGACGATATGTGGACAAGCGATAAGCTTTTCCGGCAGCTTGAGTTTATCAAAAAAACGAATGCCGATATATGTAATACTTCCCGGGAGATTATAGATGAAAACGGTAAGAGCCTCGGATGTGTTATAGGTTTTGAGGAAGAGAGGATAACACTCAGAGATTTAAAGCGTTCAAATTATATAAACTGTTCTTCGGTGCTTGCAAAAAAAGAGCTTATGAAAAGATATCCCATGAAGCATGATAAGGATGCGCATGAGGATTACTATGTATGGCTTACAGCGTTAAAGGAAGGCGCAAAGGCTTGTAACATAAACGAGCCGCTTTTAAAATACCGCAATTTAAAGAACAGTAAATCTCATAATAAGTTAAGGGCGGCACTTATGACATTCAAGACTTATCGGTATGCGGGTTATGGTTTTATTAATGCGATATTCATGATGCCGGCATATATGATTAACGGGGTAAGAAAGCACAAAAGGCTTTAAGACGGTCGGTTATATAGACTGTACTCCTGATGAAGTATTCAGAGAGCAGATACTCGCATAGCACGTTCGCACTCTTTGAAACATGTAGGAGTACTAACCTCAAGAAAAATAGGGCGGTAAGCGCACTACTTAATAAATGCAAGTGGCTTACTACCTTATTTTTTTCGCTAAGTGCTCACATGTTTCAAACGGCTATGCTAAGCATCTGCTCTCTGAATACTTCATCAGAAGTACCCTATATAACCGACACACGCTTCGCATGTGAATAGAAATCAGAAGTTTCTTTCAAGTCCCAATATTACATGGGTTCGAGCTTTTTTATAGAGCTGTACGGACTAAACGGAGGTAGGTGCGGATTTAGTCTGTATATTTTTGAAAGCTGTACGGACTAAACGGAGGTAGGTGCGGATTTAGTCTGTATATTTTTGAGAGTCGTACGGACTAAGCGGAGGTAGGTGCGGATTTAGTCTGTATATTTTTGAGAGCCATACGGACTAAGCGGAGGTAGGTGCGGATTTAGTCTGTATATTTTATAGAGCTGTACGGACTAAGCGGAGGTAGGTGCGGATTTAGTCTGTATATTTTATGGTGGGTATGGATTTAGTCTGTATATTTTTGAAAGCTGTACGGACTAAACGGAGGTGTGTACGGATTTAGTCTGTATATCTTGTGCCTATGGATATATTGCAATTCTTTTGGGGATTGCAATTCTGGGGGTATGATAAAATATTTTACGGAAAATATTAGAAAATACTTAACAGAGAAAGAGAAAAAATTGATGATTAACAGAACAGAATTAAGCTTTCTTTTTTGTACAACAAGGTGATAAAACAGGTTGTCATATGATGTCGGGAGCATTGTTTGGCGATTTTTTTTATAATAAAAAATACGAGGAAGAGCATTTCATGAAACTAAGAAAATTTATTGCATCGGCTTTGTGTGGTGCAATGCTTGTGACAGGCGGTAGTTATACCGGCTTTACTGCTTATGCCAAGGAAGCAGAGGATGATGTCACAGTAACAGAGGCAGCGGATGAAGCTTATGTAGAAGACACTGATATTGAAGGCGTTGATATTGAAGATGCCGATATTGAAGAAACAGATATCAGCGTAGCCGGAGGAGGATTTGATTATGTATTTGATTCTCAGCCTTTGCCGGATTTGTACTTTATAGGAGAGGGTAAAGATTTCTATAATAGTGATAAGGAAATCTTGAATAAGTATTCCGATATGGCAACTGATGTAACAGGTAAGGAATCGGTAACAATCGGGGACTTAAAAAGCTTTACGTTTCAGGATTTGGTTGTAGTGGATCATGAAGAAGAAGAGTTTTCTGACGGCTCTACATTTATTATACCTATAGGCGGATATGCTAAGGAAACCGGAGTTATTATGAAGATAAATGTTAAGTCAGGAGAAGGAGTACAGCTTAGCTGGCTTTCCAATAAGGGTAAAAGTGATTTTAGTGTGGTAGAGGGCAAGCTTGAACATGCATCAACAGTGATTTCCGATTCGTATTTAAATATTGGAACAGAGGATGTTGTCCTTACCGTTTTATACTATGGACTTGTTGATAAAGAGGACTATACGGATTTTATGTTTGACAAGGATGCTGTCCTTGGAATTAAAGTTATAGATGCAAGTGAATTACATCTACAGATTCCGGTTATGTGGTGGATTTGTCAGGCTTTGACAAGGATAAAGTGAATTTTGTTTCATATGATAATGAGCTTGAAGGCTGGCTTGATGAATTAGTTAAAATTTATCCGGAGTTAAAGTCAAAAATCACATTTACAAATTTGGGAATCTCTGGAACCGGGGATGAATATCTTGAGGCAATCAAAAAGATGTCTGAAGAGGATGCCACAATGATTTTTGCACTTGAAACAAGTTTTAAGGATAGAGTATTTTATCATGTTGACTTTACTCCTTTAAAGGATATCGGTTTTGATGAAGCAAGCTATAAAAGAACTTCTTATGCATTTGCTTTAAATGAAGGTACAAAGAAAAATGAACTTTATTATGTGGCAAATTCAGTTTACCCGGGAGCCATGATTTACAACAGAACCATAGCCGAAAAGGTACTTGGTACATCTGACCCGGCGAAGGTGCAGGAATATGTAAAGGATTGGGATACTTTCTTAAGCACTGCGAAGACCGTAAAGGATGCAGGCTACAATATGACATCAGGCTATGATGATATAAAATATGCCTATTACTCACCGGATAGAGTGGATGATTATGTGATATCCTCCTATGTTGAAGATGAAATCACATTAGATGATATAAAAAAAGATTATTTAAGTTGTACAGGTGCTGAGATATCTGACAAAGCTGTTTCTTATATAGAGTATGCTAAGAAGTATGCACCTTATACCGATAATACTTTGATGTGGTCTACTGAATGGAATGAAAATATGCAGGGAAACACATTTGCATATTTCGGATGTACATGGTTTGAGCCTTATGTATATAATTACGACGTAAAGGGAGATAAGAATATAGGTATATGTACCGGTCCTTCTCCTTATGTATGGGGCGGAACATATTTAGGTGTTGTTGATAACGGTAAATGCGGTGAGGATGCCGCTAAGATACTTTCACTTCTTTGTACTGATACAAAATTTGGAACGCAGATGTATAAGAATAAAGGGGTTTATCCAAATAATAAAAATCTTGTAGCGGATTTTATAAGCTCCGGAACTTCCTTCTCAAATTATGAGGTAATGTACGGCGGCCAGAATCCTGTGCCTGTATGGCACGAGACACTTCTTGCACTTGGTAATGACAAGGTCGAGGAAAGAGATGTTGATAAGGAAGAGGGCGAGAAGTTCTCTGATTATGATAGCTGTGAGTTTTACAAAGAGGACAATGGTGATGTAAGATGCTATGATTCAAATGGTAAAGCGGTCATCAATGATTTCAAGTGTGACGGTACATACACATACTACTTCCAGCTTGACGGAACTGCCATGAAGGACAGACTTACTTATCATCCGGATGGTCAGCATGTTATCTATTTTGACAGCGAAGGACACGAGGTATTCTCTGATTTTGCAAATGTCAAGAAGACCATCGCAGGTGAGGAAGTGGATGATTACTGCTTCTTCAATGTATTCGGATATATGTATGTGGATGTTGTAACCTATGATAAGTCGGGATCGGTTCTTTATTATGCCAATGCGTACGGTGTTTTGGAGATGGGAAAGTGGTTCCAGTTCTCAGACAACGTAACCTGGGCAGACGGAAGAGAAGGCGATGAGTTTAAGGGCGGCTATGGCTATGCAAACGAAGACGGAACCCTTATGACAAATACCCAGACTTATGACTGGGAGGGCAGAAGCTGCTATCTGCAGGGCAACGGAGTTGCACTTTATTAAAAACTTTTCATTTAAAGTGTTTAAACCTCTTTACTTTTGACAAAACTTATCATATAATACAGTCAATTGTATAAGTAAATGCGTTGACGGAGACTGCTTGTAAAAGGACATGACAGGGAATATGGTCACAGACTGAGAGCCATAACATGACACCATACAAAAGCGGAACACTACCCGAGCAGGTATGCTGAAGCCTACATCTTAAAGTATTATTGTGAACCTACATAAATACTATGTAAGAATTTTTTTGATAATTATTATGCTATAGGTAAGAGGTCTAGGTATATTCGGCCGACCACCGTTAAAGGTCAAGAGAGGAAGCTTTTGCTTCAATGCGGGTGGTACCGCGGATAAAATGTTTATTCGTCCCGAAGTCATTTAATTATGGCTTCGGGATTTGTTTTTTTGCGAACGCCGCGACAACGAGCGTACCATGTACGCGCGTTGTCGGCATGGTTGAAGAAAAGATAAGATAGGAGAGAAAAAAATGCAGCCAAATATTTACAGAGATATGACTATGGAGAATATTACGGAGGAGCTTGTGGGT
Organism: uncultured Lachnospiraceae bacterium; assembly: GCA_902788555.1. Taxonomy (GTDB): domain Bacteria; phylum Bacillota; class Clostridia; order Lachnospirales; family Lachnospiraceae; genus Coprococcus_C. The sequence goes on from CADAKQ010000020.1 coordinate 46,957, forward strand.
AAGGACGTAAGACTTGCCGGATGGGTGGAAAATATCAGAGACCACGGCGGAGTATCCTTTGTTGACTTAAGAGATATGTACGGAGTTATGCAGGTGGTTATGAGAGATACAAGTTTACTCGACGGTATCACAAGAGAAGAGTGTATCTCGGTTAAGGGAAATATCCAGCACAGGGATGAGGATACATACAATCCTAAGATTCCTACAGGTACAATTGAGTTAGAAGCTCATGAGGTGGATATACTCGGAAAGATATATAAGCAGCTTCCGTTTGAGGTTACAACCTCAAAGGAGGTAAGAGAGGATGTAAGACTTAAGTACCGTTATCTTGATTTGAGAAACCGCAAGGTTAAGGATACCATGATATTCCGTTCAAAGGTTATAAGCTTCTTAAGACAGAAGATGACAGAGCTTGGATTCCTTGAAATTCAGACTCCTATCCTCTGTGCTTCATCTCCTGAGGGTGCAAGAGATTATATCGTTCCGTCAAGAAGATATAAGGGAAAATTTTATGCGCTTCCACAGGCACCACAGCAGTATAAGCAGCTTCTTATGGTTTCCGGCTTTGATAAGTATTTTCAGATTGCTCCTTGCTTCAGAGATGAGGATGCAAGAGCTGACCGTTCGCCGGGAGAGTTCTATCAGCTTGACTTTGAGATGAGCTTTGCTACCCAGGAGGATGTTTTCAAGGTAGGAGAGGAAGTGCTTACCGCTGCATTTAAGGAGTTTGCACCTAAGGGCTATGCGGTTACCGAAGCACCGTATCCGATTATAAGCTACAAGGAGGCTATGCTCAAGTATGGTACTGATAAGCCGGATTTGCGTAATCCACTTATTATCATAGATTTATCGGAGTTCTTTAACAGATGTACCTTTAAGCCGTTCCAGAACAAGACTGTCAGAGCTATAAATGTTCATGCCAAGCTTTCAAAGGGACAGCATGAGAAGATGCTTAAGTTCGCAACCTCAATCGGTATGGGCGGACTTGGTTACCTCGAGGTTTTGGAGGATGGTTCATATAAGGGACCTATAGATAAGTTTATTCCTGATGATATGAAGGGTGAGCTTAAGGAGCTTGCAGGACTTAACGTTGGTGATACGATTTTCTTCATCGCAGATAATGAGAAGCAGGCATCACTCTTTGCGGGACAGATAAGAACGGAGCTTGGAACGAGACTTGACCTTTTAGAGAAGAATGCATACCGCTTCTGTTATATAAATGACTTCCCGATGTATGAGTATGACAATGAGACCAAGAAGATTGGCTTTACGCATAATCCGTTCTCTATGCCGCAGGGTGGTCTTGAAGCATTAAATGAGAAGGATCCTTTAGAGATTCTTGCATACCAGTATGATATCGTATGTAACGGTGTTGAGCTTTCATCGGGTGCTGTAAGAAATCACGATATGCAGATTATGGAAAAGGCATTTGAGATAGCAGGATATGACAAGGAAGTGCTTGAGGATAAATTCGGAGCACTTTACAGTGCATTCCAGTTCGGAGCACCTCCACATGCAGGTATGGCACCGGGTGTTGACCGTATGATAATGCTTCTTAAGGAAGAGGAAAATATCAGAGAGGTTATTCCGTTCCCTATGAGCGGAACAGCTCAGGATCTTATGTGTGGCGCGCCAAATGAAGTTACCGAGCAGCAGCTTCGTGAGGTCCATATTAAGATAAGACAGTAAGCCTAATTGATACAGTTAGTATAGAAAATAAACTAAGTAAGCTTGATTTAGAATAGTTAGTATTGTATTTGAACTAAGTGGAAATGAATAATGCATTTTTGATGTAGAAAGAAACGAGGTTTAAAATGGTTATTACAGACGAAACAATTTATTATGTTGGAATCCTTGCCAAGCTTTTTCTTTCCGATGAGGAAAAGGAACAGGCAAAAAAGGATATGTCTAATATGCTTGATTATGTCAGCAAGTTAGACGAGCTTGATACAGAAAATGTAGAAGCTATGAGTCATGCTTTCCCTGTAAGCAATGTATTTAGGGAAGATGTGGTAACAAATGGTGACGACAGAGAAAATATGCTTGCCAATGCACCTGAGGAGCGTAACGGATGCTATGACGTTCCCAAGACATTTGATTAGGAGGTGGCTTTTGTGGATTTGATGAGTTTGACAGCAGTAGAGCTTGGACAGAAGATAAAGAATAAAGAAGTTACAGTTAAAGAAGCCGTAGAAGAAAGCCTCCGCAGAATCGAAAGCATAGAAAAGGATGTTAACTCCTTTGTAACGGTTGATAAGGAAGGTGCTTTAAAGCAGGCAGAAGAGATACAAAAGAGGATTGATTCAGGTGAGCTTAACGGCCCTCTTGCCGGAGTGCCTGTAGCAATTAAGGATAATATGTGTACCGAAGGACTTCTTACCACATGTTCTTCAAAAATACTTGGTAATTTTGTTCCTACATATACAGCTACGGCAGTTGAGAAATTAAAAGAGGCAGGAGCTGTTATAATAGGAAAAACCAATATGGATGAGTTTGCCATGGGAAGTACATCTGAGACTTCGTATTTTGGTGCTACTAAGAATCCTTGGGATTTAAGCAGAGTACCGGGAGGCTCATCAGGTGGCTCTGCAGCAGCGGTTTCATCCGAGGAGGTACCTTATGCGCTTGGTTCCGATACGGGCGGTTCCATAAGACAGCCTGCATCCTTTTGCGGTGTAACGGGTATCAAGCCGACCTACGGAAGAGTATCCCGTTACGGACTTATAGCTTACGGTTCATCCCTTGACCAGATAGGACCTATAGCAAAGGATGTAAGAGACTGTGCAACCATTTTAGAGATTATATGTCAGCATGATGATAAGGATTCTACATCTTATAAGGATGCGGCATCCGATTTTACGGCTGCGCTTGTTGATGATGTAAAGGGTATGAAGATAGGTATCCCGAGTGATTATCTTGCAGAGGGTATTGACCCTGAGGTTAAGGATGCGGTGCTTGCCGCTGCAAAGGTGCTCGAAGGTAAGGGTGCTGTAGTTGAAGAGTTTTCGCTCGGTATGGTTGACTATGCAATCCCTGCATATTATATAATTGCATCAGCAGAGGCATCCTCAAATCTTGAAAGATTCGACGGTGTAAAATACGGTTACAGAACCGCTGATTATACGGACTTGCATAACATGTATAAAAAGACACGTTCAGAAGGCTTTGGAGCAGAGGTTAAGCGTAGAATTATGCTTGGTTCATTTGTACTTAGCTCCGGTTATTATGATGCTTATTATGTCAAGGCACTTAAGACCAAGGCTCTTATCAAAAAAGCCTTTGACGATGCATTTGCAAAGTATGATGTAATACTCGGACCGGTTGCACCTACAACCGCATTAAAATGTGGCGAGTCCTTAAGTGATCCGATTAAAATGTACCTCGGGGATATATATACGGTATCAGTAAACCTTGCCGGACTTCCGGGTATATCACTTCCTTGCGGATATGATAAGAACGGACTTCCGATCGGTCTTCAGCTTCTGGGACAGACCTTTGATGAAAAGAGTATCTTAAGAGCCGCTTATGCTTACGAGCAAAGCCGAAGCTACAAGAGATCTCCGATTGCGGAAAGGGGGCTTTAGAATATTATGGAAAAGACATATGAAACCGTGATAGGACTTGAAGTCCATGTAGAGCTTGCAACCAAGACCAAGATATTCTGCGGATGTTCAACCGAATTCGGTGGAGAGCCGAATACACACACCTGCCCTGTATGTACCGGTATGCCGGGATCACTTCCTGTGTTAAATAAGGCAGTGCTTGAAAAGGCAGTTGCGGTTGGTCTTGCAACTAATTGTAATATAACCAGAAAGGGTAAATTTGACAGAAAAAATTATTTCTATCCTGATAACCCACAGAACTATCAGATTTCACAGCTTTATTTCCCGATATGCCGTGACGGTAAGGTTGAGATAGATGTGGATGGAGAGAAGAAATTTGTAAGGATACATGAGATTCACATGGAGGAGGATGCAGGTAAGCTGGTACACGATTCATTTACCGATACCTCACTTGTAGACTATAACCGTTCAGGTGTGCCTCTTATAGAGATAGTTTCAGAGCCTGACATGCGCTCTGCGGATGAGGTCATAGCATACCTTGATAAGCTTAGACTTATCATCCAGTATCTCGGAGCATCAGATTGTAAGCTCAATGAGGGCTCTATGAGAGCAGACGTAAATCTTTCCATAAGGAAAAAGGGGGAAGAAAAGTTCGGTACGAGAACCGAGATGAAGAACCTCAATTCCTTCAAGGCGATTGCCAGAGCAATTGAAAATGAAAGAGAGCGTCAGATAGATATAATCGAATCCGGTGAAAAGGTAATTCAGGAAACCAGAAGATGGGATGATGAAAAGGGATATTCATATGCTATGCGTTCCAAGGAGGATGCACAGGATTACAGATATTTCCCTGATCCGGACCTTGTTCCGATTATCGTGGATGATGAATTTCTGGATACTATAAAGAGACGTCAGCCGGAGCTTCGTGATGAAAAGAGAATTCGTTACAGGGATGAGTTTAACATCCCTGATTACGATATTGATATAATAACCAATTCCAAGAAGATGGCGGATATATTTGAAGAAACCATAGCTCTTGGAGCAGAGCCGAAAAAGGTTTCCAACTGGCTTATGGTCGAGACCATGAGACTTATGAAGGAACATGATAGAGATGCGGATGACCTAAGCTTCTCAGCTAAGAATCTTGCAACACTTATAGATATGGTTGATAAAAAGGTTATAAACGGTTCGGTTGCCAAGGAGGTTTTCGAAAAGATATTTACGGAGGATATCGATCCGGAAAAATATGTTGAAGAAAACGGACTTAAGACCGTAAATGATGAGGGCGCACTTACCAAGACCATCGAAGAGATAGTTGCCGCCAATCCGAAGTCGGTTGAGGACTACAAGAGCGGTAAGGAAAAGGCTATAGGCTTCTTGGTTGGACAGACCATGAAGGCTATGAAGGGTAAGGCAGACCCGGGAGAAGTAAACAGAATACTAAAGGAGATACTTTCAAAATAGGAGGAAAAAATATGAGAACTTATCTTGTAACAGGCGGAGCCGGATTTATCGGTTCAAACTACATTCATTACATGTTTAAAAAATATGATAATGAAATCAGAATTATTAACGTTGATGTACTTACTTATGCAGGTAATCTTGAGAATTTAAAGGATATCGAGAACAGGGATAACTACACATTTATCAAAGCAGATATATGTGATAAGGAAGCTATCTCTAAGATATTTGCAGAAAATGATATCGACAGAGTAGTACATTTTGCGGCAGAGTCACACGTAGACAGAAGTATCAAAAATCCTGAGGTCTTTGTTCAGACAAATGTTTTGGGAACCGCTGTTATGTTAAACTGTGCAAAGGCAGCCTGGGAGCTCCCTGACGGAGGCTTTAAGGAGGGTAAGAAATTCCTTCATGTATCAACGGATGAGGTTTACGGCTCACTTCCTGATGATGATAATGCATTTTTCTATGAGACTTCTCCATATGATCCGCATAGTCCGTATTCGGCAAGTAAGGCATCATCGGATATGCTTGTAAAGGCTTATATGGATACCTACAAGTTCCCTGCAAATATAACTAACTGCAGCAATAACTATGGACCTTATCAGTTCCCTGAGAAGCTTATACCGCTTATAATAAACAATGCACTTTCCGGAAAGAAGCTTCCTGTATACGGCGACGGTAAAAATGTTCGTGACTGGTTATTTGTGGAAGATCATGCCAAGGCAATCGATATGGTTCAGGAGCAGGGAAGACTTTTTGAAACCTACAATATCGGCGGACATAACGAAAAGCAGAATATTGAGATAATCAATATTATCATAGACACACTTCAGGAGATGCTTCCTGACGGTGATCCAAGAAAGAAGCTTGTATCAAAGGATTTGATTACTTATGTTGAGGACAGAAAGGGACATGACAGAAGATATGCTATAGCTCCTGACAAGATTAAGGCAGAGATAGGCTGGTATCCTGAAACCATGTTTGCAGAGGGTATCAAGAAAACTATCGCCTGGTTCTTTGAGCATGAGGACTGGATGAAGAATGTAACCAGCGGAGACTACCAGAAGTACTATGAGGATATGTACGCAGGAAAATAATTAATATGAAACTAAACAGGTTTGTGATTAAGCAAGCCTGTTTAGTTTGTTTAGAATGATTGGGAGGAGATGTATCATGAAGGGAATTATTTTAGCAGGCGGTTCGGGTACAAGACTTTATCCGCTTACCAAGGCAGTATCAAAGCAGATAATGCCTGTATACGACAAGCCGATGATTTATTATCCATTGTCAACTCTTATGCTTGCAGGTATAAGGGAGGTACTTATTATATCAACACCGAGAGATTTACCTACTTTTGAGGAGCTTTTCGGAGACGGCTCACAGCTTGGTATGAAGTTTTCGTATAAGGTTCAGGAGACTCCGAGGGGACTTGCTGATGCATTTATAATCGGTGAGGAGTTTATCGGCTCTGACAGTGTGGCACTTGTTTTGGGCGACAACATTTTCTACGGACAGAGCTTTTCCAAGGTGCTTAGAAATGCTGCATCACGTGAAAAGGGTGCAACTATTTTCGGATATTATGTAAAAGACCCGAGAGAATACGGCGTTGTAGAGTTTGACGAGACAGGCAAGGCTCTTTCCATAGAAGAAAAGCCAGAGCATCCAAAGTCAAACTATGCGGTACCGGGACTTTATTTCTACGATAATGATGTGGTTGAGATAGCTAAAAATGTTAAGCCTTCAGCAAGAGGCGAGATAGAGATTACAAGTGTAAATAACGTATATCTTGAAAGAGGAGACCTTATGGTTGAAACCTTAGGACGTGGTTTTGCATGGCTTGATACGGGTAATCACGATATGCTCCTTGATGCGGCGGACTTCGTGGCTGCCTTCCAGAAAAGACAGGGTATGTATATATCATGTATAGAGGAGATAGCTTTTAGAAGAGGCTTCATAGATAAGGATCAGCTTCTTAAGCTTGCCGAGCCTCTCATGAAAACCGCATACGGACAGTATCTTGTAGATGTTGCCAACGGTCTGTAAGATTATCAGAGTATTTATCAAATATAAATATATTGTAGTAGAAAGAAGGATGAAAATGGGCAAGTCAAAAAAAGATGATGATGTCATAGATGTTGAATACGTTGATGACAACGGAAATGACACTGATGGTAACGGCTCAAATAAGAAGATAAAAAAGTCCCTAAATATTTTTAAGCTTGTAATAATAGGACTTATAATACTCTTTGCCGTTTTTGACAGCTATTATTATGTAAATGAACAGGAAAATGCTGTAGTGACTATGTTTGGCAAGGTAACTACAACAAATACAGCCGGACTGTATTTCAAGATTCCTTTTATACAAAAGGTTCAGAAGGTGGATGTAACAACACATGGAACCGGAGTCGGTTATACACTTGATAATAACGGTCAGAATATAACAGATTCGATGGACGGAGTTATGATTACCGCCGACTTTAATCTTCTTAATATAGACTTTTATCTTGAGTATAAGGTTTCGGATCCGGTTGCATATCTTTATAATTCCAACAATCCTGAAGAGATATTGAAGGATATTGCGTTATCAAGTATAAGATCCGTAGTGGGAAATTATACTGTAGATGAGGCAATGACTACAGCTAAAAGCCAGATACAGTCTGATGTTAAGGAAGAAATGATGCGTGAGCTTGAGGAGAGAAATATAGGACTCCAGATTATTAATATCACGGTTCAGGATTCCGAACCTCCGACAGATGAGATAATAGCGGCCTTTAAGTCTGTTGAAACAGCAAAGCAGGGCGCAGATACCGCAAAAAATAATGCACTGCAGTATCAGAATAAAGAGCTTCCGAATGCTACGGCAGAAGCTGACAGAATACGTAAGGATGCAGAGGCCGAGAAGGCAACACGTATAGCGGAGGCTGAAGGTCAGGTTGCAAGACTGAATAAAATATATGAGCAGTACAAGCTTTATCCGCTTATAACAAAAAAGAGAATGTTCTACGAGACTATGGAGGAGATTCTTCCTTCTATGAAGATTATCATAACAGATGGACAGACTCAGGAGGTTTATCCTCTGGAAAGCTTTGCTGATATAAATTCAACTACAACCAATAATTACAACAACGATAAGGAGGATGATTCGGGTGTCGAAACAAGTACAGAAGAAGACTACTAAAGCTATATTGTTTGTAATACTCCTTTTATTTGCGTTAATTGTAATATTTAATTCCTTTTATACAGTGCAGTATAATTCAAAAGCAATCGTAAAAAGATTCGGAAAAATATTAAAGATTGAAGCAGATGCCGGATTACACTTTAAGCTTCCTTTTATTGATGATATACAGGAGGTTTACAGCGGAAACAGAGTATATGATATACCTACAAGTGATGTTATAACAAAGGATAAAAAATCCATGATTGCGGATGATTATGTTATATGGAAGGTGACAGAACCGACAAAATATTATAAAACCTTAAGTGCTGTAGATGCACGTGCAGAGGAACGTATAGATGCAGCAGTATACAATGCAACAAAAAATACAATATCCTCTATGACACAGGATGAGGTTATAGCAGCAAGAGGAGCGGTTCTGACAGAAATAATAACAGCCGCTGCAAATTCAGATATGGAAGGATACGGCATTACAATCGTAACAGCCGAGATAAAGGCTTTGGATTTGCCTGAGGATAATAAGGCTGCCGTATATGAGAGGATGATATCCGAAAGAGAAAATATAGCAGCAAGCTATACAGCTCAGGGAGAATCCGATGCACAGATTATAAGAAATGAAACTGATAAAGAGGTTGCCATAACAATAGCTGATGCCCAAAAGGATGCTGAACAGATAATTGCAGAGGGGGAAGCAGAATATATGAGAATACTTTCAGAGGCATATAACGACGAAGAAAAAGCAGAATTTTATAATTACATAAGAGGTCTTGACGCTCTGAAGGAATCACTTAAGGGAAACAATAACACACTCATATTAGATAAGGATTCCGAGCTTGTTCGTATACTTTACGGAATCGAGTAAAAAATTCGATACTATTTCAATGATTTTTTAATTTTTAGTGTATCCTTAAAAACCGAAACGCTGGTTTTTAAGGATATGCGTGATTTTTCTTTCCTTTCACGCTTAAACTTTAACTCTATAGGCATTTCTATAATTTTGCAGCCTGCCTTGTTGGCCTTGGCGAGGATTTCAATATCATAGGCATAGCCATCAGTTATCATATTTTCAGTAAGTGTTTTTATAACAGGTTCCCTGAAAAGCTTTATACCTGTCTGTGTATCCTTTATATCAAGCCTGAACAAAATTTTTAGAACTGCATAATATCCGAAACTCATGATTTTTCTCATAAGAGGGTATTCAAGCTTTGAATCCTTGTGCAGCTTGGAACCGATTACGATATCGGCATTTTTATCAATTATGGCTTTTAAAAAGCTTTTTAACATAATCGGGTTAAGCTCAAGATCCGAATCCAAAAAAGCAACATAATTGGAATTGGCATATCTGATTCCGGTAGTAATTGCGCTGCCTTTTCCATGGTTTGGCTTATAGCTTATATAAGCAATTTTGGAGTCGGCTTCAGCAGCCTTCATAATTTCCTCACGGGTGTTGTCAGAGCTGCCGTCATCAACAGCTATTATCTTATAGTTTTTTACAAAGCCTGATATGATTTTTGAAGCTGCAAGAAGGTTTTCTTTTATATGCATGCCTTCGTTATAAGCAGGCATAATTACACTAAGATAATTCTTTTTTGATTCATTTAAATTGTTACTTGTAAGTATTTCGGAAACTTTGTTCTTAATATCCATTTTAATTACCACCATTTTTTGCTGTTATGTAGTATATCACAAGGAAATAATAATTACAATAAACTGTATGACATACTTTTTTGGCGAAGCATAGTATATATTGTGTAAATTATTTTAATGTTGTAATTTTTTATAGAATAATGTATCATATAGCAGATAGATTTATTAAAAACCGGAGTAATATGTGAGGTTATAATAATGAGTAAAAAGGATGAAAAGAAAACAAATAAGAATAACAATAAAAAGCAGGATGGTAGAAAATCAAAAGCCAAGAGTACAAAAAAATCAGGTAATGCCGGTAAGGGCGGAAATCTGAAATGGGGACTTGCACTATTTTTTGAGCTTATTATCCTTGCGCTTATGGTTGTCGGATATGTATTTTATTATAGGGATTCAAAGATTAAGAAAATAGTTAAGATAGAGATTGATAAGGAAGACCTTGCCATCAATGAGGATCTTGATGAAACAAAGCAGGAGGGCTATAAAACAATTGCTCTTTTCGGAATAGACTCCAGAGATGTAGCCAATTTGGGACAGGGTACAAGAAGTGATTCCATTATGATTGCAAGTATCAATAACGAGACAAAAGAGGTAAAGATTGTTTCTGTATATCGAGATACATTGTTTGAGATAGAAAATGATTCAGGAATTACCTCAAAGGTAAATGCGGCATATGCATATGGAGGACCACAGCTTGCGATTAAAACCTTAAATGCAAATCTGGACTTACAGATAACGGATTTTGTTACGGTTAATTTTTTGGCACTTACCAAGGCTATAGACGATTTGGGCGGAATAACGGTTCATGTAGAGGAAAATGAGCTTCCTGTTTTAAATCTTGCCATATCAGAGCAGATATCTGTTACGGGAATTTATTCGGATGGTGTATTTACCACAGGAGACCTTTTATTAAATGGTACACAGGCAACAGCCTATGCCAGAATAAGAAGTACCGATCAGGGCGATATAACAAGAACGGAAAGACAAAGAGATGTGATTTCAAAAATATTTGCAAAAGCAAAGACTTCTGATTTATCTACACTTGATGATGTGATAGATGATGTATTTCCGGAGATAGCAACGAGTCTTACTGAGGATGAGATAAAGGAGCTTAGCAATGCCATATTTGAGTATGAGATAGGAAATACTGTCGGATTCCCTTTTGCTTATACACCTATGACTCATGAAACTAAGGGCTCAATTATTGTACCTGCGGATCTTTCGTCAAATGTTTCTGCATTGCATGAGTTTTTATTCAATGAAACAGGATATGTTCCAACCGGAAAGGTACAGAGTATAAGCTCGTCAATTCAAAGCGAGACAGGAGTTTTGGCACAGCCTGTAGTGGTAGCACCGCAAAATTTTCAATAATAAACAGATTAAAAAGGAATCTTTGAGATTCCTTTTTTTGTTTACAGATGTTATAATAGCCAATATAAATATAATAAGGCTTAATTAAACTTAATTCAAAAGGGTGCTAAGGGTAATATTTATGAAAAAAATATCGTCAGGTATCACAAAATATAATACAGATGAAATTAAAAAGTTTATTTTAAATGAAAGGAAAAAGTACGTCGATAAAGTTCCTGAAAAATACGGTAAGTTTTTTGAAATTGATGAGTTTATGGAGTCGGGCTTTAAAAGCTACAGAATGATTCCGAGAAACGGATTTAATGAAACGTATATCGTATATCTTTACGGCAGCTCGATGTATTTTAATATAGACAGTGAACAGTGGGATTTCATAACCAAGCTTTCTTTAAAAACCGGATGCGGACTTTTTGTGCCTATGTATCCGCTTGCGCCGGAAAATAGCTGTAAGGATACCTTTAAGATGCTTTGCAGGGCATATTCGGATTTTGCCATGGGTATGGATGTAAAAAGGCTTATACTTTTAGGCGACTCCTCAGGAGCAGGTCTCAGTCTTTCTCTTACCATGCTTGCGTGGAAGGAGGGGCTTAGAAAACCGGACCAGCTTATTATGCTGTCACCTCTTATTGATACGGAATTTTTTGACAGGCAGCTTGAAGAGATAATAAGTGATACGGTGGACAGAAGCGGCAGAGTGTTTTTTAATCAGGCATTGAAGGATTTTATAAATACATACTGGGTTAAGGACTATGCCGTTAAAACCGATTATACAAGTCCGTACTATGAGGATTATACAGATTTATGTGATGACGTGGTTTTATTTTCCAGTGTAGATGATATGTTTAACTGTTACTCGCGAGCCTTTTATAATAAGGCAAAGACACAAGGTATAAATGCAAGATTTTTTGAATTTGATGATGCATATCATGATTTTATGATATATGAAAAAAGTGAGGTTCAAAAAAATGCGTGGGGATATCTTGTGGATGTAATTAAAGGAACGTTTGATAACTCACTTAATGATATATATCCGCTTAAGCTTTTATCTGACTGGTCAAAAAGATATCCGGATATAATAAAGGATGAGTGGGCAGCCAAATTTATTTATGACCATAAATTTGATTTTTCAAAGATTAATACACATTTGAATGAGTACAGAAATCTGATACTTGCAACAACTATGGCTGCCTGTGATGCAAAGGTTAAGCAGTATATTATGAAATTTCCGAAATGTACGATTATTAATTTGGGCTGCGGACTTGACAATATGTTTGGAAGACTTGATAACGGACGAATTCAGTGGTACAGCGTAGATACTCACAATATTATGTCTGTAAGACGAGCTATGTACGGAGAAAGAAAGCGTGAAAAAACAATAGGAAGAACAATACTTGATTTTTCGTGGATTGATGAGATAGCATGTAAGCGAAATCAGGGGGTAATGTTTGTTTGCAATGATACATTATCATACTTAAGAAAGAATGATGTATGCGAGCTGGTTGGAAAGATAGCTGACAGGTTTCCTAATTCAGAGCTTGTTTTTGCAGCGTCAACATCAGGAGCGGAGACTTATATAAACTTTGCTTTTAAGAAAAGCATCTTTATAAAAAAGAAAAAGAGATTTTCGGTAGATGATGCCTTTAAGCTTTTCAATAGCTGGAGATCCGATTATAAGGTTATGGATGAAGAGCCTGTTATGAAATTTCTTACAACCGATACGAAGATAAAGCCTTTGACAAAGTTAAAAGCAGCTTATAATAAAATGACATACAATCATAAAATAGTACATGTGAAGCTTGGCAGTGAAGCATATATAACAAATATATAAGGAGCGCTATGGTACTCGAAGCAGATAATCTCATAAAAACCTTTGTGAAAAATGAAAAAAATAATGTGAAGCGTAATTTTAATGCGGTTAATGATATTTCTCTTAAGCTTAAGCTTGGGGAGATAGTTGGTATAATCGGACCTAACGGAGCAGGTAAAACTACGCTTTTACGTATGCTTGGAAAGCTTATGAAGCCTACATCGGGCAATATTAATGTCTGCCTTGACGGAAGAGTAATGGAAAGTGAGACAGAGATAAAAAAATATATAGGCTATCTGTCAGGAAATACAAAGCTTTACGGAAGACTAAGTACAAGAGAGCTTTTAACCATGGCAGGTAAAATATATGGGATGTCTGATTCGGATATTGAAAAAAGAATCGGGATGATTAGCAGAGTTCTTGATTTGGGTGGTTTTATAGATAACAGAATAGAAAAGCTTTCGACCGGTCAGACGCAAAGGGCATCCATATCAAGATGTATAATCCATAATCCGGTCATTTATATATTTGATGAACCGACTCTTGGACTGGATATATTGAGCAGTAATGCAATAGTTGATTTTATGCTTAGGGAAAAGGAAGCAGGGAAGGCGGTTCTTTATTCAACTCATTATATGGAAGAGGCTGAAAAGCTTTGCGATAGAATAATTATTATAAATAAGGGGAAAATTGCGGCACAGGGAACAGTTAATGAATTAAAAACCATGGGCGGCTCGGATAATTTAAGAGAGGTATTCGCTAATCTTATCGGTAAGGAGGATTGGACATGAATGTAAAAAATGTAAAAACTCTTTACAAAAAGGAATTATTGGATGTTTTACGTGATAAAAAGACTGTTATTATGATGGTGCTTGTACCGATAATTCTGTATCCGCTCTTGATTATTATAAGTCTTCAGGTCATGAGCAGAATCTCAGTGTCCATGTCAGAGAAAACATACGTAATAGCCGCCGGCTCATATGACAATAGAATTTTAGCCGATATTTTGGCAAGGTATGATTTGTCGGATTATTCTCTTAAGCTGGTTGAAATTGATAATTATGAGGAAGCTCTTGCAAACGAAGAAATAGATGCTTATATAACAATTACAAACAGGTCGGGAAAACAAAATTATGAGATATATTTTATCTCATCTGTCACCAATTCAAATTATGCGGCAGATAAGGTGTCAGATTTTCTCGAAAAATATTCCGCTGATATAACAAAGGAAAAGCTTGCGGCTGCAGGTCTTGATGAAGAGGAAATACTAAATCCTATAGATATAAGCTTTAATGATACGGCAACAAATGAAGAAACGGCAGGAAGTCTTTTATCAAGTATCCTTCCTTTTATGCTGGTGGTAAGCCTTCTTATGGGAACCATGTATCCTGCTATTGACACAACGGCAGGGGAAAGAGAAAGAGGAACTCTTGAAACACTTCTTACACTTCCCGTGACAAATGGCGAGATAATAGTAAGCAAATTTCTTGTGGTTGCAACAATAGGTATTATATCCTCTCTTTTAAATATACTTTCGCTTGCGGGTGTAGGAGTTTATATGTATAACATGACAAGCAGCTATACCAATACCAGCGGAGGAGTTAATATTATAAAATTTTTCCCGGCAATTATTGTCGGAATATTATGTATATTTGCATTTGCTGTATTTATAAGTGCCATTACCATGTGCGTTACGGCTTTTGCGAAAACATATAAGGAAGCTAACAATTATATCACGCCTTTATCGCTTGTTGTGATGTTTGCTTCATTTATAAGCTTTATACCAAATGTTAAATTAAACGATAAGGCAGCGCTTGTTCCTGTGACAAATATCTGCCTTTTAATCAGGGATATGCTGGCATTTAAATATGATTCCCGTGCTGTACTTTTGGTACTTTTAAGTAATGTTTTATATGGTGTGCTTGCAATATGGATACTTGGCAAAATATATAACAGTGAGTCGGTTTTATTTGGAGAATCGGCAGCAGGAGTGCAGATTTTTGAAAGAAGAAAAAATATCAGGCAGGGAGGTACACCTGAGCTTGGAGATACGGTTATCGTTTTGGCGGTAACCATGGTTGCCATGATTTATATAGGTGGTGCCATACAGCTTTCACTTGGGTATTACGGCGTTCTTGGCACACAGCTTATTATACTCTTGATTCCTTTTGCCGCAGCGGTTTATACGAAGAAGGATATTAAAAAGACCTTCAGACTTAAGAATTGTGAAGTAGGATATATCATAGGCGGAATAGTAATGATATTGGGAGCAGTGCTTTTGGGAATGGTGCTTACATCCGTGGCAGGTGCCATATTCCCGGAGAGTGCAAGTGAAGCAGGGGACCTTCAAAGCTCACTTTTGGGAGATAGCTTTATTTCAACACTTTTGGTAGTAGCGGTTGTTCCGGCGGTTTGTGAAGAGCTGATGTTTAGAGGCTTTGTATTTTCTTCCTTTGAGGATAAATTAAAGCCTAAAACAGCAATACTTATATCAGCAGCCTTGTTTGGCATATATCATATGAGTATCGTAAGATTTTTCGCAACAGCTTTTTTGGGATGTGTTATATGCTATGTTGCCCATAAGTCAAAAAGCATTATTCCCGGAATGATAATGCATTTTATAAATAATGGATTATCCTGCCTTACAATGTATTATCCAAATCAGGTTGGAAAAGCCTTCCCGATTCTTTTAAGCGAAAAATTAAGCCTGATGGATCTATTGATTTTAATCGTCATAGGTATAATGCTTATGTATATAGGTAATATTGTGATAAATGCACAAAAAGATAAAAAAATTAATTAAATATTTATTGAGAATATCCACTAAATATGGTACTCTTAATTAAGAAACAGATGCTTGGAGATAAGGAATATGAGTAAACCTGCAAAACGTTTTTTCACTATTTTAATAATGCTTATAATTATCGGGATGGTTGCTCTTATTATACTATTGAACGTAAAATTTGATAAATCAAAGCCGGTTTTTATATCAACAGCAGCAGACGAGCGTGAATGGTACCTCGAACCCGGAGCTGTTGCAGGACTTATAGATGATAATTATTGGTCTTACGTAAGGGCAAGCTACGTTCTTATAGGTGATTATCCGAATTATGAATACTATAAGATTGCGGCAAATGTTCCGAGAAACGACTACGAGGTTGATAATTTCTTTATAGATGATGAAAATGGTCTTATGTATTATCACAATGATAATGCAGAAAGAATTTCACATGTGGCAGTGGATGTATCTGCCTATCAGACTGATGTCGATTGGGAAAAGGTTAAGGCGGCAGGAGTTGATATGGCTATTATAAGAGCGGGATATCGTGGCTATGGTTCAGGTGCTCTTGTTACTGATGATATGTTTCAAAATCATATAGAGGGTGCGCTTGATGCAGGGCTTATCGTAGGTGTATATTTCTTTACACAGGCAATTAACTATGATGAGGGTGTAGAGGAGGCAAAGTATACTTTAAATCTTATAAAGGATTATAAGGTTAAAGGTCCGGTTATCATTGACTCTGAGATAATATATGATGATGCTGCAAGAACGGCTGAGCTGGATATTGATTCAAGAACAGACAGTGTTGTTGGTTTTTGTGAGACTGTTAAGAATGCCGGATATGAGCCCATGATTTATTCTAATCGTAACTGGTTTGTGCAGGAGCTTGATATGAGCAGAGTCGGTAACTATAGGTTGTGGCTTGCTCATTATTCCAATCAACCGGATTTTCCCTATCTTTATACTGCTTGGCAATATACGGATGAGGGCAGTCTGTCGGGAATTGGAATTAATTTAGATTTAAATGTATGGATAGAATAAAACAAAAGGATTTGTTTTTGTGAGGTAAATTATGCTGGAATGGAATTTGCAATATAATTTTGCCACAATTGTTATATGCATACTGATGATGGTATGGTATTTTCATCAAAAGAAGATACCTTTGAGTAGCTATGTGTTTTTCTTGAAATTCAATGTATCTATTTTCATATGCACCATTATTGAGACGACAGGAGTTTTATTATACAGAAATGAAGTAATAGGTGAATTCGGCTTCAATGTTGTTATGGCTGCATATTCATTTATGGCATGTCTCATTTCGGTTATATATGCATGTTTTGTATTTGAATATATGCATGTAGGAGATAAAAATAAGTTTTTCTTAAAATGCTTTCTGTATGTAATTTTAAGTGTGACATTGATTATAGATATACTTACACCTTTTACTAAAATCGGATTTTATTTTTACAGTAATCGTTATGTGGTTGGAAGCTTTGGTGCCTTGTATGCTCTTTTATCCGGTGTATCTGTTATAACGGGAATAGCTGTCATAATAGTAAAGAGAAAAAAGATAGCAGCCTCAAGAGTATATATTCTGATATCAAGTATATTGTTTTCTTCGGTTATGTTTGTTGTACAGCTTAGATTTACGGTATCCATACTTTGCTTTGGCTTTGCGATAGTTTGTCTTACACTTTATAATTACATATTTAATCCGGCACTTTATATTGATAACCTGACACAGCTTTATAACAAGGACTGTATGAGAGAATATCTTGAATACAGATTGGACAGAGGCAAGGTATTCTCGATTATTTTGGTAGCAATGGATGATTTTAAATATATCAATAAAACCTATGGCGTTGATACGGGAGATAACCTTCTTGTACAGGTGGGAAATTATCTAAGAGGCGTGGAAGGTGTAGATGTTGTATTTGGATATGGCTCTGATCAGTTCGGAGCGGTATGTAACAAAAAGAGCTTGGAAGAGATAAAATCTTTAGTGGATATTGTTCAGACAAGATTCAAGCATCCGTGGTACAGTGAATCTTCTGCGGGGGTTATGATGTCTTCGTCCATATGCTGTTTTGAGTGCCCTAAAGATGCAGATAATTACGGAAATCTCATTGAGGTTATGGATTATGCTATGTCCATGGCGAAGAAAACCAATAAGGGTGGTATTTCTATAGCGGGAAATATGGATCTTTCCAAGATGAGAAGCGAAAAGGAAATTGAAAAAGCAGTTAAGCTTGCTATAGACAGAAATGAGCTTATGGTTTACTATCAGCCGATTTTTTCGGTTGAAAAAAATCTATATAACTCTGCGGAAGCACTTGTCAGATTAAATGATGAAAAGCTTGGTTGGATTTCTCCTGAGGTGTTTATACCGATAGCTGAGAAGAATGGTTTGATTATTGCTCTCGGCAATCAGGTGCTTCGCTCGGTATGTAAGTTTATACGGGACAATAAGCTTAAAGAAAGCTCGGTCGAATATATAGAGGTCAATATAAGCCCGGTACAGCTTCAGCAGCCGGAGTATTATAAGACGGTTATCGGTATACTGGAAGAATATGATGTCAAGCCATCCCAGATAAATATTGAAATTACCGAAACTGCCAATATGGTCGGAGGTTCCGATATAGTAAATGAAAATATTAAAAAGATAGTTGACTACGGAATTACACTTTCCTTAGATGATTACGGTTCAGGTTATTCCAATCTTGATTATATAAATCATATGCCGTTCCACATAATTAAAATTGATAAATACATTATATGGGATGCTTTTGAAAATATCAAAGCCGGTATAACGCTCGAATACACCATACGTATGTTAAATGCACTTCAATATATGATTGTTGCCGAAGGTGTTGAGACCAAGGAACAAAAGGATCATCTTGCCGATATAGGCTGTCATTATATGCAGGGCTGGTATTATTCTAAGGCAGTAGCGGCGGACGAGTTCATGGATGCCATAAAGAAAATTCCGGAGCAGGAAAAAACTGCGCATAACTGATAAAAAGAAAAATTTATATTATGAAAAAAGCACAGACAGGTTCTGAATGTCTGTGCTTTTTCTTTTGTCTGTTATTAATTACTGAGTTTATCTATAGCTGCATTTATCCTTATCAGGGTTTCATCTTTTCCAAGAAGCGCCATAAGCTCTGTTGCACCTCCTGGAGTTGCCTGTTTGCCGGATACCGCGGTCCTTAAAGGCCACATAACAAATCCTGTTTTATATTCATGTTCTTCGGCAAATTGCTTTAAAGCTTCAAATAAAGAGTCGTTGTCAAAGCTCTCCTGTTTTTCCAGAATAGGAAGAACCTCCTTTAATAATAAAAGGGAGTTTTCGGCATTTGTTTTCATTTTCTTATGAGTATATAAGTCTGTAGAGTATTCAGGCATTTTTTCAAGGAAGTCAATTTGCTCCCTTATGTCAGGAAATACCTCAATTCTCGTTTTAACCATATCGGCTATCCTTCTGTAATCCATATCCCGTGTTACGGTTTCCTTTATATATGGAAGAGCCATCTCATAAAAGGCATCGGCATCCATAGCCTTTATATATTCTCCGTTCATCCATTTGAGCTTCGTCATATCAAGTACGGCAGGAGACTTGGACATATTTTTATAGTTGAAAGCTTTAACCAATTCTTCAAGTGAGTATATCTCACGGTTATCCTCGGGACACCAGCCGAGAAGTGCCACAAAATTAACTATAGCTTCTGTCAAAAAGCCCTGATCAAGTAAATCCTCAAAGGAAGAATGACCGGAACGTTTGCTTAGCTTTTTGTGCTCTTCGTCGGTTATAAGAGGACAATGTATATAGGTTGGAACCTCCCAGCCGAATGCTTCATAGAGTCTGTTATATTTTGGTGAAGAGGACAGATATTCGTTACCACGTACAACATGCGTAATCCCCATAAGATGATCATCCACTACATTTGCAAAGTTGTATGTAGGGAAACCGTCTGATTTGATAAGTATCATGTCGTCAAGCTCTTCGTTTGAAACTGTAATATCACCGTAGAGTTCATCCTTGAATGTGGTTGTTCCTGTAAGAGGATTGTTTTGCCTGATAACATAAGGCTTTCCTGCTTTAAGGTTTTCTTCTATCTCCTCCTTGCTAAGATGAAGGCAATGCTTATCATATCTGCTTATAGTTTTTCCTTCAAGCTCTGTTGTAAGAGTACTAAGTCTTTCTTCATCGCAAAAGCAATAATAAGCCTCGCCCTTCTCTATAAGCTTTTTGGCGTACTCAAGATATATTCCCTGTGCCTGTCTTTCACTTTGTACATAAGGACCGTATCCGCCGTCTTTGTCAGGGCCTTCATCATGCGTAAGTCCCGTTTTTTCAAGAGTTCTGTAGATTATGTCTACTGCACCCTCGACCTCGCGTACCTGATCGGTATCTTCTATTCGCAATATAAAATCGCCGTCCTCGTGCTTGGCGATAAGATAAGCATAAAGTGCTGTTCTTAAATTACCGACATGCATCCTGCCTGTAGGACTGGGTGCAAATCTTGTTCTTATTTTACCCATAATATAAGTTCTCCTATCTAATACAATATATTTATGAATTATAGCAAAGTAAAATTCAATTTACAACCATTATTATTATTGATTATTCTGTTTTTTTTTAGTATACTTATATATACGTATGTTGATATTTTTTCAAATAAATATATTCAAATGAAATATAATTAACGAAAGCTGGTAGGATTAAGATGAGT
The DNA here is from genome assembly GCA_902788555.1 of uncultured Lachnospiraceae bacterium. GTDB lineage: Bacteria > Bacillota > Clostridia > Lachnospirales > Lachnospiraceae > Coprococcus_C. The sequence continues at coordinate 67,499 of CADAKQ010000020.1, forward strand.
AATTCAATGATTTCTATAATATTTCTCGGGGTACTTGGTGCACTTTTTGTATTACTTGTTGTTTTGACAATAGTTTTACTTTTTACAAGAAAAAAAGATGACGAGGACGATGGGGAATACTACGATAATGAGGAAACGGACGATGAGTATGTAGAGGATGAAGATATATATGATTCGGACGGGGAGGAAATATCTGACGAGGAAATATCTGACGAAGATATATCGGATGAAGATATATCGGATGAAGAATCGGAAGATGAAGAATATGAAGAGTCAGAGGACGAGGAGCTCGGGGATGAAGAATCAGATGACGGGGATTCGCAAGAAGAGGAAGCTATAGCTGAGGATTCAAAGGCGGATGAGCCAATTGATGATGAAGCTTATGACGAGGACTCTTCGGAAGAAAAATACGAGGAAGAAGACGAAGTAAACGAGGAAGAAGCAGAAGAATCTGACGAAGCAGTGACAGAAGTTTTAAAAGCTAAGGAGGAGATCTCTGACGAGGATGAAAATCTTGGATATTTGGAGGAAACGGATATATCCAAGGCTGAGGAAGAGGCAGAAGCTCAAAATACAGGCATTTTAGAAGATGAGCTTGGAGATTATTCGGATTCGGCTTTTGCTCCGTATCAGGAGGATGACAGCCTTTCAAATGAAGCGTTGATTGCTTCCGTTAAGGAAGCCGAGGCGATGTCTGAAGCTGTTATATACGGAAAAAACAATAATTATACCGAGGCTATGTTTGGCATAAGAGATGAGCTTGATAAGTATGGAAATAAAAAACCGGTAAAAAAATCGGTTGTATCAAGTGATGAGGATTTTTATTGGTACAATAAGCTGGATGTAGCTGAAAAACCGTCGTATAAGACTAAGGAAATGTATTATCATTATTTTAATATTCCGAAGGATTGTATAGATGACCTTCTTGTTGAAATGTATGATTGTGCACTTGTCAGGACGGAGGAGATTAGATATATAGCTTATGGCATAGAGCCGAAGGCAGTTTCACTAAAGGATATATTGTCAGAAGGAAATTATTATTACTCTGAGCAGCCTAAGAAAAAAGAACCTTTGCCGCAGGATTTAATAAGAATTTATGAAAAATGGTGCGGTTACGTTGATAAGCTTTTTGACAAGGTGGAAATTCATGCAGACGAATATACCATACAGGAGATTAGAAGTCTTTTATGTGAGTATGGCAGGAATGATGTAGATGTACTTATAGAGGGTAAATAAATTAAGACATATAAAATTACAGGCTTTTTTAAGCCTGTAATTTTTAGATTAACAGTTTGGTTTGTAATTATTGATTAGTGCGGTTATAATGATTTTTGATCGCTTCGAAGGTTGTATCACTTAAATCATGCTCTATTTTGCAGGCATCTTTAAGCGCTGTTTCCTTATCTACCCCCAAATTAATTAAGATAGAAGATATTATTTTATGTCGTTCATATATCTTCTCGGCGATTGGAAGCCCCTTTGAAGTTAATGAAAGATGTCCTTTATCATTTATATTAACATAACCGTTTTCGCGAAGATTTTTTAAGTATACACTTACGCTGGGCTTTGAGATGCCAAGATAATTTACAATATCAATAGCACGAACAAATTCTTTGCTTTCACCTATAATAAGTATGGATTCTAAGTAATCTTCGGCAGATTCCTGAATTTTCATAATGCAACACCCCTTATATCATCTCGCTTTCAGCTCGATGTTTTTTTCGCAAAATGCCGATTCACGCAAGCGTGATCGTCGCTTTGCTCATTATATCATCTCGCTTTCAGCTCGATGTTTTTTTCGCAAAATGCCGATTCACGCAAGCGTGATCGTCGCTTTACTCATTATATCATAATTTTATTTGTTTTTCAAATGAAATGAAATGTGGTATGATAACAAATATGAACGGATAATTGGAGGGAACTATGAAAAAAGCAAGATTCATAATATTTTTTTGGTTTCTTATTTTGCTAACTGCTTGTTCCGGAAAAAAGAAAATGCCGGATTTTGCTGAGGGAACTATTGTATCTCTTTCTTTTACTCCGGTAAATGTAAATAGTGATGCTACGACGTATACTATGAACATTGAGGTGAATCAGAGTGGAGAGCTTATCATATATGCTGATGGCTTTTCAAAGTGGTATGGAAAAGATGAGCCGGAAGTTATTCATTTAAATATTACTTTGGACAAGGTTGAAGAGATAAAAAACCTTATAGAGGAAGAGGATTTATATAATCTTCACAAGGATGTAGGCAACAAGGATAATATGGAAGGCATAAAAAAAAGTCTTACAGTTTATACTGTAGAGGGAGAATATACGGTTTATGGCTTAAATCCATCAAACAGAAGCTTTAACAGGGTATATGATTATATCTATGATTTGGAGCTTGAAGAGTTGGCTTCTTATACTACACGTATAAATTCCATTCAGACAAACGGATTAAAAAATGATATCGGTATTGTAATAACAGATGTAAATGATGAGATAATATTTACTAAAGAAGACATATATGATGTTTATTATGTGGATAGGGATGTTTATGAAGAAGCAACAAAAACAGATGCCGTTTATGATGAAAACAATTTCAGGGAGGAAACCGCAACGCCTGAGGATGCAGAGGCAAATCCAAACTGCAGAGTTGTAATAGAACTCAAGGATGAAGCAAAGGAGATACTTAATCAAAACTTCACTATTACTAATCGAAAGGATTATGTTACATATAATGTATATAATGATAATGAATTAATTCTTTTTATGATGGTAAAAAAGAATACGGATGATGGTAAAATTTATTCCTCTAAGGATTATTCTGTTGAGGAAGCAGAAAAGCTTACGGAAATATTAAAAGAAGGTTTAGAATAAATTAAACTATGTTATGAATAAGGATATTGACTTTTTAATATTCTTGGTTAAAATATTATTATTGTAATGTTTATGTACATTAGAAAGATGAGGACGTTGTATGGGTAATTTAAAAGCTGTAATTTTAGCAGCCGGAAAAGGTACAAGGATGAATTCGGACTTACCGAAGGTTATTCATAAATGTGATGGACAGCCTATGGTACATTATGTTATAAAGGCGGCAAAGGATGCCGGAGCGATGGATGTGTGTGTAATCGTAGGCTATAAAGCTTTTGAAACGAAGAAGGCTATATATGATGTAGTTGATTACAGAACACAAAATGAGCAGCTTGGAACAGGACACGCAGTAAAATGCGCAAAGGATTTTATCGGTACCAACGGAGATGTGATAGTTCTTTGCGGAGATACTCCTCTTATAAGAGGAACCACGCTTACCAGACTGGTTGAGCTTCATAAAAAGCTTGCAAACGGAGTGACCGTTCTTTCTGCTGTAGTTGATGATTCAACCGGATACGGAAGAATAGTAAGAGATGAACAAAACGGATTTGTTAAAATCGTGGAGCAAAAGGATGCAAACGAAGAAGAACAAAATATAAAAGAGATAAATTCGGGTATGTATATATTTAATGCGGAGGCACTTGCTGCAGCACTTGAGCTTTTGGATAATAATAACGCAGCCGGAGAATACTATCTTACTGATACAATCGCACTTATAAAAAAGATTGGTCTAAGAGTTTCGGCCATGCCGCTTTCGGGTGAGGATGTTAATGATATAATGGGTGTAAATACTCCCGAACAGCTAAAGAAAGCAGAAGAAATAATGAAAGCCCGCAATGATGAGGGCTAAAGGTGTTTTGATGAAGATAATAGTCGGACTTGGAAATCCTAAAAGTGAATATGCAGGAACAAGGCATAATGTCGGCTTTTCTGCGATATATAATATTAGTGACAGCTATGGAATAAGGGTTGATGCAAAAAAACATAAAGCACTTATAGGAAAGGGCATGATAGAAGGAGAAAAGGTTATTCTTGCCATGCCGCAGACCTTTATGAACCTTTCGGGAGAAAGTGTAAGAGAGCTTGTTGATTATTATAAATGTGATGTGTCGGATTTAATTGTAATATATGATGATATAAGCCTTGACGTCGGACGAATACGAATCCGAAAAAAAGGAAGTGCCGGTGGACATAATGGAATTAAAAATATAATAAGCCATCTTGGAACAGATGTGTTTACACGTATAAAAATCGGTGTCGGAGAAAAGCCGCCTAAGATGGATCTTGCGGATTATGTTCTCGGAAGATTTTCCAAAGAGGAGCAGCCTGTTATAAGGCAGGCGGTTGATACTGCAAGAGATGCGGTAGCGGATATAATTAAAGAAGACGAAGATTATGCAATGAATAAATATAATTGATATAAAAATCTAATATGGAGGTTCTTGTTATGAAGGCGCTTGTTTCAGCGTTTAAGAAAGAACCGGGCTTTGTAAGATTAAGAGATATTTTAAAAGATAATATCTATCCTGTTCATGTCTGGGGACTTGATGGTCATGTAAAACCACTTTTGATAAAGTCTCTGGAAGAAAAAAGCAAAACCAGACTTATAGTTACCTATGATGAAAAAAGAGCCAGACAGATAGTTGCTGACTATAAGCTTTTTGACAGGGAGGTTTATTATTATCCGGCAAAGGATGCTCTTTTTTATTATGCGGATATTCATGGAAATGAAACAGCAAAAAACCGCCTGGAAATAATAAGGCATATAGCAGAGGACGATAATATAACAGTAGTTACCACGATTGAAGGCTTGATGGATAAAATTCCTGATATAAAGCATATCGTGGAAAATGTTTTGGAAATAAAAAAAGAACAGACAATAGATACTATAAAATTCTCTGAAAATCTCACAACTCTTGGCTATGAAAAGACAGTAATGGTTGAAGAACGCGGGCAGTTTTCGGTGCGTGGAGGAATAATAGATATATTTCCTCTTACCGAAGAGTGCCCTTATCGTGTTGAGCTTTGGGGAGATGAAGTATATTCTATCAGAAGCTTTGATGCAGAAAGCCAGCGTTCCATCGAGGAGGCAGACGGTGTACGCATATATCCTTCCTGTGAGATGGTGCTTACGGAAAAACGCATAAGTAAGGGCCTTCAAGCCATAGAAAAGGAGCATAAGGAACAAAGCAAAAAGTTAAAAAAGGAATTTAAAACTGAGGCATATGCCAGATTAAATAAGATGGTCGAAACCGTAAAGGAAGAATTAAAGGAATTTAATTCGACGATGGGACTTGACAGCATGGTTGAATACTTTTTTGATGATACAGTTTCATTTCTTGATTACTTTCCGGATAAGACAACAGTTTATATAGATGAGCCGGATAAGGTTTATCATCAGGCAGACATATATACATCGGAATTTGCAATGTCCATGTCAGGACGATTGGAGGGCGGATATATACTTCCTAAGCAGGCAGATGTTTTATATGATGGTAAAAAAATAGTGGCAGCACTGTGCAACAGAAAAATTATGCTTATATCGGAAAATTATATCCCGCAGCGTATATGGAAGGAAAAGGAAAATATAAATATTTCCGCAAGAAGTCTTATAAGCTACAATAACAGCTTTGAAGGCCTTATGAATGATATAGAAAAATGGAAGAAGAAAAAGTATAAGATTGTTATTTTGTCACCTTCCGGTACAAGAGCCAAGAGAATAGCGCAGGATTTAAACAGCAATGATATAGCTGCAAATTATCTTGAAAAGGGTGATAAGGAGCTTAAAGCCGGAGAAGTTATGACAGCGGTCGGAAGACTTGAGTCAGGTTTTGAAATAACCGGGGCAAAGCTTGTTGTAATAAGCGAAAGCGATATATTTACCGCCAGGGAGATAAAGAAAAAGAGAAAAACAGCCAAGTATCATGGAGATAAGATAGGCAGCTTTTCGGATGTAAATATAGGCGATTATGTTGTACATCAAAATCATGGAGTCGGTATCTACCGGGGAATAGAAAAGGTGGAGACTGACGGAAGACTTAAGGATTATATTAGTATCGAGTATGATAGAGGCAGTAAGCTTTTTATACCGGTTGACCAGCTTGATATGATTGGTAAGTTTTCCGGAAAGGAAGGTCATAAGCCTAAGCTGAATAAGCTTGGGGGCACCGATTGGGAAAAGGTAAGACAGCGTGTCAGAGGACATGTTGATGATATAGCAAGAGAGTTGATAGATCTGTATGCAAAAAGACAGACCTCTCATGGCTTCTGCTATTCACCTGACACAGTATGGCAGAGTGAATTCGAAGAGCTGTTTCCGTATGAGGAAACCATAGATCAGCAGAAGGCTATTGAAGAGACGAAGGCAGATATGGAAAGCGATAAAATAATGGATCGTCTTATATGTGGTGATGTAGGCTTCGGAAAGACCGAAATAGCCATAAGAGCAGCATTTAAGGCAGTTCAGGATAATAAACAGGTGGCATATCTTGTTCCTACTACAATTCTTGCGGAACAGCATTATAATACATTTGTTGAAAGAATGAAAAGCTTTCCTGTAAATGTCAGGATGTTGTCAAGATTTTGTACACCTAAGGAGGTCAGACAAAATCTATCTGAGCTTAAAAACGGAACGGCGGACATAGTAATAGGAACGCACAGACTTTTATCAAAGGATGTGGAATTTAAAAATCTCGGACTGCTAATCATAGATGAGGAGCAGAGATTCGGGGTTAAGCATAAGGAGCAGATAAAAAAGCTTAAGGTAAATGTAGATGTGCTTACCCTTACTGCGACACCTATTCCGCGTACCTTACATATGAGTATGGTGGGACTTAGGGATATAAGCCTGCTGGAAGAAGCGCCTATTGACAGAATGCCGATTCAGACTTATATAATGGAATATGATATTGAGTTCGTTAAGGAGGCAATTAACAGGGAGCTTAATCGTAACGGACAGGTTTATTATGTTTATAACAGAGTCAATACCATCGAAGATATAACAGCTAAGCTAAGAAGCGTAATTCCGGATGCGGTTATAGAATATGCGCACGGAAAGATGAATGAGCGAGAGCTTGAAGACATCATGCGAAGGTTTATAAAAAAAGAAATAGATGTGCTTGTATCAACAACAATTATAGAAACAGGACTGGATATCCCGAATGTTAATACGATTATAATACATGATGCGGATAAATTCGGACTTGCACAGCTATATCAGCTTCGCGGAAGAGTGGGACGAACCAATAAAAGTGCATATGCTTTTTTACTTTACAAACAGGATAAGATAATAAAAGAGGTTGCAGAAAAAAGATTAAAGGCTATAAGAGAATTTACGGACCTTGGTTCAGGCTATAAAATATCCATGAAGGATTTGGAGATACGAGGTGCCGGCAATCTCCTTGGACAGGAGCAGTCCGGAAATATTGAGGCAGTTGGTTATGACCTTTACTGTAAAATGTTAAATGATGCGATAAAGAGACTTTCGGGAGAAAAGGAGACGGCGGATTTTGTTACCTCTATTGAGCTTCCGGTTGAAGCTTATATACCTGAAACCTATGTGAAAAGTGAATTTATTAAGCTCGACCTATATAAACGTATATCAAAATGTTCCACAAGGGAAGAAAATGATGTTATAATAGAAGAGCTAAAAGACAGATTTGGAGATGCTCCTAAAAGTGTCATGAGACTATTTGATATTGCTTATCTTAAGTCCATAGCACATGCAGCATATATAACTGATATAAAATATATAACTGATACGGTTTATTTTGTTATGTGGCCGAAGGCACTGGTTAATCCTGATAAGATGGATGCACTTTTGAAAAAGTATAAGGGAAATATGAAATTTGTTCCCGATAAAAATGCAGGCTTCAGGCTCACGGCATCAAAGCTTATTCCGGATGAGCTTATGGAAACGGTTGAAAATGCTGTAAATGATATAGGCGGATTATTTGAATAATTTTGGAGGGATGATATGGGAAAAAAATTTCCATTTGCAGGCTTACTTATTTTAATAATTATATCTGTTTCCTTTGGCTGTACAAGAAAAAATGATGGTGGAGAAACCATTAAGGATAGTACGGTTGTTTTCCAGTACGGAGATAATATAGTAACTAAGGCTGAAGTGTATATTTATATCAATACAATTAAGGAACGCTATGAAAGTCAGTACGGGCAGGATGTTTGGGCTCTCTCTCTTCCGGAGGATGACAGCGGAGAGATATCCATGGTAGATTTGACCCGTCAGGAGGTAGTAAATGAGATAATAAAGGTAAAAACCTTATGTGCACATGCCGCTGACTATGATATTGCTCTTAATGAGAAGGAAATATCGGATATAGAAAATGATGCAAAGAATTTTTACGATGGTCTGACTGATAATGATAAGGCATCCATGGATATGACACAGGACAGAATTAAACAGGTAATGACCGAAAGTGCTTTGGCAAAAAAGGTTGAGGATAAAATTCTTGAGGATTCTCCAGTTGAAATATCCGATGAGCAGGCAAGAGAAACTACCTTTTATGATATGTATTTTGATTGCTATACCATTGATGATAATGGTGTTATAGTTCCTTTTGACGCAGAGGCAAGAAGAACACAGTACGAGCAGGCGCTCGCCGCTTGCACGACATTGGCAACAGCTCCTATGAATGAGAATTCTGAGGCGGATGTAGAGAGTATAGAAAAGCTCTCCGAGTATTATAAGCTTGACAATGCCGGAGAAAAAACTCTCACACCTGAGGAGATATTGGAAACCTACGGAGAAGACATATATAATCTTTTATACAGTATGAAAAACGGAGATTACAGTACTGTTATTGAAAGTGAATACGGATATCATGTCTTTATGATGATTGCCCTTACTGATGCGGATGCGACTGCAATGCGTAAGGAACAGATGACAAATGAGACAATAGATAAAAGGCTGTCAGATACCATAGAAAAGTGGAAAAATGAAATAGATGCTGATTTTACATATCCTGATTCGGTCAATATGGATGTATATGATACAATTTCAATAGATAAGGAATAAAAATATAATATTCGGAATAATAAAATCCTTTATGTAGATAATATGCTTTAGAATAACGATTTTTACGATAACATAACAATGCATGGAGGATTTTTTATGTGGGGATTTTTAATTGCGCTTTTATCCGGTGCGCTGATGAGTATTCAGGGAGTGTTTAATACAGGAGTAACCAGACAGACTTCAACGTGGCTTGCTTCTGCATGGGTAGCCTTTTCGGGCTTTATAATGGCATTTATATTATGGTTAATATTTGAACGCAATCAGGCGGGAATTATGTCACTTACAAAAATTGATGACAAGTATATGCTTTTGGGAGGAACTATAGGTGCATTTATAACCTGGACGGTTATAAAAAGCATGGCTTCGCTTGGTCCGGCAAAGGCGGTCTTGCTCATTGTTATATCACAGCTTTTGGTTGCGTATTTAATAGAACTTTTTGGCTGGTTTGGTGTAGAAAAAAATCAGTTTCAGATTACTAAGCTAATCGGAATTATAGTTGCTATAGCAGGTTTTATTGTATTTCAGTGGGAAAAATAGGCTCAAAGATTTTAAAATTTTATTAAAAGTGTTGTAATCTCTAAATTTTTTTTGTAAAATATGTTTAGTGTTTTGTATATGCAATATAAAAAATACCTTTTTATAATCAGCAGTTATAAAAGGGGGATTTTTTATGAAGCGTAATTTTTTATTTATATATTGTATATTTATAATACTGATATTTACTGCATGCGGTCAAAGCGAGAAATTTGTCAAAAAAAGTGAAGTGGCGGATTTGGAATCGGGGACGTCTTATTCCGAAGCTTCTGAAAATCAAGAAGCTTATCAGGAAGAAAAAGAGGTGGCCTGTTACGTCTGCGGTGCAGTAAAAACTCCCGGTGTTTATTATTTGAGTGAGTCATCCATAAAGCAGGATGCCGTTCTTATGGCAGGAGGCTTTGCAGAGGGAGCAAGTGAGGAATATATTAATCTTGCCGAGCATATAAAAGAAGGTGAACGGATTTATATTCCTTATAAGGAGGAGCTTGAGGCGGATTTAACTTTATCCTGTGAAAAGGAGGATGTTACTGAAGTCAAAGGCTTTTATGATACAGAGGGGAGATTGAACATCAATTATGCCGATAAAGAGGCACTTAAGGAACTTCCCGGTATCGGAGATGCAAAGGCTGATGCAATAATAAAATACAGAGAGGAAAATGGTGCTTTTAAAACTGTTGATGACATAAAAAATGTAACAGGCATAAAAGCAGGAGTTTATGACAACATAAAAGATTATATAACAGTTGATTGAGGATTGAAAAATGAAAAAAGTATTGGTAGTTGATGACGAAAAATCGATTGTGAAAGGAATAAAATATAGTCTTGAGCAGGATGACATGGAGGTTGATGTAGCTTATGACGGAGGAGAGGCCTTAGAAAAAGCAAAGAATAATTCGTATGATATTATTTTGCTTGATATTATGCTTCCGGTATATACCGGGTTAGAGGTATGTCAGATGATTAGGGAATTTTCGGATGTTCCGATTATCATGCTGACTGCTAAGGGCGATGATATGGATAAAATTCTCGGTCTTGAATACGGTGCAGATGATTATATAACAAAGCCTTTTAACATACTTGAAGTAAAAGCCAGAATAAAAGCGATTTTAAGAAGAAACGGTAAATCCAATTCCGATATGGATAATTCCAAGGTAATCGAAACCAAAGGCCTTAAGATTGATTTGGACAGCAGAAGAGTTTATATAGACGGTGAAGAGGTTAATCTTACTGCCAAGGAATTTGACCTTGTTTATCTGCTTGTTTCAAATCCGAACAAGGTTTACTCAAGGGAGCAGTTGCTTGAATTGATATGGGGACCTTCATATCCCGGTGATGCCAGAACTGTTGATGTACATGTAAGAAGATTACGTGAAAAAATAGAAGCAACTCCGGCAACACCAAAATATGTACATACCAAATGGGGAGTAGGTTATTACTTTTCATAGTCTTTAACTGTTTTATAAAGCATATTTTTAACATCATCATTGGCGAAAGAAAGTCTGATACTGTTTTCATAAAGCTGTATCAGCTCATCTTTCGCTATATTTAATTTTTGTGTTATTAATTCATATTCCTTTGACATTGTAGTATCACTTACTGTCATATTATCAGTGTTGACGGTAGCGATAATGCCAAAGTCGAGAAAATTTCGTAGTGGATAAGATGCAATGGTTTTAACCGCCTTTGTCTGATAATTTGAGGTAGGACAAAGCTCAAAACCTATATTTTTTTCTTTGCAAAGCCGCATAAGCGCCGGATCGTTTACAAGACATATACCATGTCCTATTCTTTTTGCACCGGCTTCAACCGCAAGTTTGATATTGTTTATACTGCCACATTCTCCCGAATGTACGGTAAATGGCATATCAAGACGTCGTGCTTCTTCAAAAAGATAGGTGAAAAGCTCGTTTGGAAATCCTGCTTCATCTCCTGCCAAATCCAAAGCACATATACCATTTCCCAAGTATTCACGTCCAATCTTCAGCATTTCCAAATTCTGTTCCTTTGTGTGATGCCGCATGGCGCAGATAATTATGTTTGAGTAGACACCGAAGCTTTTTAATCCCTCATTTGCACCTTCGATAACTGCTTCATATATATCCTTATATCCGAGTGAAGCATTGACGCTAAGTGTAGGTGCAAATCGAATTTCCATATATAAAATATTATCCTCCCTTGCCTGCCTAAGTAAATCAATAACGGCGGCTTTCAGATTTTCCCTTGTTTGGATACAGGATATGGGCAGGTCGAATTTTGTAAGATATTCTGCGAGACTTGCACAATCGGAGGGGGCTGTCAATTCTAATGCTGAGACATTTCTTTTAAGACAGTGTTCAATGAAGCTTTTGCTGAGTGAACCGTCCAGATGACAGTGTAAATCTATTTTGGGTAAATCCTTTAAATTGTTCATTTTAAAAGCCTCCTTATTATTTGGAATGATAAATATATTTTAGCAATGAAAGATGGGTTTAACAAGTGGCTTGATGTAAAAAAATTTGTATGATATTATGAGAAGCAGAGCACTGAAATGGAGATGTTTGTGTGAAAAATTTTTTGAAAAAAAATGAAGGCATAAGTCTTAAGTTTTTTGTCGCATCGGTTATAATTGTAGTATGTGCGGCAGCCATTGGGATATATGCTTTTTTATCACGAAGAATTTATTATAAGCAATATAAGGAAAATATAATACAGGAAGTTGACAGACATATTAATGTGATTTTGGAATCTATGACTGATACGGATGATAGTGAGGAAGATAATGAAAAGCTTGATGCAGAGGTGTCACTCCTTGCTTCAATATACGGCGGAAGAATTTTTGTTGTCGGTTCTGATTATAAAATCATAAATGATTCCATGAAGCGGGAAAACGGTAAATTTATTATAAGTGAACAGCTTATAAATGCGATGACGAAAGATGAAGAGAATATAGTTGTAGAGAAGGATAGCTATATTCAGTATATAAGACAAGCCGTTGATTCCGAAGGAAAGGTTTGCGGTTTTATAATTGTTCATATTTCCAAGGATAAGATGCAAAGCATTAATAATGATGTTTCTTATGAGCTGATGGTGGCTTTTTTGATAATTATGATTCTCTGTGTGATAGCGGCATATTATATCAGTTCATTTAGCGTAAGAGATTTAAGGTATATCAATTCTCAGATGGATATAGCCCAAAACGGACATCTGGACGAGCCTATAAAGGAAAAAGGATTTAAGGAGTTCAGAAATCTTATAGGTAATTATAATGAAACTATAGAAAAGCTTGCAGATATTGATTCGAGCAGACAGGAGTTTGTATCAAATGTTTCACATGAGTTAAAAACACCTATAACCTCTATGAAGGTTCTTGCGGATTCTTTGGTGCAGAATGAGGATGCAGACCTTGTTATGTATAAGGAATTTATGAGTGATATCGTAGATGAAATCGACAGAGAGAGCAAGATAATAACTGATTTACTGACGCTTGTAAAAATGGATAAAAAATCAGCCCAGATGAACATAGAGGATATCAGTATTAATAATCTCCTGGAGGTTATATTGAAGAGGGTTACACCTATTGCAGAACAAAGAAATATAGAGATAACGTATGAAAGTTATAGAGATGTTGTTGCGAGTGCAGACGAGGTTAAGCTTAGTCTTGCTCTTTCAAATATTATTGAAAATGCGGTAAAATATAACATTGATAATGGCTGGGTTAAGGTTTCTTTAAATGCGGACCACAAATATTTTTATGTTAAGGTTGCGGATTCGGGAGTAGGTATTCCTGATGACTGCAAGTCGCAGGTGTTTGAAAGATTCTACAGGGTTGATAAGGCAAGAAGCAGAGATACCGGTGGTACGGGGCTTGGACTTGCTATTACGAAGAATGTTATAAGTATGCATGGCGGAACCATAAAGCTTTACAGTGAATCCGGCGAAGGAACAACATTTACGATAAAGGTTCCGCTCAATAGAGCACAGTAAGTGATTATAAAAGGTAAAATGGCAGGTAGTATGATAAAAGATAAGAATGACCATACAAATAAATATTTTTATGTAATTTGCTTTATGACATTGACTTTATTATTTTCCTTTTTGTCAGGCTGTAATGATAAAATCGTTGAGGTGGAAACAACATCCACCGAAAGCAGTGCGCCTGAAGCGACAATGATATATATATATCATCCTGAGGAGAATCAAATCATTGTGGAAGAGGAGAGGTATCAGCTTAGGCAACCGGATTCGACTGCCGCATCTATAGAAGAAATAATGTCAGTTATTTCACCTTATTATGAAGGTGTTTTGGACTATACAACTTATATGCTGGATACGGAAAATGAAGTTACTTTAGAGTTTACGGCAAGGGAAGAATATACGGAGGTATATTATCTGCTTTCGAAGGCAGCAATAATCAGAACACTTTTTCAAATACCTGAAATAAGTGATATAAGAATGGTTATTTATTCGGAGGATGAATCAGTATTATCGGATGAGTTACTTGACAGAACCTCTGTCTATTATTATGATGAAGATATAGAATAGTTCATTTGTTACCCGACAGGAGAAGAAAAATTGAAAAGACCTTTACTATGGGCTGTGGTTTCGTTTGCACTTGGAGAGGTGATAAGCTTAAATGCCGATAGTTTTATTAAGATAAGCATAATATTTATTATGCTTATTTGTGGTGCATTCATTGCGGCGGGAAGGCTTGGAGTCTTTAAGACTTCTTATGCTGCTTTACTTTGTTTATGTGCATTTATGGGAATATTAAATGTATATATGCGTGATCCGGAGCAAAGATACGAATATAAGCAAAATCAAGAGTCCGTAATCAATGTAAGCGAATACGGAACCGTATATAAGCTTATGGAAAATGGTAATGAATATGACATATATATTCGACTGGATAACGGGATTAATGTAGCTTCCTTTTGCGTGACTTATGAATTAAGATTTGGTGACAGGGTTTATGTTGACGGAGTATTAAAAAAGTTTTCTCATAGTACCAATTCCGGCTGCTTTGATTTTAAAAATTATTATAAAACAAAAAATATTTTATATAGTGTTGATAATAATTACATTTCCTTTGTTTCAAATAATGATGATTACAGATATAGATTTCTTAATTTCTTATTCAACATTAAACAGAATTCCGAAATAAATTTAAGTCTGATTACCGATAAAAAAATATCGGGAATATATTGCGCCATACTTATGGGTGACAGAAAGGCTGTAGATGAATATACGAGGCTTGATTATCAAAATAATGGTATTGCGCATATACTTGCGATATCAGGACTTCATATAGCCTTGATTTTTGCTCTCATTTATAAGCTTTTAAGAAAAATTCATATAAACAGACTTGTGGCTGGAATTCTTGGTTTTTTGATTCTATTTTCATATTCTGTTATGACGGGGTTTAGCATGTCAACACTAAGGGCGCTTTGTATGATTGTTATTTCCTTAATTGCAGAATACACGGGAGAAAACTATGACATACCGATTTCTCTTTCAACAGCCGTACTTATAATTCTTTTATACAATCCTTTTAAAATAATGGATACTTCTGTTTTGCTTAGTGTGACAGCGATGGCAGGAGTTTGTGTCGGACAGTATATATTAAAGCATATTAAATATTTTTATTATATTAATACACGGAAAAAGAAATTTTTTGCTTCACTTATTATTTCTTCTTCGGTGAGTATTGTCATGCTTCCGGTAATTATTAATACATATCATGAAATTACACCGTACAGTGTATTTTTTAATTTAATCGTTATTCCGCTTATGACAGTTGTAGTGTTTTCCGGAATAGCTGCTATATTGATATCTTTTTTATCAGTACCGGCTGCAAGGCTTATTATCAGACCGGGAGCTTTAGTATTAAGACTATATGATTATGTATGTGGTTTTTTATATAAACTCCCTTTGTCAAGGATAAATATAGGAAGGGTATATCTATACCAAATTGTAATATATTACACACTGATTTTCCTACTGTTGCTAATGTTAAATAAAAAAATAACAAGGATAATAAGGGAGAGAATTTATAAAAGATTTCATGTATGGTGCTCCTTTAAAATGTGGAGAAGATTATGCATTTTATATGTGTTGTTTTTACTGATTGTCGGCTTTGGAGGATTTGCTTATACATACAAACGGTCACTTGGTGAGCTTATTGTATTTCTTGATGTGGGACAGGGTGACGGAATTCTTCTGCGCTCCGAGTCGGGTGTAAATATGTTAATAGATGGTGGCTCTACAACCGAGGATGAGCTCGGCAAATATGTAATGCTTCCTGCAATCAAATATTATGGCATGGCACATATTGATTACTGGTTTATTTCTCATACGGATACGGATCATATAAGCGGACTTTTGTATATTCTTCGGCTTGGCGAAAGGTCAGGTGTCAGAATTGATAACCTTGTATTTTCTTATGCGATGGAGGATGAGACTGCATTTGCTGAGCTCACAGCTTTGGCGGAGAAAAATGAAATTAATGTTATGTTTATGGAGACCGGAGATTATGTGACTGATGAATCATTTGAGCTTATGTGCACTCATCCTGATAGAACATATGAAACTGCTGATATCAATGATTCATCACTTTGTCTAAGTTATATATCTGATGACTGCTCTGCTTTATTTACAGGTGATATGGGGAATGATGCACTTAGCTATATGCTTATGAATGAGTGTGAGTATCTTCTTTCTGATTACGATATTCTTAAGGTTCCGCATCATGGATCAAGGAATTCTCTTGATGTTGAATTCTATGACAAGATTTACTTTGAGACAGCAGTTATATCATGTGGCGAAAATAATTCCTATGGTCATCCCCACAAGGAGGTGTTGGAAATGTTGGATAAGTTAGGGGTTGAAATTCGGCGAACTGATAAAGAAGGGGAAGTGGTTGTGGAATAAGTGTAGCATAGGAATGTGATATGGGGACAGGCAATTTGTCACATAGCGATTAATTTAAAGGGAGGTGTAAAAATCAAACGATGAGGAAAACAAATGATGAGGAAAAACAAATGATGAGGAAAAACAAATGATGTAGAAAACGGAGGTCTGTCAGGAATTGACAAATATGAGCCGGCAGACGAATGGCTAACAGAAGCAGGGGAAAAGCCTAGATTTATAGCCAAACCGAAAAATGAGAACAGAAGACAAGGAGAAAATCTTATAATAGTTTGTTGAGGAGGAGATATAGGAATGATTGGAATTAATGAGATAGAGCATGAAATTGAATATTACGAAACATATCTTAGTAAAATATCAGATGAATTAATAAAGATGAAAAAGCTTGTTCCTGAAAAGGTGATGTTACGTGCTGTTAAACATCGAAATGAGTATCAGTATTTTATAAGAAAAGTCGGTTCAGACGGAAATGGTATTTATATTAAAAAAGAAGACCTAAATAAAGCAGAAATACTTGTGCAAATAGAATATGATGAGAAACTCATATTATTACTTAAAAATGCTATAGATAATCTAAAAAAATTAAAAGAAGAATGGATTGAGAGTCAGGTCAAAGTCAGAGGTTATTATAGCTGATATTTTGGATGAGACAGGGATACCGTTTCTTTATGAAAAACCGTTGAAAATAAAATCAGGAGTTACTCATCCTGATTTTACGATGTTGGATATATCAAAAAGAAGAGAAATATATTGGGAGCATTTTGGTATGATGGATGACATAGATTACAGAAATAATGCCTTTTTAAAAATCAAAAATTATGAAGCAAGTGGTCTATATCAGCATGATTCCATGATATGGACTTTTGAAACATCAAAGTATCCGATAAATACAAAAGAAATCAGAAGGATGATAGTTGGATTAAAGAGAACATTGGGATATTATTGAAGGAACGTATTATGGTGAAAATTGATATAAAAATAATTTTGGAAGATTATAAATAGCCGCTTAATGCATGAAACATAGGGATTATTCTAATTACACAAAGATAATATTTAATACCCATATGTATAATGGTAAAGTGAAGGTATGGGAAAAGATAATTGGTAACAATGGTGTTGGTATGATATAATTTTTATGAATGTGACAAAGTGCCTGTCCTCGTGCCCAATGTCAGACATAAGGAGAAAATAAATGAAACTGTATAATGATAGTAAAAATAAACATCAATTGGAAAGTGTAAGCATTCGCAGCTTAAAACAAGAAGACTACTCAGTGTTAAAAGATTTTCTGTATGAAGCAATCTTTATACCAGATGGGGTTACACCGCCGCCAAAGGATATTATATATAATCCTGAACTAAAACTTTACTATGAAGACTTTGGAAAAGGAAAGGCGGATTATGGATTTGTTGCCTGTAAAGATGATAAAATAATAGGTGCCGTCTGGGTTAGGATAATGAATGATTATGGGCACATAGATGATGACACACCATCATTTGCAATATCACTGTATAAGGAATATCGCGGGATGGGGATAGGAACAGCGTTGATGGACAGGATGCTCAGGCATTTGAAGAATGAAGGGTATAAGAAAGCGTCTCTTGCCGTTCAAAAAGCTAATTATGCAGTGAGAATGTATGAGAAGCTTGGATTTAAAACAGTAGATGAAAATGAAGAAGAATTTATTATGGTATGTGAATTAAATGAGATGTGATATAATAACGAGTATAAGCGAAAACAAAGCGCCGACGTAGTCGGCATTTACGCGTTTCTTTTAGGCATACGCATGACAAAAGTATGACTTACATAAGGAGAGAGAAATATGATTCTTTGCATTGCTTTAGCTCCATGCAGAGTTTGAGGAGACTGTATGGAGGAATGGATTTAGGAAAATTGAAAATCCGTATATCCTCAAGCTTTGCTTCTTGAAAAAATATAAGAAAAGAGGAGCAAAGATATGAAGAATAAAAAAGAAAATGTTTTACGGGATTTTTACATCCTTTGGAGTTCGCAGAGTCTGTCGCAGCTGGGAAGCAGTATTACTGCATTTGCACTTACGCTGTGGCTGTATGAGAAGACAGGGTCAGCCTTAAGTACGGCAGCACTCACTATTTGCTCTTATGCGCCGTATGTGGTTATGAGTATATTTGCAGGTGCGTTGACGGATCGTTTTAACAAGAAAAAGACGATGCTTGTGTGTGATACACTTGCGGCGATGTGTACGGTGGTCTTATTTGTTCTTTACAAGACGGACAGCCTTTTAATATGGCATCTGTATCTGGTTAATGTTATCTCGGGACTTATGAATACAGTTCAACAGCCTGCGTCTGAAGTCACGATGACATTGATTGTTCCAAAGGATTATTATCAAAAGACAAGCGGACTGAAGTCTTTGTCAAGATCGGTGATATCGGTACTTAATCCATTGATAGCTGCAGCGTTATATTCATTTGCGGGCTTGGATTTGGTAATTGCGGTTGATCTTATTAGCTTTGTTGTTGCATTTATAGCTTTGGCGGGATTTATCAAAATTCCGGAGGATATCGGAAAAGCTAAAGAAAGCACTTTAAAGCTGGTAAAGGAAGGCTTGGAATTTTTAAAGAAAACGCCGATGGTGCTGATACTGATTTTATTTATGTCGGGTGTCAATCTGATATCCTCAGCATTTAATGCGACGCTTCCGGGATATGTTATACCAAATCCCAAGGGCGGATCAAATGTGCTGGGAGTTGTGACCTCTGCAGCAGGTGTGGCGATGATTATCGGAAGTCTGATGGTGTCTGCATTGCCAAAGCCGAAGGACAGGGTAAGAGTTGTATATGTGACGATGCTCATTTCCCTCGGAAGCGAGAATTTTATTTTGGCATTTGCAAGAGAACCGGTTGTCTGGTGTATCGGACAGGTGATAGGTTGGATTTTAGTTCCGGTTATGAGCGCAAATCTTGACGTTATACTTAGAAATGTAATCCCGGTTGACCTGCAGGGAAGAGTATATGCTTGCAGAAATACGCTTCAGTTTTTTACGATACCGATAGGGCTTTTCATAGGTGGCGCGATGGTGGATCGTGTGTGCGAGCCATTTATGGATAGCCATAGCTATTCAAAGGTATTGACGATGCTTTTTGGTAGCGGAAAAGGTTCGGGAGCGGCACTCATGATGTTTATACTCGGAGTTACAGGAAGTATTCTTTGTATAGTTACAGGAAGAAGATTGAAAAAATATCATTACAGTGAGGACTGATTATATGTGCTGACGGGACAGCACGGTGTCACATTAAAAATGTGACAAGGTGTCTGTCCCTGTGGCACAACAGCCCTGTCCCCATGACACAAAAAGGAGCATTCCTGTAATTCAGAAATAATGTCAATAGAAAAAAAGAAACCTCTGATGTATGATTAGAGTGTTCATCTTGGCAGGATGAAAAAACAT
>CADAKQ010000021.1 GCA_902788555.1 uncultured Lachnospiraceae bacterium
CAAGGGCTTATCCAACATAAGCTTCACAACTCATTTGTAGCTTAAGTATATACTTTTAACTGAAAGGATGAATTTACACACAAATTTGGACTTGACTAACAGGAGAAAGAAAAAGACATGAATTTATAGCCGTATAAGAGAAAAAACAAGAAGAATAAGCTGAAACTGGCTAACGGATGAAAGAAAAAAGCCCGAATTTATAGCCATATAAGAGAAAAAATAAGAAGAATAAGCTGAAACTGGCTAACAGGAGAAAGGAAAAAGCCCGAATTTATAGCCATATAAGAGAAAAAATAAGAAGAATAAGCTGAAACTGGCTAACAGGAGAAAGGAAAAAGCCCGAATTTATAGCCGTATAAGAGAAAAACAAGAAGAATAAGCTAATACCGGCTAACAGAAAAGGGGAAAAAGTCACTTATAGTAGCCGTTAAGAATTTAGAAATAGTAAAGAAGAAAGGAAGAGAAAAAAATGGAATTCAAAACAGATATTTTTAAGACATTTGATAAGAAGTGGGCGCTTCTTACGGCAGGCAACAAGGAAAGCTTCAATATGATGACGATAAGCTGGGGCGGACTCGGAACCTTATGGAATAAGCCTGTGGCAACAGTGTATGTAAGAACCTCAAGATATACACATGACTTTATGGATAATAATGAATATTTTACAATAAGCTTTTTCCCGGAAGAGTATAAAAGAGTGCTTGGTGTGCTCGGTTCAAAATCAGGCAGGGACATAGATAAGATAAATGATTCAGGACTTACTGCCAAAGAGCTGGATGCTTCCGTCAGCTTTGAAGAAGCAGAGGTAACTCTTGTATGTAAGAAGCTTTTTAAGCAGGAGTTATCGGTAGCGAATATGCCGGAAGAAATTGCCGAAAGCTTATATTCAGGGGATGCACCTCATGATATGTATATAGGTGAGGTTGTTGGAATTATAGAGTAATAATGTATTTTATGGGGACAGGTATGTGTGATAAGGTGCCTGTCCCTGTGTCATATTAAATAGGAGTACTAAATAATTGAGAAAACACTTTATTGATAATTTAAGATGGATGGTGATTCTTCTTCTGGTTCCGTATCATGCTGCGCAGGCGTTTAATACGTGGGGAGAATTGAATTATATAGTATTTGAACCCAATAAGGCTATAAGCAGTATTGTGGTTTTTCTTAGTCCGTTTTATATGCCGATTATGTTTTTGCTGGCGGGAATGAGTACAAGATATGCACTTAAGAAGCGTTCATACAGTCAGTTTATTATGGAGAGAATAAAGAGACTTCTGATTCCTTTTGTGTTTGGAACTGTTTTCTTTTGCCCGATTATGGCATACATAGGAGATAAGACAAATTTTGGTTATGATGGAAGCTTTTTCGAGCATTATAAAGTATTCTTTACCAAGTGGACAGACTTATCGGGATTTGACGGTGGCTTCGGGGTAGGTCAGTTCTGGTTTCTTTATTTTCTTTTTATAATATCACTTGTTGGTTTAGGAATAGTTGCGTTAGTAAATCGGATTGGCAGGAATAAGAATAGCAATAGGAATATTCCATTCCTTGTAATATGTCTTTTTGTTGTGCCGCTTCCGCTTTTTTATGATCTGCTCGCGGTGGGCGGAAAGAGCTTTGCGGAGTATCTTTATATATTTTTGATAGGTTATTATATTCTGTCAAACGACAAGGTTATAGAAAAAGCAGAGAAATACAGATTTATTACTTTGTTAATCGGTCTTTTTGCAGGGATTATAGATGTATATATGTTCATATGGTCGGGAAAGGATTATGGACTTCTAAATACGATTGCAAAAGCATTTACCGAATGGTTTATGATTTTTGCTTTGATTGGTATAGGTAAAAAGAAATTTGATTTTCATGGTAAGGTGTCAAAATATCTGTCATCACGGTCCTTTCTTTTCTTCAGTATTCACTTTGTGTGGGTTGTTTTGTTTCAATATTGGTTTTCTGATGTACTCATAAACAATATGGTATTGCTGTATTTTGTTCCTGTTATATTAGCATATTTGGCGACATTTATCTGCTCGGAGATTTGTATAAGAATACCGTTTTTGAAGTTTTTGATGGGAATAAATGATAACATGAAAAAGTTTCAAAAAATTTTTTGAAACTTTTTTAAGTTTAAAAACGTTTTACTTTTGGATAAATTTTAGGGCATAGTTAATTGAAACATTATAATATGCAGACTTGCCGGAAAGACAAAAGGAGAATAATGATATGTTAAAGAAAAAGTTTATTTGTATTATCACAGCAATTTGTATGACTTTTTGTTTTACAGCTTGTGGTAAGAAAGAAGATTCAGTTGATAATACTGTACCAAAGCAGACTACAGAAATTATAACTGAAAGCAAGGATACCGGGGCAACAGATGATACTGAGGATGTGCCAAAGGAAAACGAAGAAGAATTATCCGAAGAGGTTTCAGAAGAAAACACAGAAGAAAACACAGAAGAAAACACAGAAGAAAACACAGAAGAAACTTCAGAGACAAGCGATAATGATGTTGAAAATATATCGGAAAAATCCGGAAAATACGTTGATTTTAACGAGATGTGTTTTTACATAAATGATAAGAAATATGTACTTGGTAAAACCACGCTTCAGGAAATGATAGATGATGGAGTACCTTTTGATGAAAATGATTTGACAAATGCAGGTAATAATCTGAATCCTGATTATAAGTCACAGGGATTCAGGATAAGATTGGGAGAATATTATACTGCGCAGGTGTTTGCATTTAACGATACAGAAGAAAATAAGCCAATATCAGAATGTTATATTAATTATGTTTATCTTCCTGTAAAAGAGGATGAAGAACCTAATATTTTAACCTTTAATTTTCCTACGGATATGACAATGGAGGAATTAAAGGAGAATTCCGGTGAACCAACAAATGAAAAGCATACTGATTTTGAAGATGGAAGATATGTTGATCAATTAGAATATGAAAATCAATCGGAAATATATATTCGTGCATGCAGCTACAAATTTGAATTTATCAGTGGGAAATTAAAATATATAAATATTGAATACATGCCATAGAAAAACATAAGAGAAAATATATAAATAAAGGAGAAAGCAAATGATTTTTAAATATAAGAGTCACCCAAGAACAAAAGGGAGTGAAACAATAGTTACATTAATTAGTGCACTGATGATATTGGGCATAGGAATTCTGGGACTATATACTTCCAAGCAGATAAATGAAGAAGATACCGGATATTTTCTTGCCTGGGCTGTAACAGCCATTGTATATGTTATAATTTCATTTATTGTGCAGTGGATTAAATCCTCTGATACCATGTACTCAACTCTTGCGATTACATATAATCAGGCAAAGGGGCTTTATATCTATGATGTAAATGATGACAGCTTTCTTGCAGGATTTAATTTGATGGATTATAAGATTTATCCGGCAAAAGGAGGATATTTTTCTCTTAATGCTTCTTTAAAACGTCAATATACAATGCAAAGGCTGTTATTAAGAGAGATTGATAAGCGACAAATATTTGAAAATATCATTGCTAATGGAGCTGAAGATTATTACGGAAAAAGAATATTTAGCATTAAAGAGCTTTCAAGGAAATCAAACTGTATTAAAATGACATATTCCTATCTGCCTAACGGACAGAATAATTTTGAAAGAGAAGATATTGTAAGAATTTATAAGGGAATAAATGATTATAAGGAGCTTTACGAGCTTTTACTTAAGCTAAAGGGCTAAATAGTACAACTAAAATAAATCAAAAGAGTGACTATATGAACGAGCATAACGATTATCAATTCACAACTGAGGAAGCAATTAAAAAATACGGCGAGCTGGTATGTAATCTTGCCAGGCTTAATACGCAGACGATGCAGGATGCCGAGGATATATTTCAGGATGTATTTCTTAAGCTGTTTTGCAATGAGGAACATATAAACAGTGAGGAACATCTTAAGGCCTGGCTTATAAGAGTTACTGTAAATGAGTGCCATTCAAAGGCAAGAAAGGCATACAGACAGTATGAAACATCTGTCGGAGATATAAGTTACATTGAAAAGGCTGCCTGTGAAGAATGGGACAGGCTTTCGGAGGACGACATATATTTTAAGATAAAAAAGCTTCCGGCAAAGTATCGTGAGGTAGTTCTTTTATATTACTATGAGGATTATTCGATTAAGGAGATTGCTGACCTTCTTGATATGAATGAAAATACAGTTAAGACGAGGCTTAAGAGGGCTAAACAAAGACTTGCGGCTATGATTATAGCCGGTGTAGTATTTATAATACTTTTGCTTGGTTCTATCCTTTTTATAAAAAGCAAGATAAATAAAAATAAAATGGACAGCGTAAAAAATACATATACCTCCGATAATTTAAAGGAGGATGTACAGACTATTATACCTTTTGTGGCTGAAAAAGAATGTATAATAAAGCTTCCGGACGGAAGTGAGATGATAATTGAGAAAGGTAAATTATCAGTTTGGGAATGTGTGGATGAGAAAAACGGTTCATATGTTATGAAGCTTGACACCTATGATGTTAAAAAGGATAAGATGAATTCAAAGGATATGGACACTGTTGAAAATATATTGCGGGCAAGTCTTCCGGAAAAACAGTTTATAATCATGGATTCCTCCGGTCAGGAAAGTGAATGTACGGCTGTTCAAAAGGAAATCGGTACAGATTATTATATATATGAGATTACTCTTTATATAGATGATTTGTCAGGGGAGTCTTTTAAGACCGACTGGATAAAGCTTGAAGTAAAGACAGACCTTGATTACGGTAATCCTGTAATTGTTGGTACAAATCTTCGTAATAAGGACGGGGAATATATAATGACCGAATATAAATTTAAAGACGGTACGGTAATTCATCCGTTTGCCTTTATGAGAAACATAGCCTATGACGAGAATGGCAATATACTGCCGTTTGATAAATGGGAAGGAATGTCGGAGGCATATGTAGGCTTTGCAATAAACGGTGAAATTAGTGTAAAAACTGTTCCTTTAAATAATAAGAATACTATTAAATACGTATTTAATATATTTGATAAGGATGGTAATTCTTATTGGTCGGATATATCTGAATAATATATTATAAAGAATAAAATATATAAAATTACAACAATAAAAACACAAGTTAACGTTACAATTTTTGAAAAAAATTAAATATTTGTAACGTTAACTTGCGTTTTTTACTTATTTGAGTTATTATAAACGTACAAATAAGGAAGGTGAGTTATAAAATGAAATTATTTGTAAGAGAAAAGTATTTAAAAAAAATAAGAGGATTCTACCATAGCGAGGATATTATAAAAGTTATTACGGGTGTTAGAAGATGTGGCAAATCAAGTATGATGGAAATGATAGCAGATGAGTTGCGAAACTCTAATGTACCGGAAAGTAATATTATATTTATTAATTTGGATATTAGGGAATATAGAAAGGTAAAAACGGCAGATCAATTAGAACAGGTAATTGATCAGAGAATACAAAAAGAAGGCTTGAATTATATTTTTATTGATGAAATACAAAACGTAAAAGGATTTGAAGAAGTTATAAATGGATTTCGTGAGGACGGTAATTGTTCAATTTTTATTACAGGTTCTAATTCTTATCTGTTGAGTGGTGAATTGATAACAAAACTAACAGGGCGTTATATTGAATTTGAAATCTATACATTAACTTTCGAAGAATATGAACAAATGAAAGTGTTTTATGGTTATCAATTAGATTCAAATCCTGCAATTGAGCTTCGAAATTTTATTCTTGAGGGTGGTTTTCCGCGAACGGTAAGAATTGATGGCTTGGAAGATAAAAGAAGTTATACAAAGAGCGTAGTAGATGAAATATTTGAAAAGGATATCCGAAAACGTGTAAAAATAAGAAATAGAGAGTCCTTTGAAACAGTTAGGCAGTATATTATAAATAATTTTGGGTCGACAGTCAGTATAAAAAATATATATGAAGATTTAAGAAAAAATGGTCAGATTATTAGCCGACAAACAGTTACAGTCTATATTAAAGCATTGATTGATGCAAAAATATTATATGAATGCAACAGATTTGATTTAAAATCCAGAAGATCTCTATCAGGTGAGAAAAAATATTATCTGGGAGATTTGAGTTTTTATTATGCTTTAAATACTGATAACAGAATTAATTACGGTCCTGTTCTGGAGAATTTAGTGTATTTTTATACGAGAAGTATGGGTAGTGAAGTTAGTGCTGGAAAAATTGGTAAGCTGGAATGTGATTTTATTTTACGAAATAAAGCAATGGATTATTCTTATGTTCAAGTGGCATATACTATTGCATTGAGCAAGGATACCGAAGACAGAGAATTTCGAGTTCTTGAAAAGATAAAAGACAATTATCCTAAATACGTGATAACAACAGACTATCTGCTTCAGGAACGCAATGGTATTAAGCATGTTAACTTAATGGATTTTATGAAAGAAGAAAATGTTTTTTGAATTAGCAAAATAATAAAAAATTCATTTTAAAATATTTGTTTATTGTATTTTCCAAGTATTTATTCCCTTTCTTGACCGTAAAACGTAAATTGGGTATAATGACTAATAGTTATGTGCTGTTATAAAACAATATAAAAATCAGGGTGATTATATGGCAAAATATTATGCTGTAAAGGTAGGTAAAACTCCGGGAATTTATCTTACATGGGACGAGTGTAAGGACAATGTAAACGGGTTTCCGGGTGCATTATATAAGAGCTTTAAAACCGTTGAAGAAGCGGAAACTTTTGCAGGGGTAAAGTTCGATAGGGAAAAGTTGAAAGAGGTTGAAAACGATAACCCGTCAAATGATAAATCAAATGATAAATCAGAAGATAATAACATTTCTTTGAGCGATAAATCAGCCTGTTATGCCTTTGTGGACGGTTCATTTAATGTTGCTACAAATATATATGGATACGGAGGATTTCTTGTTATAGATAATGAGAAAATTATCGTTCAGGGTTCGGGCAATGATGAAGAGATGGCAGCCATGAGAAATGTAGCCGGCGAGATAGAAGGTTCTGCGGCAGCAGTTAAGCTTGCTATAGAAAAGGGTGTTAAAGAGCTTGATATATACTATGATTACATGGGCATAGAGATGTGGGCAACCGGAGCGTGGAAGAGAAATAAAAAGGGAACTGTTGCTTACTATGAATACATGCAGAGCATCAAGGATAAAATCAAACTTAATTTTATCAAGGTTAAGGGACACTCTGGTATAGAAGGAAACGAGGAAGCCGACAAACTTGCCAAGGAAGCAGCGGGGATTACATAAAAAAATAATAGAAGATAATTGACAATTTTCATAAAGTTATAATATTAAAATTTTATAAGATAGAATTCAAAACGATTTACACAAAAGGACATGATTAAAAATGAAAGAATTATTAATGGGAAATGAAGCCATAGCGCTTGGTGCGATTATGGCAGGAGTTAAGGTGGTTGCCGGTTATCCGGGCACACCATCCACAGAGGTTTTGGAAACCATAGCAAAGAGAAATCCGGGCAAGATACATGTGGAGTGGTCTACCAATGAAAAGTCTGCCCTTGAGGTAGCTGCGGGAGCAGCGTACACGGGAGCACGCTCAATAGTTACCATGAAGCAGGTCGGATTAAATGTTGCTTCTGATCCGCTTATGAGCCTTAATTATGTAGGTGTAAAGGGCGGAATGGTTGTATATGTAGCTGATGATCCGGGGCCTATATCCTCACAAACCGAGCAGGACACAAGGCATTTTGGCAAATATGCAAAGATTCCGGTATTTGATCCTGCCACACCGGAGGAAGCATATGAAATGATACAAGATGCATTTGCTTATTCCGAAAAGTATGGTATGCCTGTTTTCTTTAGAGCAACCACAAGGGTTTGCCACAGCTGTGCAACCATTGATGTGGGAGAATTTCCTGAACCGACAGAGGGAGAGGGATTTATCAAGGATACTTCAAGATGGGTTATATTTCCAAAGCTTTCTTATGAGAGTAAGAAGAAGCTTGAGGCAAGAGAGGTAGAGCTTGCGAAGGAATTCTCAAAGTTAAAGTACAATTTTATTACAGGCACAGGCAGGATAGGAATTGCCTGTGGCGGTGTAAGTCGTGCGTATGTGTGTGAAGCTGTAAATGATTTGGATGAAAATAAAGATATATTCAGTAT
The DNA here is from genome assembly GCA_902788555.1 of uncultured Lachnospiraceae bacterium. Classification (GTDB taxonomy): domain Bacteria; phylum Bacillota; class Clostridia; order Lachnospirales; family Lachnospiraceae; genus Coprococcus_C. The sequence goes on from CADAKQ010000021.1 coordinate 8,167, forward strand.
ATTTAATGTCGGAACACCGTATCCGTTTCCGGAGGACGCAGCACTTGAATTTATAAACAGTATAGATAAGCTTATATGCTTTGAGGAGCTTGACCCTGTTATCGAGGATGCATTTACATACCTCTTAGGAAAGCATAATATTAAGCTTGAGATACTGGGTAAGAGAACGATGGATGTACCTAATGCAGGTGAGCTTGGTGTTGTAAGTATAACAAAGATCCTTGCCGGGCTTACAGGTAAGGAATACACGGAATCACAGGAAAGATTTAAGGATTTGCCTGATATACCGGGCAGACCTCCGGTGCTTTGCGCAGGCTGTCCTCACAGGGCATCATTTTATGCGGTAAAGCAGGCTATGAAGGGAAGAAAAGCGATTTTCTGCGGAGATATAGGCTGTTATACTCTCGGCAATGCCGCACCGCTTGATATGACGGATACCTGTCTATGTATGGGCGCAGGTATAACCATAGCCGAGGGGCTTGATTATGCTGAGTTTGATAAGGATGACAGAAGTGTTAAATTTGCATTTGTCGGAGATTCCACATTTTTTGCTTCGGGAATTACCGGAGTTATAAACGGTGTATATAATAAGGCCAATATTGTAGTATGCGTGCTTGATAATTCAACTACAGCCATGACCGGACATCAGCCGCATCCGGGTATAGGCAAGACTATGATGGGCGATGTATCCAATGCCATAAGTATACCTAAGGTGCTAGAAGCAATCGGATTAACAAAGGTTGTAACAGTTGACCCGCTTAATCAGGAGGAGGCAATAAATGCTGTTAAGGAGCTTGCCGATTTACCGGGAGTTAAGGCGATTATATTTAAGTCACCATGTGTCGCTATAGTAAAGACAAAGAAGTCGGCTGAGGTTGACAGGGATAAATGTATAGGCTGTAAGAAATGTATAAATGAGCTTGGCTGTCCCGCACTTTATATGAAGGATGGCAGGGCTTGTATAGATAAGGCATTATGTACGGATTGCGGACTTTGCAAAACCGTATGTCCTGTAAAATGTATAAAGGAGGAAGCGTAGTATGAAGAGCTTATTACTTTGCGGTGTCGGCGGACAGGGTACTGTGCTTGCCTCAAGAATACTTGCACAGGCAGCTATGGAGGAAGGAAAGTTTGCAAGGACTGCCGAGACCATCGGTATGGCACAAAGAGGAGGATGTGTTGTCAGCCATGTAAGGATTGACAGCAAGGATTGTTCACCTCTTGTACCGTTAAAAAAGGCAGATATACTTATAGCATTTGAGCCGGGAGAGGCAGTAAGAAATCTTCCGTATCTAAAACCGGAGGGGATAGTTATCGTCTGCGATAATCCCATATGTCCGGTAACTGCTTCCCTTGCCGGAATCGAGTATGACAGCCGTAAGATGATTGATTATATAAAGTCAAAGGTTGAAAGGGTTATAGTTGTCGACGGCAATAAAATATGTGAGGAATGTGGCTCCTCCAAGGTTGTAAATGTGGCTTTGGTGGGTACAATTATAAAGACAGGAGCCGCAGAGCTTTCGGAAGAGTCTGTAAAAAAGGTTCTTAAAGATAAGCTTAAGCCGGAGTTTTTGGAAATGAACATGAAGGCTCTTACTCTTGGAATGGAGTATGCAATTTAGTTAATTTTATGGAAAAAAGAAAAGTTATATATTATGAAAATGAATTAGAGGATGAATTTGCAAAGGCAAAAATTACTGCCAGAAGGATAGATGAAAGCTATGATTATGATGGCGGTGTCGGAAGAAGGATAGCAAGATTTATCATCTATGGAATAATTGCAAAGCCTGTTGCATTTTTATATCTTAAGCTTGTTTACGGACATAGGATAGTAAACAGAAAAATAATTAAAGAGTATTTAAAGAAAAAAGAGGATAAAGGCTTTTTCTTATATGGCAATCATACCAATGCGGGCGCCGATGCGCTTATACCGTCCATGATATGTATGCCTAAAAATGTTTCGGTTATTGTTCATCCCGATAATGTTTCTATGCCGGTATTCGGACATGTTACACCATGCCTTGGTGCAATTCCGCTGCCGGATGATAAAAAGGCTATGATTAATTTTATGAAGTCTCTTGAAAGGCGTGTATGTAAGGTAAAGGATTGCATAACCATATATCCTGAGGCTCATATATGGCCGTTTTATACACATATAAGACCATTTACGGATAAATCCTTTGGTTATCCGGTAAAATATAAAACTCCTGTTTTTTGCTTTACCAATACCTATCAAAAAAGATTCCTCTTTGGCGGTATAAGGATGGTTACTTATGTAGACGGACCGTTTTATCCGGAGGAAAACATTTCGGTTGTTGAAAGCAGAAAGAGACTTAGGGACAGTGTGTATGATATAATGGTTAAGCGAAGTGGAAATAATACATTTGAAAAGGTTCGATATATAAAAAAGGGTTAATTATGAATATACTATATGCAGGTAATTATAAGGTTTTTGACGGAGTTATGACAAGTATGCTTTCAATTTTAAAGCGTACCAAGGTTAAAGAACCATTTAATTTTTATATACTCACAATGGATGTTTCCTTTATCAGGGAGGAATACACTCCAATCACCAAACGTCAGATAGATATACTTAGCCGGGCGGCTAAAAAATACAATTCCGATAATGAGATAAAATGCATAGATGTGACAGATATTTATAACAGGGAATTTGCGGGCAGTCCAAATGAGCAGTGCTATTGTTCGCCGTATACACTTATAAGGCTTTTTATGGATATGCTTCCCGACATACCGGATAAAATTTTGTATCTTGACGCGGATATCATGTTTAACAGGGATATCGAGCTTTTATACAAGCATGATATTTCGGATTACGAGTATGCGGCAGCGAGGGATCATTATGGAAAATATCTCATATATCCCAATTATATAAATGCAGGCGTGCTTTTGTTTAACATGAAAAAATGCAGGGAAACAAGACTGTTCGAGAAGGCAAGGGAGCTTATAAAGCTTAAGAAGCTTACATTTGCGGATCAGAGTGCGATTATCAGAAGTACCACGAGAAAAAAGATGCTTCCGCAGAAGTTTAATGACCAGAAGTTTTTGCATAAATCAACTGTGGTAAGACATTTTTCAAAGAGACTATTTTATCTTCCGTATCCACACACGGAAAATGTAAAGCAGTGGCATATAGACAGAATGAAAAAGGTTTTTAGATATAACCAATTTGATGATATTTTGGACGAATATTTGGATTGGAAGGAGAAATTGGAACATGAGCAGATTTAATTTGGCAGACAGAAGGTTGATGAGAAAGAGCAATTTGATACCTGTTTTTTTTGCGATTGATGATAAGTATGTTAAATATTTTGCGGCTTGTCTTAAATCACTTATAAATAATACAAATCCTGAAAATCAGTACAACATACATATTCTTCATGAGGATATAACCAATCAAAATCAGGACAGAATCAAGGAGATGGAGACTGAAAATGTTTCCATAAGCTTTGAAAATGTAACAAAAAGAATTGAAAAGATAAGAAAAAAGCTATCCATAAGAGATTATTATTCGTATACTACCTACTACAGAATGTTCATAGCGGATATGTTTCCGCAGTATGATAAGGTGCTTTATCTGGATGCGGATATTATTATTTTGGATGATGTTGCGAAGCTTTATCAGTATGAGCTTGGAAAAAACTATGTAGGTGCTGCAAATGAGCAGGTTATGGTAAATCATGAAATATTCGGAAGCTATGTTGAGCAGGTACTTGGTATAAGCAGAATGGCTTATTTTAATGCCGGAGTTTTGGTTATAAACAGCAGGCAGTTTAGAAGACAGAACATTTTACAGAAGTTTGTGGATTTAATAAATCAGTATACCTTTGTTGTAACTCAGGATGAGGATTATCTCAATATTATATGTCAGGATAAGATACTCTGGATTGATAAAAGATGGAATTACCAGACATCAGACCCGGTGGACAGAAATTTAGATGATATAGGAATAATTCATTATGCTTATGCAGTCAAGCCTTGGCATAGTAAGGATATAAGAAATTCTAAGGTGTATTGGGACATTTCCAAAGAAACCATGTTTTATCCTATGCTCAAAAAGGAATATGATGAACGTACGGCAGCAGACAATAAAGCCTTTGATGAGGTCGGAGAAAGACTTGAGCATATTGCTATAGATGAGATGCAAAGGGAGGATAATTATCTCCATAAATATCTTGGTATCGACCAGCCGAAGATAACCAGACAGGACATTATAAAGAAGATAGAGCAGTACGAAAAGGAAGGCAGATTTGACGAGGATGTGGAGGATGATCCACCGGGAAGAGAGCTTATGCCTGATGAGGTTGACTATCTAAGAAAAAATATGTCCAATCGTATGAGAACCAGATATGCTTTCAGGCTTGCAAGGTGGTTTCTCAATACTATGATAAGGAAAAAGCAATTTATCATAAAAGAAATAAAAGGTATAGAAAACTACAGAAATCTAAAGAGCGGTGCAATTATTACCTGTAACCATTTCAATGCCATGGACAGCTTTGCCATGCATATAACATACGAAAAATCAAGACAGAGAAGACGTAAATTCTTTAGAATTATACGTGAGGGAAACTATACCAGCTTCCCAGGCTTTTACGGTCTTTTGATGCGTAACTGTAACACGCTTCCTTTAAGCTCAAATAAGGAGACCATGAAGAAGTTTATAAAGGCTGTGGATACAATACTCCAAAAGGGACATTTCATACTTATTTATCCTGAGCAGAGTATGTGGTGGAACTACAGAAAGCCAAAGCCTTTAAAGAAGGGCGGATATACCTTTGCAGCTAAAAATAATGTCCCTGTTCTTCCTTGCTTTATAACCATGGAGGACAGTAACGTACCGGGTGAGGGAGGACTTCCTGTTCAGGAATACACTATCCATGTATCCGAGCCTATTTATCCGGATCCGGACAAGAGCCGTGCAGCCAATGTAAAGGAAATGATGGATAAAAACTATGCCGTATGGAAGGAAATATACGAAACCACCTACGGAATTCCGCTAAAATATACTTGTGATGAATAAGACAAGGTGGTGTTATAATCTATGCAGACAAGTTGTGATACATGTGCATATTTTGCATATGATGAAGAATATGAAGAGTATTATTGTGATGTAAATATGGATGAGGATGACTACGGAAGACTGGTGTCGGGTAATTTTAAGGAGTGTTCATATTATAAGGACGGAGACGAATATAAGGTTGTGAGACATCAAATTTAAAAAAAAACAATCCCCATCAAAATCTATTTTGATGGGGATTATATTTTATTCTTCAAAGCTGTTAAATTCTTCTTCATCAAGGAGCTCATCAAAAGCATCGGCAACTGCTTCGTATTCTTCTTCGGTTTCTATCTGTGCAAGCTCGATATCATCGCCATCAAGCTCTTTATAGCGGTATAAGAATACTTCATTTTCCTCATAGCCTTCTACAGGCTTATTTGGAAGCAGGGCTATATAATCTCTGTCATCTACAGGAAAGATAGCGATTACATCACATTCAAGCTCAGTACCGTCTTCAAGAGTCATTGATACGGTTGGCTCATCAAATTCTTCATTATCATTTATGTTTTCACTCATATAAATAGTCCTCATTCTTTCTTTATATTTAAATCCTTAAATCAACTAATATTTTGCATAATATATATATAATTGTCAAGGCATATTTTCAGCAAATAAACGACCTACTAAATGAGTGACAACTTATAAAAAGTGGTGTATAATGGCGTTATTGTAATTTGAAAGAGAAAAGGTTTATGCTATGAAACGATTACTTGGATACTTTAAAAATTATAAATTGAAATCTGTTCTTGCACCACTTTTCAAGATGCTTGAAGCGAGCTTTGAGCTTTTGGTTCCGCTTGTAATGGCTGCAATAATTGATAAAGGTATAAATAATAATGACAAGCCTTATATATATAAAATGGGGCTTTTACTTATAGCACTTGGAATAATCGGACTTGTATGCTCTATAACGGCTCAGTATTTTTCCGCAAAGGTTGCCATGAGAATTGGTAAGGAAATGAGATATGATTTATTTGCACATATTGAGACACTTTCTTATACCGAAATTGACGAGATAGGGGCTTCAACGCTTGTTACGCGTATGACAAGTGATATCAATCAGGTTCAGACCGGCATAAATATGTTTTTAAGACTTTTTATGCGCTCACCGTTTATTGTATTTGGAGCTACAATAATGGCATTTACGGTTGATTCACATGCAGCACTTGTTTTTCTCATAACATTACCTGTGCTGATTCTTATTGTATTTGGCATAATGTTCATATCTATACCTCTTTATAAAAGGGTTCAGCAAAAGCTTGACAGGGTTACACTTAAGACACGTGAAAATCTTTCGGGTGTCAGAGTGATTCGTGCCTTTAATCAGGAAGTACATGAAAAAAATGAATTTGGTGAGGTTACAAAGGAATTGGCAAAGGGACAGATATTTGTAGGAAGAATCAATTCATTTTTAAATCCTCTTACTTATGTTGTAATAAATCTTTCTATTGCTTTTCTTATCTGGAAGGGTGGCGAGCGTGTTGAAGGAGGCTTTATCCTTCAGGGTTCGGTTTATGCGCTTGTTAATTATATGTCACAGATACTTGTTGAGCTTGTTAAGTTAGCCAATCTCATAATAACCGAAACAAAGGCTGTTGCCTGTGCAAAGCGTATAAATGATGTGTTTGATACAAAGAGCAGTCAGACCTTTAAGGCTCATGAGGATATAGGTAATGACTTATGGAAAATTCAACATACAGAAACTAACGAAGGAGATAAGGATATAGCTCCTAAGGTTGAATTTGTAAATGCAGGACTTACCTACAAGCATTCCAAGGAGCCTTCCGTGGAAGGAATTAATCTTAAGGTAAATAAGGGTGAAACCATAGGTATCATAGGAGGTACCGGTTCGGGTAAATCCTCCTTCGTAAATCTGATTCCGAGATTTTATGATTGCACTGAGGGTAAGGTACTTATAGACGGAATTGATGTAAAGGATTATCCAAAGGAAAAATTGATTGATAAGATAGGCGTTGTACCGCAAAAGGCGGTTTTATTCAGCGGAACCATTGAAGATAATATCAAATGGGGTAAGACGGATGCAACAAGAGAAGATATTGAGTTGGCACTTGATATAGCACAGGCAAAGGACTTTGTGGATGAAAAAGAGGGTGGTATAGGCTTTAAGCTAAATCGCGGAGCGAAGAATCTTTCCGGCGGTCAAAAGCAGAGGCTGACCATAGCCAGAGCTCTTGTGAAGAATCCGGAGATACTTATACTTGATGATTCTTCATCAGCTCTTGATTTTGCAACCGACTCTGCACTTCGTATGGCAATTAAAGAAAAAATCAAAGACTCTACGGTTTTTATGGTATCACAGAGAGCTTCGTCAATAATGTATGCCGACAAGATAGTAGTGCTTGATGACGGAAAGGTTGTAGGACTGGGTACTCATGATGAACTCATTTCCTCCTGTGAGGTATATAAGGAGATTTATAACTCTCAAAATAGGGAGGTGGCTTCATAATGAATAAGAGTAATTTATGGATTTTAAAAAGAATTATGCAGCACATAAAAAGGTACACATTTTGGGTTGTACTTTCGTTTGTATGCGCATTTATATCCGTGATTGCTACACTTTATGCACCTATTCTTACCGGTGATGCCATCAATCTCATAGTTGAACCGGGCAAGGTCGATTTTGACGGTATCAGGAATATTATTGTCAGATTTCTCATAGTTATAGCAATCACTGCGGTTTCCCAATGGATTATGAGCATAATCAATAACCGCATAACATACATGGTTGTTAAGGATATAAGGATAGAAGCATTTAATCATCTTTCGGATATGCCGCTTTCTTATATTGACTCACATGCACACGGAGACATAGTCAGCAGAATTGTAACGGATATAGACCAGTTTGCAGACGGACTTTTGATGGGCTTTTCACAGCTTTTTACCGGAATGGTTACCATAATCGGAACCCTTGGTTTTATGCTTTATATAAATGTGTCCATAGCCCTTGTGGTTGTAGTGCTTACACCTTTATCGCTCTTTGTGGCAGCATTTATTGCCAAGAGAACCTATAAGCTTTTCCGCAGTCAGTCTGAATCACGTGGAGAGCTTACTTCACTTGTTGATGAAATGATAGGAGAGCAAAAGATTGTTCAGGCCTTCGGCTATGAGGATAAGGCTTTGGAAAGATTTGCTGTCATAAATGACAGACTCGAAAATGACAGTATGAATGCAACCTTTTATTCATCACTTGTCAATCCGTCCACAAGGTTTGTAAATGGATTGGTATATGCTGCGGTCGGTATAATCGGTGCATTTGCGGCTATAAAGGGCAGACTTAGCATCGGTCGCCTTACAAGCTTTCTTAGCTATGCCAATCAGTACACCAAGCCTTTTAATGAGATTTCCAATGTTATTACTGAACTTCAAAATGCTATAGCCTGTGCCGGAAGGGTTTTTGAACTTATAGACGAGCCGGGCGAGGTTAGTGTTCCTTTGGATGCAAAGGTTTTAAAAGAGGCACGTGGTGATATCGCCATAGATAATGTTTCTTTTTCTTACACCAAGGACAAGAAGCTTATCGAAAATCTAAGTCTTTTGGTTAAACCCGGCATGAGAGTTGCGATTGTCGGTCCGACAGGATGTGGCAAGAGTACGCTCATCAATCTTTTAATGCGTTTTTATGATGTAAACAGCGGAAGTATAGCTGTTGATGGTACTGATATAAGGCATATGACGCGCGAGAGTCTGCGTGATAATTACGGTATGGTTCTACAGGAAACCTGGCTCAAATCCGGAACTATAAGGGACAATATTACCTATGGCAAGCCCGATGCAACTGATGAAGAGGTGCTTGATGCTGCTAAGAAGGCTCATGCACACAGCTTTATAAAAAGACTTCCTAACGGCTACGATACCGTCATCACTGAGGATGGCGGAAATCTTTCTCAAGGTCAAAAGCAGCTTCTTTGTATAACGAGAGTTATGCTTCTTATGCCACCTATGCTCATACTTGATGAAGCGACTTCATCTATTGATACAAGAACCGAAATTCGTATTCAGAAGGCATTCAACAAGATGATGGAGAATAGAACCAGCTTTGTGGTTGCTCATAGACTTTCGACTATCAAAGAAGCCGATATCATTCTTGTAATGAAGGATGGAAACATAATTGAAAAAGGCTCGCATAATGAGCTTCTTGCTATGAAAGGATTCTATAGTGAGTTATACAATGCACAGTTTGCACATTGAGGGATGGCTGTTTGGACAGATTGATACACGCATGCCCTTGTAAACGCTTACCGCCTGTGGATACTCGCATAGCATGTTCGCACTCTTTGAAACAAGTAGGAGTACTAAGCTTATAAATATTATTTCATCTAATGCAAACCAATTAAAAAAACATAGCATGAAATGTTTTTGCATAAATGCAAACATTTCGTGCTATGTTTTTTTCTTGCTTCGCAAGAAGAAAGTATATTTATTTGCTAAGTGCTCACATGTTTCAAACGGCTACGCTAAGCATCCACAGGCGATAAGCGTTTACAAGGGCATGCGTACATCCCTGTCCAAACAGCATCATGCTTCGCATGATATGGTGAGCTGAGATAAAAGATGTTATGTAAACTCAACTAAATGTTGTTTCTGATGATTTGTAAAAATACTATATATTGATATATTTCAAAAAATCGCATAAAATAACGATTTTTCGTTATATTTTACAAAAAATAGGTGTTGAAAAAATCTTGTTTTTTCGATATTATGTAAAGTAAAATATTTATATTGTGGGATAAGTGCGCCCATTTTAAGAAAATAATACTTTTGATATAGAATAATGATTCAGGGAGGATTATTGTATGAAAAATTTAAAGGGAAAAGTAACAAGACCAAGAAAGAGAGTGATAGCAATACTGCTGTCATTACTTATGGTTATGTCTATAATTCTGCCAAGTGGTGGAAGCGGTGTAAGGTACAATGCTTACGCTGAAGGGGAGGAGTCTGCCATTGGGGAAAGTGTAGATGTAAATGTTGCTACTTTGAGTGATGCTACATTAAGCGATGCATCAGAAGAAAAAGAATCGCTTATTTTTATTCAAGGAAATAATTTTATGGATGGCGGTTCTGATACTTATGTATATAGCTATGATTTGAATAAATTTATTACGGAGGCTGCAATATTAAAAAATAACACGGAAGTTACAACACTTGATAAAGGAGATACTTATTCATTTAGATTTAAATTTAATGAGAGTTCAAGTTATCAGTTCTATAACGATGGAAATACTTTTACGTACACTATTCCAAGTGAGTTTACTTTAAATACATATAATGGAACTGTACCGATTTATATGAATGTAGATGGAGAAAGCAAGGAGTTACCAAGTAATGCATATACAGTCAATGGTAATAGCATAACTTTTAATTTTAATACTACTCATGAATTATTCTCAAAATTAAATGAGTCGACGGCTACATGGTTTCAGATGGATTTAACCGGAACGCTTTCGGATACCGCAACAGAAGGAAGTCATAATGTAGATTTTGGTAATAATATAACAAAAACATACAATTTTAATGTGAATGAAAATGTATCTGTTGAAAAGAGCTTTTCAAGCTATGATTCTTCGACACAGACTGCAACGTATTCCATGAAAATCAAATCAAAAGGTAATAACAGCAATGTGACAATAAGCGATACCATAGGAGGTGTTTTGACATTTAATGGTATTACAAATGATGATTTTACTTTAACAGATAATAGTAATAATTGGGAACAACAGCAAAATTTACTAACAGCTTTTAAAAATCAACTAAATATAACGTCAGAAGGATTTACATCTACTATTGCCAATATGACAAATAATCAGGAGATTACGATTACTTATAAGGCAAAGATTGATCCCGATAAAGTAAGTACGCAGCTTGGTGCGGATGTTGATGGATATTTAGATGAAACTAATACTGTTACAGTTAATTCTAATGAGGATACTGATAATACTGATAATACGAGTACAACAAATAATACCAACAAAATTAAATATTCAAGTATTTCAAAGCAGGCTTCGGTTGGTGAGGCTTCTGACGGAAAGGTTGTAACAACCTGGACTGTTACGGTAAACTCTGAGCAGTTAATTTCCTTAGCAGGAACTGATATAACAGATGCGTTAGCAGGTGGCTCGGCACTGGATAAGTCGAATTTATCAGGTGATGGATTATCTATAACTTATAATCCGAAAGAAGGAAGCCCGGAAACAAGGAATATTAGCTGGACGGAAGCTAAAGTTGGAGATAAAGGCTGGAAATATACTGTCCCAACCACTGATGTTGTGGCTTCATATATTATCACATATACAACTGAAACTGATATTTCTTCATATATTGAGGATAAAACGCTTCAAAATAATACCGTATACAAATACGGAAATACATCTGAGACTGCAAATATCGGAATAGGTGAAGCGGATAAATTAACAGTTAATAAAACAGCTACATCTGTAGGCGCAAATGAGGTTGAATGGACTATAACAATAAACGTTCCGAAAAACGGGTATGATAGTTTAACTCTTATAGATACACTTCCTAATATATGGAAGAATAGCACTCTTTGTATAGACAATTACATTGCTGAAAGCTTATCCATTACGGATTCCGCAGGTGTTTCTTTTGGATATGACTTCACAATTACAGGAGATAACAATAATTATGTTGATATAAAATTTTATAAGGATGCAGAAAAAAATAATGAAGGTTTATCTTCCTATACAACAAACAGAACTCTTACAATTAAATTAAAAACTGAGGTTAATAGTGAGTGGGCTGAAGCTGCAAGGACAGATAATAATTATAAGCAGCATACAAATAACGTATCAGTAACAGCAAATGGAGTAACTAAAAGTGATAGTGAAACTGTAGAACCACCTATTATAGCTGTTGACAAAATGATATGCGATAGAGACGGTTATAAGGACGGTACGGTTGAAATTAGTGGTAAAGAATATCCATACTTTGCATACGCAATAAGACTTTCAGGTATAAGTGAAAGCACTGTTGATTCAAATGGAAGAATTACTATAAATGATTCTTTTGATACTGATCTTTTTAAAGTTTATACTGAAAAAACAACTTCGGATAGTGGTGTTTTTGCCGGAAATGATAATGCATGGTATCAAGGTGAGAACGGAGGCAGTTATCATAGTGTAAATGAAAATGGAGAACTTGTAATTACACCGGCTAAAAAAGACGGTGAATACTATAAATATTATTATATTATATATTACCTTATTCCTAAAGATGAAACGGCATTGAGCACCTTAAAGACTCGTGCCATAGCAAATAACGGAACTTATAGCTTTGAAAACACAGCTACTTTCAGCGGCGTATCTGATAGTCAAACAAATACATACAAATATGGTGAAGATGCACTTGACAAAAAATTGATTTCGATTGATGGACACACAGTTAAATACTCAATAACTGTAAATCCTGAGGCATTGAAATTAAATAATGGAAATAATTTAACACTTATTGATGAATTTAATAATGGACTGAATATTGAGTATTCATCTATTACTATTTCTCCATCTGATGGAGTATCATATGATTTTAGCGGTAATACCGGAACATTTACACTTAAAGATGAAACTGCTTATACTATTACTTATGAAATGATGTTGTTGCATAATGACAGCGGTAATAACCTTATATCAAATTATTATAATAAAGCAACATTAAAAGCCGAAGATACAGTATATGATTCGGACGAAAGCTCCGGCTCCCGAACCTTTAGTTCAGAGATTGGTGGGGCTGATACGTTGACCATAAAATTAAATAAGTATATAGCAAGGGATATGAACCAACCGTTGGAAGGAGCGGTTTTCCAACTTTACAAAAAAAATGGAGATAAATATATTCCTGTTGCAGATAAACCATCAGGTGCATATGTTACCGGAATAACACAAGAAAATGGTACCGTGGTATTTACAGGTACATCTACAGATGGCGGAAATACTGGATGGGCTTTCTTTGCCGGTGATGTTTATGCTTTAAAGGAGATTGTTGCACCGGAAGGATATAACATTAGTCAAACATACTATGAATTTGAACTTACTAATGATTATACAAAAGTTAAGTATGATGAGACAAATAGTGTTTGGGTTTATTATACCGGTACTGAGCTTAAGGTATATGATACTCCGGGTGTTTCTATATTGGCTCAAAAGGTTGACAGTACAGACAATACCAAGAAGATTGAAGGTGCAACATATAAGCTTTATACAGACAGCTCATGTCAGACTGAATATACTGGCGGCAATGGTAATTTAACTACTGATAATAATGGAGTTATAAGTTATTCTATTGAAAATGTAACATCAAGCTTTGATTTATATTTAAAGGAAGTAAGTGCACCGTCAGATTATCAGTTGGATGATACTGCATATAAACTTTCAATAACATACGATAATGTAAATAATAAGGCTACGTTAAATTCAGAATTAGAAAAAATTAACACTTATTATTTAAAACTGACAGATATACCGGATAGCACAATCGAGACCGGCACCATATCAGCTACAAAGAAGTTTGTTTCACAAAACGGAAAAACTGATACATTCTATCTGACACTTTATAAGGTTGACAACGAAAATAAAGATGAAGCTTTTGACCCGATTACAGATTATATTAAAAAGATTGATAATTTAACCGGAACATCAGCAGGTGCAGAACAAACTGTTACATGGGAAAATATTCCTTATGGAACCTACAGGGTATATGAAACAGATGAGACTGGCAGAATAATACTATATACTTCAAATATAGAAAAGTATATAATAAATGGTCAAGGTAATAATATTACTCTTGATGATACCCACACATCACCGAGCGTTACTGTTACAAATACCGAAAAAACCGGAAAATTAAAGGTAAATAAAGTTTTCAAGGATGTGTCGGGAAGTGCGATTACGGATTCCTCAAAGAAAAAGCCTGTAACGATAGCACTTTACTCTGTAAACGGCGGAACAGAAACCTTAGTTGAAGCAAAGACTATTGCTGCAACAGAAACCTTTGCTGAGTTTACGGGGCTGGATGTGGAAAAGACATATAAGGTATATGAGGTAACCGGAACAGATCCGGATTATACTACACATGAATCAAGCATAACCTTAGATGGCAAGGATTATACAATTACTACTGAGCATACAACTAACATCACTTTTGATTATGCTTCAGCAACCACGGCAATCGTAGATGCAACAGATGCAACCATAACCAATACCGAGGTTTTAGATAAGGGAAGTCTTGTTATAAGTAAGACATTTGAAGGCGTGGATTCAGAGGATTTAGCCAATATGTCGGAAGCCGACAAGCAGGCACTTACCTTTACTGTAACTAATTCAACAAATGAAGAAGTAAAGACTATAACCTATGCACAGTTTACAGGTGATGCCGGTGATGCGGATGATGCTGCGGATACTTATACTATAGCCAATCTTCCTGTAGGAAGCTATACTGTAACGGAATCAGGATATAATGGTATTCTTAACAAGTATGTATTTACTGCAACAGGTTCAGAAACGGCTGTAACAAAAACCGTTGAAAAAAATGCTTCCGTAACAGCTCAGCTTAAGAATAAATATGAGAAAAAGACCGGTAGCCTAAAGGTAAATAAGGTATTTAAGAATAGTACCGGAACGGAAATAACAGGAGCTTCAAACAGAAAAGATGTTACATTTGGGCTTTTCTCAGTAACAAATGCTGGTGAGACTTTTATAGAGGCAAAGACACTTACAGCAGGTGCAGCAACAAGGTATGTTGAGTTTACAGGTCTTGATGTAACCAAGACTTATAATGTATATGAAGGAACCTATGATGGAACTACATTTACCAAGTATGGAACAAGCATTTTAATAGGTTCGACTACATATGCTGTTACAAAGTCACATGCATCGAATATCAAGTTTTTATATGAAAGTTCTGCAAATAATGTTGTAAATGCAACAGATGCAACCATAACCAATACTGAGGTAAACGAGAAGGGCAGTCTTGTAATTAAAAAGACCTTTGGAGGCTTAGCTCAAGGAGTATCAGAAGGTATGACTGATGCTCAAAAGAATGCACTTAAATTTACAGTCACTAACTCCGCAGGAGGTGAAGTTGAAACTATAGCATACAAAGATTTTACTGATTCTGATAGCGATGGCATTTTAGATTCATACACTTTGGAAAATCTTCCGATTGGAAATTATACGGTGACGGAGTCCGGTCAGAGCGGAATATTTGATAAGTATGTACTTGTAACAACAGGTACGGGTGCATCTGTTACAGAAAAAACAGCAGAGGTTGTTGATAATGGCTCTGTTACGGCAGAACTTAAGAATAATTATACCGAGAAAAAGGGAACCATAAGAGTAAATAAAGTATTTAAAGACACTGATGGACATGAAATAACAGATGCGGCAAATCTTAAGGATGTGACAATCGGTCTTTATTCAGTAGATGGTGGAGTTGAAACCTTTAAAGAAGCAAAGACAATTCAGGCAGGTGCTAATGACAGATATGTTGAATTTACAAACCTTGATGTGACCAAGAAATATAATGTTTATGAAGGAACACTTTCAGGTACCGATTTTGAGAAGGGTGGTTCTACCATAACTCTTGGTGATAAGAAGTATACAATTTCTTCTGAAAATGCAACGAATATTACATTTACCTATGCAGCTGCATCAACTGCAAATGTAACCGCTGATGCCGCAACCATAACCAATACCGAGATGGCTGCTTCTCTTACCATCAAGAAGTCGTTTGATGCTGCAAGTGCAAAGCAGGCGGCTGATATAACATCAGGTCAGATTAAGTTTGATGTACGCGGAACCAATACCGGATATCACCGGATATATGATTATGTGGATGATGGTATTGTAAACGGAGCAATTACCATACCTGTAGAACCTGATGCATATACCATAACTGAGACTTCAACCATAGAAGGCTCTGAGTATCGAAGAACAACAAGTATAAAGGTAGGTGGCATAGACCAAGGCGAGACAACAAGCACAGATGTTACAACTAATTCCGGAGATGAAATAAATGTAGAGTTCATAAATAATTATACTGTTATTGAAAATGGAAAGATTACTGTTAAGAAGTCGGTAAATGGATTACCTGACAGTATAGCTTCGTCAAAGGAATTTAAGCTTGTAATTGAATATAAGGAAAATGCAGCAGCACCAACGAAGTATGTTGCAAAAACAGCAACAGGATATGGTATAGTTGATACGGAACCTGTAGGAGACGCGATTCCTTTTGTTAAAGCAGGCACACCTCTTACTATAACAGCTCTTCCTTACGGAACTTATAAAGTAAAGGAAGTAATGGGAGATGTAGATGTAGAATTCTATGATTATATGGATGCTGATGCCTTGACTAATCCGAGTGTAACAACAGGGGATGCTGTCATTGATTCAAATGCTGTAAAGACGGTTGAGCTTATAAATAATTATGTTGAAAACAGAACCGTTGGAGTAGCTAAGTATGATGTGTCAGGCGAAACTGCCAAGCTTTTAAAGGGTGCAAAGCTTAAAATAACTGAAGGTACAAATGAGATAGCAGAATGGACTTCAAGCGACACGGCACCTTACTATGTAAATGGTCTTAAGTCGGGAGTTGTTTATACTCTTACAGAGACAAGTGCACCGGATGGATTTATAAAGGTTAAGACTTCAACATTTGTTATAGACGAGGATGGAAGAGTTACAGTTACAGCCGGAAAATCAGGTGAAGTTACATACAGCAACGGTGAAGGTCTTATATATGTAAATAATAAGAAAACTTCGGTTAAGATATCAAAAGTTGATGTTACTTCCCAAGAAGAACTTTCAGGTGCTAAGATTCAGATTCTTGACGAAGATGGTAATGTTGTAAAAGATGAAGACGGCAATTCCATTGAGTGGATTTCTACTGATAAGCCGAAGGAGATTACAGGTCTTAAGACCGGAGTAAAATATACTCTTCGCGAGGTAGTTGCACCGAACGGATATCAGCTTACAACAGACACTGTATTTGTTATAAATGAAGATGGAAGTGTAAACGGTTCCGAAACTACTACGGCAATTTCCGAAGAGGGGGTTTTGCTTGTTGAGGATGCACCGCTTGGAACCTTTGTAATCAATAAGAAGGGTCTTTACAATGAATTGTGTGCTGAAGATGCAGATGCAACGATTCCTCTTGAAGGTGCCGGATTTACGATTACAATTCCGGATGATGATTCCTTTGATGCTATTGTAAAGGTAACTGACAAGGATGGCATCGCAGCATTTACCGACCTTGAACCGGGCAAATATGAGATAAGAGAAACTAAGGCTCCTAAGGGTTATATTCTCGGAGAGGATGTATATTATATCGAGATAAAGGCCGATGGTTCAAATGACGGTATAAGGGATAAGGACGGAAATGTAGTTGCGGGTAACAATATTATAAATGATGTACCGAGAACAAATATTAGCTTTGTCAAGGTAAATCTTGACAATAACGGCGAGAAGCTTCCGGGTTCAACCTATGGATTGTTCAAGCCGGGTGAGAATAATGCTCTTGTTAAGGTTGCCGAGGCAACCACGGACGATGAGGGTGTACTTGAATTTGACGGTGTTCTTACTGATGTGGAATATACAGTACAGGAGCTTGTTGCACCGGATGGCTTCTATGTATCGGAAAACCCAATAAGCATCAGCTTTAAGGTTGACGAGGATAATAATGTTGTTATAGATAAGTTTGACGACGGAAGCGGAACTGCAACTGTTGATGAGAATGGAAATATAACATGGCTTGAGCCGGAGGTTAAGGTAAGCTTTACTAAGCAGGATATGGAAGGTCATAATCTTGCAGGTGCAAGTCTTAAGGTTGTGGATGAGGATGGTAAGGATGTTATATCCTGGACATCGACAACAGAGCCTTATGTTGTAAACGGAACATTTATAGCAGGTAAGACTTATAAGCTTGTTGAGGTAGCAGCTCCTGACGGATATAAGCTTGCAGATCCTATAAGCTTTACCGTAAACGAAAAGGCGGGTGCTAAGGGTGAAGAAACTATAGCGGTTGTTATGAAGGATGAGAAGGAGACTACATCGACAACGCCTGATACACCGACAACGCCTGATACACCGACAACGCCTGATACACCGACAACGCCTGATACACCTACAACACCTGATACACCGACAACGCCTGATACACCGACAACAACTGTTACGACAACTACGACAACGACTACTACCACCACAGAGGTAGAAACAGGAGATACAACACCTGTTAAGCCGTTGGAAAATATGATGATTGTATCATTTGTGGGAATCGTACTTATGGCGGTGTTTGGAAGAAAACGTAAGGATTTATTTAAATAAAAATGTTTATTTAACAAAAAAGCGTAATGGTTTTTAGATGACTGTTACGCTTTTTTCTTGACTTTATGCAGGGTTGCTATTATAAATATTAATAGACTAAAAGCAGGCAGGATTATATTATGGCAAAAAAAGATAACTCACTTAGAAATTCATTTTTACTTTTACTTACGGCAATTATCTGGGGAACATCGTTTGTGGCTCAGTCGGCAGGTATGGAATATATCGGCCCTTTTACCTTTAGTGTTACACGGTATATATTGGGTGGAACAGTGCTTATACCGGTTATATTATTTATGAATAATATAAACAGGAAAAGCAGAATAAAGGATGGAATATCTGAGGTTGATATAAAGCGTGAAGAAAAGTACGTATTTAAGCTTTCGGTAAAATACGGTATCGTCTGCGGTGTTATTCTTTGTGCCGCCAGCAATTTTCAGCAGATGGCTATGCTTCATGCTTCGGCAGGAAAAGCGGGCTTTATAACGGCATTTTATATAATACTTGTGCCTGTAGTCGGCATTTTTATGAAGAAAAAGACTTCGCCTGTTATATGGTTTTGTGTATTGCTTGCACTTATCGGGCTTTATTTCCTCTGTATAGGAAGGGGAGGAAGCTATGAATTTGAGATTTCTGATGTGCAGCTTTTAATCTGTGCACTTATATTTTCGTTTCATATAATTTTTGTTGACTATGCCAATACTAAAAAGGTAAATGGTGTGATTATCTCCTGCACACAGTTTTACACTGCCGCCATAATAAGTGCTGTTTTCTTATATCCTATGGATGGATTGGTTTACGATATGATACCATCTATGGACTTAATTATTAAAGCAGCTCCTTCAATTTTATATTCAGGTATTATGTCCTGCGGTGTTGCTTATACTTTACAGATAATAGGGCAGAAGGATGTTAATCCGACTGTGGCCTCGCTTATTATGAGCCTTGAATCTGTGGTATCGGCTATATCCGGTTTCCTTATCCTTGGTCAGAAGATGTCGTTGGATGAAATAATCGGTTGTATTGTTATGTTTGTGGCAATTATACTTGCGGAGCTTCCGATAGGGAAGAAAAAGGAAAAAAGATAGTATAATACCATAATAACGAAGTAGAAATTCTTCAAAATTTAGGAAACTGTACAATAATCAATAAATTTTTCAAGAGCCGTATGTTTTATCTTTCCGTTTGGATAGATAAATCCGACGGTTCTTTTTTTGACCTCATTTTCAAGAGGCAGTTCAATAATTTGACCGCTTTCAAGATAATCGGTTGCAAATTCACGTACAATACTTGCGACTCCCATGCCGATAGCAGCAAAGTCTATAAGAAGGTCCATATTATTTATTTCAAGTACTTGATTTGGGTATATTCCTTCCTCAGCCAGATAGCTGTCTATATGGGTTCTGGTTAAATTGTTGGGTTCAAGCAGCATTAGATTGGATTTTTCAAGTATTTCCTTGATTGAAAGTTTGAATTCCGGTTTGCTTTCTTCCTCAGGTATAAAGGATGTAAGATTGCCGGCAAAAAAGTATGGACTTTCGGCATTTTCCATATCATCCTTTTCTCTTAAATGCAAATTATCTATATAGCTGTCGGAAGCTACAAATATATCGTGAATATCCTGAAGCTTCTTATATTCATAACCCTTCGGAATATCCGTTTCACATATAAGACCTATATCGATTTTATCATTTTGAAGAAGCTTGATAGTATTGATGGTGGAGTGGCAGTCAATGATTACCTTAATATGAGGATTCTCGGTTATAAATCCCTTAAGATAATCAAGCAGTATATGCTTACACAGCGAGGTGCTTACACCAATCCTGAGCTGACCTATACCGAATTCATTAATCTTTTTAATTTCGTCTTCACCCTTGGCAATATTTTCAAAAGCAGTCTCAATATGTTTATATAAAACCTCGCCCTCCTGAGTCAAAGCAACTCCCTTTGAGGTCCTTTCAAACAGCTTTGTTTCAAGCCCTTCCTCAAGCTTAGCCAGAGATTTACTGATTGCCGGCTGACTGATAAAAAGCTTTTCGGCAGCCTTGCTGAGACTTCTATACTTCGCAACATTATAAAAAACCTTGTAATTATTTAAATTATCGTACATAAAACAACCTCACAAATTATTAATAAAAAAATTCAAAAATAAAATTCAGAAATATAATTCAAATATCTTTGTTAATCTATTTAAAGACATTAACCCTAATTGGTTTCCGACATAAAGAATTATTTTATTTTATATAACAGAATTTTATTATACATCAACATTGATATAACTTCAAGTTATATCATCTATCAAAATAATTCATTATGAAAATAATACTCCTTATGTTACAATAACAATCAGTTTATTGGCGGATTTATTGGCGTGCCGTACAAAAACTTTAATTTTAGTTGGACGAATAACAATGTATAAGCAGGTACTCTGAAGACGCCGGTTGTTAGTGGATTAATATAAAAATATATAACGAGCAAAGTGAGTTAATATTTTTTTTATTAAGACACTTACTACCGCTGCGTCTGAGGGTAGCGAGAGCGTGCCTGCGATACATTGGTTATCTGTACAACTAAGTCAAGAAATTAAAACGGCACGCCCACAAATTCTCGCTAAAATGATATAAATGGAGGAAACCAATATGGGTATGACTATGACACAGAAAATTCTTGCAGCTCATGCAGGACTTGAAAGTGTAAGCGCAGGACAGCTCATTGAAGCAGATTTGGACTTGGTTTTAGCCAATGATGTCACAGCTCCTGTTGCAATTCATGAGATGGAAAAATTCAATAAAAAAGAGGTATTTGACAAGGAAAAGGTTGCTCTTGTCATGGACCATTTCACTCCGAATAAGGATATCAAGAGTGCAGAGCATTGTAAATGTGTAAGAGAGTTTTCAAAGGACTATGATATTACAAACTTTTTTGATGTAGGTGCAATGGGAATCGAGCATGCATTATTACCGGAAAAAGGTCTTATAGTGGCAGGTGAAACCTGTATAGGTGCTGATTCACATACATGTACATATGGTGCACTCGGTGCATTTTCAACAGGTGTCGGAAGTACAGATATGGCAGCCGGCATGGTTACTGGAAAGGCTTGGTTTAAAGTACCTTCCGCAATCAAGTTTAATATAGTCGGAGAAAAGGCTAAATGGGTAAGCGGTAAGGATGTTATCCTTCACATTATCGGTATGATTGGTGTGGATGGTGCATTATATCGTTCCATGGAGTTTGTAGGTGAGGGTATTAAGAATCTCACTATGGATGACAGATTTACCATAGCCAATATGGCTATTGAAGCGGGAGCAAAAAATGGTATCTTTCCTGTAGATGAGCTTACCGAAGAATATATGAAGGAACACTCAACAAAGTCTTATACAAAGTATGAGGCAGATGCCGATGCAGAATATGATGAGGAATATACGATTGATTTGTCAACTCTTAAGCCTACCGTAGCATTTCCTCATCTTCCTGAAAATACAAAGACTATCGATGAGGTTGGCGATATAAAGATTGATCAGGTTGTAATCGGTTCTTGTACAAACGGTCGTATCTCTGATATGAGAATTGCAGCCGAGATTATGAAGGATAAGCATGCTGCCGACGGAGTAAGAGTTATCGTTATTCCTGGAACTCAGGATGTTTATCTTCAGATGTTAAAGGAAGGCTTGACTGAAATATTTATAAAAGCAGGTGCTATAGTTTCAACACCTACCTGTGGTCCTTGCTTAGGAGGACATATGGGCGTTATGGCTGCCGGTGAGAAAGCAGTTTCAACAACCAATCGTAACTTTGTAGGCAGAATGGGACATGTGGATTCAGAGGTTTATCTTGCAAGTCCGGCTGTTGCTGCGGCATCCGCCATAACAGGTAAGATAAGCTGTCCATGTGAGCTTGGTTTATAGGACAAAGGAGGTTATGAAAATGAGAGCATGCGGAACAGTACACAAATACGGTGACAATGTAGATACAGACGTAATTATACCTGCAAGATATCTTAATTCTTCGGATCCTGCTGAATTAGCGAAAAACTGTATGGAAGATATAGATAAGGATTTTGTAAACAGAGTAAAGCCGGGCGATATCATGGTTGCCAACAAGAACTTCGGATGCGGTTCTTCAAGAGAGCACGCACCGATAGCTATAAAGGCTTCAGGCATAAGCTGCGTTATAGCAGAAACCTTTGCCAGAATCTTTTACAGAAATGCAATCAATATAGGACTTCCGATTATAGAATGTCCTGAAGCTGCCAAGGCAATCGAAGCCGGTGATACAGTGGAAATCGACTTTGATTCAGGTATGATATATGACAAGACAAAGGGCTTGGAATTTAAAGGTCAGGCATTCCCGCCATTTATGCAGGAGATAATCAAAAGCGGCGGACTTATAGCGAGAATCAATGCTAAAAATTAATTTATAATTATTTAATTTTTTTATTAATTAAAAGTTCATTTAATAATTATTTTATTAGTATTTATTTTAACTGTTAAAAATTAACAGGATTTGACAGGATAGAAATAATTCATAAGCAGGTACTTTGAACACGCCGGTACTTAACGAGCATGCGAGTTTAGTACCGTTGCGTGTGAGAGTAGCGAGAGCGTGCCTGCGATGAATTAATATCTATTCTGGAAAGTCCGTAAAGAGAAAGGAAGAAAAAATGAAAGAATTTAAACCGGTTAAGGAAGGTAAAGTAAGAGAGATATACGATAACGGCGATAATCTTATTATGGTAGCTACAGACAGAATAAGCTGCTTTGACGTAATACTTAACAATGTCGTAACCAAAAAGGGTACAGTGCTTACCCAGATGTCAAAGCTCTGGTTTGATATGACAGAGGATATAATTCCAAACCATATGATATCCGTTGATGTAAATGATATGCCGGAGTATTTCAGACAGCCACAGTTTGATGGCAATTCAATGATGTGTAAGAAGCTTGAAATGCTTCCTATCGAGTGTATCGTGCGTGGATATATAACAGGAAGCGGTTGGGAGAGCTACAAGAAGGATGGTACCGTATGTGGTATAAAGCTTCCTGACGGTCTTAAGGAGTCTGATAAGCTTCCGGAACCTATATACACACCTTCCACAAAGGCCGAGATAGGCGAGCATGACGAAAATATTTCCTATGAGCAGAGTGTGGCACATCTTGAAAAGTATTTCCCTGGTAAGGGTGAGGAATACGCTTCAAAGCTCAGAGATTATACAATAGCACTTTATAAGAAATGCGCCGATTATGCACTTACTAAAGGCATAATCATAGCAGATACCAAGTTCGAATTCGGTCTTGATGAGGATGGAAATATGGTTCTCGGCGACGAAATGCTTACACCGGATAGCTCCAGATTCTGGCCTGCAGACGTATACGAGCCGGGACATTCACAGCCGTCCTTTGATAAGCAGTTCGCCCGTGATTGGTTAAAGAGCCATGAAGGACATAACTGGACACTCCCACAGGACGTAGTTGATAAAACAATAGCAATTTACCTCGAAGGATATGAGAAGCTTTCAGGTAAGAAGTTATAGAATAAATAATTATACAATTTATTTGAGTAGAACTTAAAAATAACAGGAAGTAATTGGATATGATAATTCATAAGCAGGTACTTTGAACACGCCGGTACTTAGTGAGGTTTTTTCGAGCTTAGTACCGTTGCGTGTGAGAGTAGCGAGAGCGTGCCTGCGATGAATTTATCATATACAATTACTTCCGTAATGAGAAAGGAAGAGAAAAATGAATTGTAACATTGCAGTTATAAAGGGCGACGGTATCGGTCCCGAGGTCGTAACCGAAGCTATGAAGGTGCTTGATGCGGTAGGAAAAAAATTCGGTCATACATTTAACTATGAACAGCTTCTTATGGGCGGCTGCTCCATAGACAAATACGGTGATCCTCTTACCGACGAAACAGTTGCCATAGCAAAGTCCAAGGACGCGGTTTTACTTGGCTCAATCGGTGGAAATACTCAGACCTCACCTTGGTATAAGCTTCCTCCAAATAAAAGACCTGAAGCGGGACTTTTAAAAATCCGTAAGGAACTTGGGTTGTTTGCAAATCTTCGTCCTGCATATCTTTATCCTGAACTTAAAGAGGCTTGTCCTCTAAAGGAAAGTGTTGCTGAAAGAGGCTTTGACATGATGATAATGCGTGAGCTTACCGGCGGACTTTATTTTGGAGAAAGATACACCAAAGAAATAGATGGTGTAATGACAGCGGTTGATACGCTTACATACAATGAAAATGAGATAAGAAGAATAGCTGTTAAGGGCTTTGATATAGCTATGAAGAGAAGAAAAAAGGTTACCCTTGTAGATAAGGCAAACGTACTTGATTCATCCAGACTTTGGAGAAAGGTAACCGAGGAAGTTGCAAAGGATTATCCTGAAGTTGAATATGAAACAATGCTTGTAGATAATGCCGCTATGCAGCTTGTAAAGGATCCGGCTCAGTTCGATGTAATGCTTACAGAGAACATGTTTGGTGACATACTTTCAGATGAGGCTTCCATGATAACAGGCTCTATAGGAATGCTTTCGTCAGCATCTCTTAATGAAACAAAGTTTGGACTCTATGAGCCTTCGGGTGGTTCGGCTCCTGACATAGCAGGTCAAAACATAGCTAATCCGATAGCAACAATCTTAAGCGCAGCTATGATGCTTCGATATACCTTTGACCTTGATAAAGAAGCAGATGCCATCGAGAATGCGGTAAAGAAGGTTCTTGAAGAAGGCTATAGGACCATTGATATCGCAAAACCTGGCGAGCCACAGGTTAAATGTGATGAGATGGGCAGCTTAATAGCGGAAAGAATTTAATTTTTTTAATTATATGTAACCAATAAACAGCTTGTTATCTGACTTATAAATCTAAAGTCAGGTACTTTGAACACGCCGGTACTTAGCGAGGTTTTGTCGAGCTTAGTACCGCTGCGTGTGAGAGTAGCGAGAGCGTGCCTGACGTAGATTTGATAAGTCAGATAACAAGCGTGATTAAAACATAAAAGGAGAAATGATTTATGCAAAGTGATAATATGAAATGCGGTCTTCAGCAGGCACCGGCACGTTCACTTCTGAATGCACTCGGATACACTGCCGAAGAAATCAAAAAGCCAATGGTTGGTATCGTATGCTCCTACAATGAGATTGTACCGGGACATATGAACCTTGATAAAATTGCCGAGGCTGTTAAGCTCGGAGTTGCCGAAGCAGGCGGAACACCTGTTATGTTTCCGGCAATAGCGGTATGTGATGGTATCGCTATGGGACATGTGGGTATGAAGTATTCACTTGTAACAAGAGATTTGATAGCTGATTCTACAGAGTGTATGGCTATCGCTCACCAGTTTGATGCACTCGTTATGATACCTAACTGTGATAAGAACGTTCCGGGACTTCTTATGGCGGCTGCAAGAGTAAATGTTCCTACTGTATTTGTATCGGGAGGACCTATGCTGGCAGGACATATCCATGGAAGAAAGAGAAGTCTTTCATCTATGTTCGAAGCAGTCGGAGAGCGTACTGCCGGAAAGATTACCGATGAGGATGTTGTAGAGTTTGAGGAAAAGGTTTGTCCGACCTGTGGTTCCTGTTCAGGTATGTACACTGCAAACTCCATGAACTGTCTTACTGAAGTACTCGGTATGGGACTTCCGGGAAACGGAACTATACCTGCGGTTTATTCTGAGAGACTTCGTCTTGCAAAGAAAGCCGGATATGCAGTTATGGATATGTTAAAGAAGAACATCCGCCCGCGTGACATTATCACTAAGGATGCTATTTTAAATGCTCTTACAGTGGATATGGCACTTGGATGTTCAACAAATTCCATGCTTCATCTTCCTGCAATTGCACATGAGATAGGCTTTGACTTTGATATATCCTTTGCCAATCCAATCAGTGAGAAGACTCCTAACCTCTGTCACCTTGCACCTGCAGGTCCTACATATATGGAAGACCTCAATGAAGCAGGCGGTGTATATGCAGTAGTTAAAGAGCTTTGTGATATCGGACTTATAAATGAAGATTGTATGACAGTTACCGGTAAGACCATCGGTGAAGCTGTTAAGAATTCAGTAAATAGAAATCCTGAGGTTATACGTCCTGTAGATAATCCATATTCTAAGACAGGCGGACTTGCGGTTCTTAAGGGTAATCTTGCACCGGACGGTTCGGTTGTAAAGCGTTCCGCTGTAGTACCTGAGATGCTTAAGCATGAAGGCCCTGCAAGAGTATTTGATTCGGAAGAGGATGCGATTGCAGCTATCCTTGGAGGAAAGATTGTTGACGGAGATGTTGTTGTTATAAGATATGAAGGCCCTAAGGGCGGTCCGGGTATGAGAGAGATGCTCAATCCTACATCAGCAATTGCAGGTATGGGACTTGGTTCATCAGTAGCACTTATTACAGACGGACGTTTCTCAGGAGCAAGCCGTGGTGCTTCCATAGGACACGTATCACCGGAAGCAGCAGTTGGCGGACCTATTGCCTTTGTAGAAGAGGGAGATATAATTGAGATTGATATCAATAATTACTCCATCAACTTAAAAGTATCCGATGAGGAGCTTGCAAAGCGTAAAGCCAACTGGACACCAAAGGAGCCAAAGGTAACAACAGGATATCTTGCAAGATATGCAAAGATGGTAACCTCAGGCAACAGAGGCGCAATACTTGAGATTAAGGATTAAAATCATTCACATAACAAATTATGATTTGAAATATTATATGGATTGTGTTATTCTATCAAACATAATTATTATAGAAAATATAATTCATACAGCAGAAAAATAGAAAGGAAGAATTTGTATGAAACAGTTGACAGGCTCAGAAATTATAATTGAATGTTTAAAAGAGCAGGGAGTTGATACAGTATTCGGATATCCTGGAGGTACTATACTTAATGTATATGATGCACTTTACAAGCATCAGGATGAGATTCATCATATACTTACCTCACATGAGCAGGGGGCCGCACATGCTGCTGACGGATATGCCAGAGCAACCGGTAAGGTTGGCGTATGTATGGCTACTTCAGGTCCGGGTGCTACAAATCTTGTAACAGGTATTGCAACAGCATATATGGATTCCATTCCTCTTGTCGCAATTACAGCAAATGTAAATGTTACAGCACTCGGTAAGGACAGCTTCCAGGAGATAGATATAGCAGGCGTGGTTATGCCTATTACAAAGCACAGCTTTATCGTTAAGGATGTACACAAGCTTGCTGATACGATAAGAAGAGCATTTAAGATTGCAAAGACCGGAAGACCGGGACCTGTACTTGTGGATGTAACAAAGGATGTTACCGCAAATGTTGCCGATTACGAGGCAAAGGCACCGGAGTCAATAGAAAGAGTTACAAGTACAATTAAGGCAGAGGACTTGGAGCAGGCTGTTAAGCTTATTGATAAGAGTGAGAGACCGTTTATCATAGCAGGCGGTGGTGTGATAGCGGCAGATGCTTCACCGGAGTTAAAGAAGCTTGCTGATAAGATAGATGCTCCTGTATGTGATACTCTTATGGGTAAGGGTGCATTTGACGGAACAAATGAAAGATATACCGGTATGATAGGTATGCATGGTACAAAGGTTTCAAACTTTGCAGTTAATAAGGCTGACCTTGTAATTGTTGTAGGAGCAAGATTCTCGGACAGAGTTATCGGTGATGCCAAGAAGTTTGCAGCCAATGCCAAGATATTGCAGATAGATGTAGATGCCGCAGAGGTTGATAAGAATGTAGTTGTAGATGCAAGTGTTATCGGTGATGCCAAAGAGGTTCTTAAGATGATTTCTTCAAGAATCAAGGCAGGAAAGAAGCCTGAGTGGCATGCTGAGATTGAGGAATTAAAGAAAACATATCCTGACCATGGTGATATGAACGCTTTCTCAGGACCTGCTATTATTAATAAGATATATGAGATTACAAAGGGTAAGGCAACAATCACTACTGACGTAGGACAGCATCAGATGTGGGCAGCACAGTACTACAAGTACACTAAGCCAAGACAGCTTCTTTCATCAGGCGGACTTGGTACCATGGGATACGGTGTTGGTGCATGTATCGGTGCAAAGGTCGGCGAGCCTGACAATATTACAATCAACATCGCAGGTGACGGATGCTTCAGAATGAATATGAATGAGATTGCTACAGCAGCAAGATATAACATTCCTATTATTCAGGTGGTTATAAATAACCATGTTCTCGGTATGGTTAGACAGTGGCAGACACTTTTCTACGGTGAGAGATATTCCAATACCGTACTTGAGGATAATGTTGATTTTGTAAAGGTTGCCGAAGCTTTAGGTGCAACAGGTGTAAGAGCAACAAACCTTAAGGAGTTTGAAAAGGCGTTAAAGGATGCGATCAAGCTTAATAAGCCTGTAGTTATCGATTGTATAATAGATAAGGACGATAAGGTTTGGCCTATGGTTCCTGCAGGAGCTCCTCTTGAGACATGCTTTGACCAGCAGGATTTAGATGCTAAGAACAAGTAGGATAAAAACAAATAATATATACAAAGAAATAAAGATAAATAAATAATAATCAGGAGGATTTTATTAATGGCAAGAGTATTTAATTTTTCAGCAGGACCTTCAGTATTACCTGAGGTCGTTTTACAGCAGGCAGCAGATGAGATGATGGATTATAAGGGCTCTGGCATGAGCGTTATGGAGATGAGCCATCGTTCAAAGGTATATGATAACATCATCAAGGAAGCAGAGAAGGATTTAAGAGACTTACTTGAGATTCCTGACAACTATAAGGTGCTTTTCCTTCAGGGCGGTGCTTCACAGCAGTTTGCAGCTATCCCTATGAACCTTATGAAAAACGGTGTTGCTGACTACATCATAACAGGTCAGTGGGCTAAGAAGGCTTATGAGGAGGCTAAGAAATATCTTAAGGCAAATGCCATAGCTTCATCAGCAGACAAGACCTTCTCATACATACCTGATTGTTCTGATTTACCTATATCAGAGGATGCAGACTATGTATATATCTGCCATAACAATACTATTTACGGAACTGCATTTAAGGAGCTTCCAAATACAAAGGGTAAGATTCTGGTTGCAGACATGTCCTCAGATATTCTTTCACAGCCTGTAAATGTAAGTGACTACGGCTTAATCTACTTCGGTGTTCAGAAGAATGTCGGACCTGCCGGTGTAGTTGTAGTTATCATAAGAGAAGATTTAATCAGAGATGATGTGCCGGAGTTTTGCCCGACTATGCTTAAGTATAAGACTCAGGCGGATGCTGATTCTCTTTACAATACACCTCCTTGCTACGGCATTTATATCTGTGGTCTTGTATTTAAGTGGGTTAAGGAAATGGGCGGACTTTCAGCTATGAAGGCTCACAACGAGAAGAAGGCTGCAATCCTTTATGATTTCCTTGATTCTTCAAAGATGTTCAAGGGAACAGTTGAAAAGAAGGACCGTTCACTTATGAATGTTCCTTTTGTAACAGGAAATGAGGAGCTTGATGCCAAGTTTGTTAAGGAAGCAACAGAGGCAGGCTTTGTAAACCTTAAGGGACACAGAACTGTAGGCGGTATGCGTGCATCCATCTACAATGCTATGCCAATCGAGGGTGTTGAGAAGCTCGTTGCATTTATGAAGGAATTCGAAGAGGCTAATTCATAAGAACATATATTTAAGGCATTTATATAATAATATATGATTTGTTGATAAATGTTATACATTAAAGGAGAGTTAAAGATGATAAAGGTTAATTGCTTAAATCCTATAGCTGACTGCGGTATGGATTTATTTACTGATAACTATGAGAAGACTGATGATTTTGCCGATGCAGATGCGGTACTTGTAAGAAGTGCGGCTATGCACGATATGGAGCTTTCGGATAAGCTGCTTTGTGTAGGACGTGCAGGTGCAGGAGTAAACAATATTCCTCTTGATAAATGTGCCGAGAAGGGTATCGTTGTTTTCAATACTCCGGGTGCCAATGCAAATGGTGTAAAGGAGCTTGTTATAGCTGGTCTTTTACTTGCATCAAGAGACTTGATGGGTGGATACAACTGGGTTAAGGAAAATGCAAGTGATGAAAATATAGGTAAGGCTGTTGAAAAGCAAAAGTCAAAATATGCCGGAAATGAAGTTATGGGCAAGAAGCTCGGTGTAATCGGTCTTGGAGCAATAGGTGCAAAGGTTGCCAATATCGGTTTCAGACTTGGTATGGAGGTTTACGGATATGACCCGTATGTATCTGTAGATGCTGCATGGAGACTTTCAAGCCACGTTAAGCACATCACAAATGTTGAGGATATATATAAGGAATGTGATTATATCACTATTCATGTTCCTGCACTTGATTCTACAAAGGGTATGATAAATAAGGATGCATTTGCACTTATGAAGGATGGAGTTAAGATTCTTAACTTTGCAAGAGATATCCTTGTAAATGATGATGATATGATAGAGGCACTTGCATCGGGAAAGGTTGCTAAGTATGTAACCGATTTCCCTAATGCCAAGATTGCAGGTGTTGATAATGTTATAACCTTACCACATCTTGGTGCATCGACTGCTGAATCAGAGGATAACTGTGCTATTATGGCAGTTAAGGAAATTATGGAATTTGTTGAGAATGGTAATATTAAGAATTCCGTTAATTATCCTGCAATTGATGCAGGTGTTTGCACAAGCACTTCAAGAATTACAGTTTGCCACAAGAATATTCCTAACATGCTTACTCAGTTTACCGGTGCATTTTCCGCAAAGGGCATAAATGTAACCGATATGGTTAGCAAGTCAAGAGGAGATTGGGCATATACTATACTTGATGTAGCTGATAAAGCAGACGATAATATTGTAAATACAATCAGTGCCATTGATGGTGTTGTTAAGGTAAGAATAGTAAAGTAAGCTAATATTAAGCTTTGTTGTAAATTAAGAAGTAATGAGACCTTGTATATAAGAAAAGCTTAGCCACGCGTTAAACGATGAGTGTGCGTGGCGAGTTTTTCTTATATATAGGGTCGTAGGGAAAGGTGTGATTAATATGAGCGAAAAGTTAAAGGTTGGTATCCTTGGCGGTACGGGTATGGTAGGTCAGAGATTTATTTCTCTTTTGGAAAATCACCCTTGGTTTGAGGTTGTAACTATAGCAGCCAGCCCAAGAAGTGCAGGAAAGACCTATGAAGAGGCAGTAGGTGGAAGATGGAAGATGGACACTCCTATGCCTGAGGCTGTCAAGAATATTATTGTTCATAATGTAAATGAAGTAGAAGAGGTTGCAAAGACCGTTGACTTTGTATTCAGTGCCGTAGATATGTCTAAGGATGAGATTAAGGCTATCGAGGAGGCTTATGCAAAGACAGAGACTCCGGTTGTTTCAAACAACAGTGCACACAGATGGACACCTGATGTTCCTATGGTGGTGCCTGAGATTAATCCTGAGCATATGAAGGTTATTGAGTTCCAGAAGAAGAGACTCGGAACTACAAGAGGCTTTGTAGCGGTTAAGCCTAACTGTTCAATTCAAAGCTATGCACCTGTTCTTACTGCATGGAAGGAATTTGAACCGTATGAGGTTGTTGCTACAACCTATCAGGCTATTTCCGGTGCAGGTAAGACCTTTGCAGACTGGCCGGAGATGGTTGGAAATATCATTCCATACATCGGTGGTGAGGAAGAAAAGTCTGAGAAGGAGCCTCTTAGAATCTGGGGTGAAATCAAGGACGGCGTTATCGTTCCGGCTGAGTCACCTAAGATTACCTGTCAGTGTATAAGAGTTCCTGTTCTTAACGGACATACTGCAGCAGTATTTGTTAAGTTTAAGAAGAATCCTACTAAAGAACAGCTTATCCAAAAGCTGGTAGAGTTCAAGGGTGTTCCACAGGAGCTTGAGCTTCCGAGCGCACCAAAGCAGTTCATTCAGTATCTTGAGGAGGACAACAGACCTCAGGTTTCGCTTGATGTGGATTATGAAAATGGTATGGGTATCTCTGTTGGACGTCTCAGAGAGGATTCTATCTACGATTGGAAGTTTGTAGGCTTATCCCACAATACCGTAAGAGGTGCTGCAGGCGGAGCAGTCCTATGTGCTGAACTCTTAAAAGCACAGGGATATATAACCAAGAAATAAATCGGTGGGATAATTGCATATATAAAAAAGAATATATAAACATCAAAGGACTTTGTAACTATCTTAAAAGATGGTTTCATGGTCCTTTGTTTTGATTGAAATTTCAGCCTTTTTGTGTTAGAGTTTAGAAAAGCATTAATAATGATTTTAGTGTTTTCATGAGGAGGTGTATATCGTGAAAAAGATTGGCATAGGATATGAGGATTACAAAAGATTCATAGATGATGATATGTATTACGTTGATAAGACAATGCTCATTTATGACGTTATAGAAAAAGGCGGAGTAGTCACACTGTTTACCAGACCGAGACGTTTCGGTA
>CADAKQ010000022.1 GCA_902788555.1 uncultured Lachnospiraceae bacterium
ATGTTTTTTCATCCTGCCAAGATGAACACTCTAATCATACATCAGAGGTTTCTTTTTTTCTATTGACATTATTTCTGAATTACAGGAATGCTCCTTTTTTAAATAATATCATAGGCATACTAATGCGTCAATACATTGTAATTACAACACAAAAATTCTATAGTGGGTAAATGCAATTATTGACAATTTAAAGAATTCAATTATAATGTTAGTGAAAACTAACCATATGATACAAGATAAGGTAATTAATTATAGGTTTGGATTTATTGCCTTATAAAAATTGAAAGGACATACTATGAACATTATTTTTTTACTTGCTGCACTGGGACATATTTTTTGCGGAATAACAGATTGCCTTTTTGCATATACACCTAACGGAAGATTTGATATGAGGGATGCCAAGGATAGCAAGAAAATGTCAGAGGTATTTGATGGAATGCCGTTAGAAAGACTGGAGCTAGCGAGTACACTTGGTGCGTTGGCACTTACCGTATCTTTATTTGGATTCCTTGAGCTCAGTAAATGGATGGATGATTTTTCACATACGGCTTCTGTGATAATGTATATATCCGGAATAGCATTTATCGTTCCAATCGTTGCACATCATATCTGCTGTGGCGTGGTCGAATGGTTTTTCGTTAAGCTCGGAAGAACCGAAGAAGCACTTTCACAGGTGCTTGATTTCTTCAAGAAAACCATAATTACCGCATATGTGGGTTATCTGGCGCTTGCAGTATTTTCTATCACGCTTGCAGTGGTTATACTCACAGGCAACACAGATCTTCCACGGTGGGCTGCGGTTTTTACAACATTTCCTTTGTATCTGATTATTTCACCTACCAGGCTTCCGGCTAAAGGAAATATTGCAAATGCTGCGATGTTTATCTTTATGTTTCTGGCATAATAGTTGTTTTGTATAATCAAGGAACAACTTTAAAAATACCGACACTGCTTTTAATTTATAATATTTTAATGATTTGTTCAATGTCATTATATAAATTTGATATAACAAAGATAACAATATATGATACGTCAAAAATGTAAATTAATTATTAAAAAGTCAAGTCAAATTCTCCTTGCTAAAAAGTTATATATGAATTATAATTATGTTTGAAAACGATTACATCAACGATACATTATAAAAAATGAGGAAGACAACTATGATTAATAAAAAATGGGATAATACCTTTAAGGAGCGCCTTTCACAGTATTATGATGAGCTTAAATGGCTTTACTGTGAGCTTTATAACAATGACATGCAGGCGTTTGAGTACTTTGTAAACATGCTTTACGGATATTATTCGAACAGAAGCGATGTCCTTAAGGACTGGGACGAGGCAAGAAATGTTGTAAAGGATTGGTTTGCCGGAAATGAAATGCTGGGTATGCTCATGTATACCAACTGCTTTGCAAAGGATTTAAAAGGTGTAAAAAAGCATCTTGATTATCTTTTGGAGTGTGGAGTTAATTATGTGCATCTTATGCCGCTTTTGGAAAGTCCGGAGGGAAGAAGTGACGGTGGATATGCCGTTTCTAATTTTAGAAAGGTTCAGCCGGAGCTTGGAACGATGGAGGATTTATCCAAGCTTACGGGAGAGTGTCATAGTCATGGAATGAGCGTTTGTCTTGATTTTGTTATGAATCATACAAGTGAGGACCATGAGTGGGCAGTACGTGCAAGAAAGGGTGAAAAGGAGTATCAGGACAGATATTTCTTCTATGATAACTGGGATGTGCCAAATGAGTATGAAAAGACCGTCCCACAGGTATTTCCGCAGACCGCACCCGGCAATTTTTCATGGTGTGAGGAAGCAAAAAAGGTGGTTATGACTACCTTCTACCCGTATCAATGGGATCTAAATTATCACAATCCGACTGTTTTCAACGATATGACTGCAAATATGCTATACCTTTGTAATCAGGGCGTAGACATTATAAGACTGGATGCTGTTCCTTATGTATGGAAGGAGCTTGGAACCAGCTGCCGCAATCTTCCTCAGGTTCATTCACTGGTAAGAATTATGAGGATTGCAGCCGAGGTGGTATGTCCGGGAACTCTGCTTCTCGGAGAAGTAGTTATGGAGCCATCCAAGGTTGTACCGTATTTTGGTTCTGTGGATAAGCCGGAATGTCATATGTTATATAATGTAACGACTATGGCAAGTACATGGCATACTGTCGCGACAAAGGATGTAAGACTTATGAAGCATCAGCTCGGAACCGTCTTTGCGCTTCCTAAGGAGTACGTATTTTTAAATTATTTAAGATGCCATGATGATATAGGCTGGGGACTTGATTATGAATTCTTAAAGCAGTTTGGTATAGAGGAGGCGGCTCATAAAAAATACTTAAATGATTGCCTGTCGGGAAAAATCTATGGTTGTGACGGACGTGGAGAGCTATATAATGATGACCCTAAACTCAAGGATGCCAGACTTTGCGGGACTACAGCTTCCCTTTGTGGAATAGAAGCATCAGAATATGAGTTAAATCAGGAAAAGCTTGAAAAAGCTATAAATCTTGATATTATGCTTCATGCATTTTTACTTACCCAAAGTGGCATACCTGTTTTATACAGTGGTGATGAGGTAGGACAGCTCAATGATTACACATATCATGAGGACGAAAAAAAGGCGGATGACAGCAGATATCTTCATAGAGGAAACCTTGACTGGAAGAGCGTTGCAAAAAGGAAGAAAAAGGGAACAAGAGAAAACAGGATATTTACTAAGCTCCATGAGTTAATCGGACTTCGAACCAGGCACAGAGTATTTGAAAGTAATGCAGATACATGGATAGTTGAAACGTGGAATAATCATATACTGGGAATCGGAAGGTACTACAGGGGTGAAAAGCTTATAGCATTATTTAACTTTAATGACAGTCCGGAAACAGCATGGATAGATGAAAAAGAGGATTATACAGATTTACTTTCAGGTGAAAAAATAAAAGCAAGAGCGGTAACACTGCCAGGAAATGGGTTTAAATGGAT
The DNA here is from genome assembly GCA_902788555.1 of uncultured Lachnospiraceae bacterium. Taxonomy (GTDB): domain Bacteria; phylum Bacillota; class Clostridia; order Lachnospirales; family Lachnospiraceae; genus Coprococcus_C. Next base: position 2,993 of record CADAKQ010000022.1, read on the forward strand.
GCTGACAACCTTTTAATTGTTTTTATTTTCAACATATAAATGTTCTAACAATAGGAGGAAAACACTAAATGACTATTAAAGATGTGGCTAAGGAAGCCGGTGTTTCTTCTGCTGCAGTAAGCAGATATTTTAATGGGGGTTCTCTTAGCGAAGACAAAAAGGAAAAGATAAGTAAGGTGGTTGAGAAAAATCACTATGTTCCAAACCAGACTGCACAAAGTATGAGGACAGGAAAGAGCGGACAGATAGGAGTTATTATACCTAAAATCAACTCCGAATCATTTTCCCAGATTATGAAGGGAATCGCAAAAGCCATGGATAACTCGGATTATAATCTTATACTTGGCTGTACCTACGGAAAGCAGGAAAAGGAAGTGGAATATATTGAATCCATGCAAAGTAATAAGATGGAGGGTATTTTGCTTATGGGTACAATTATGACACCATACCTTGCTACTGCGATTAAGAAGTGTAAAGTACCTATTGTTGTAACGGGACAGAATTTTGAAAATGTACCCTGTGTTTATTTTGATGACAAAAATGCCCTGTCGGATATGACAAGACTGATGCTTAGAAAGAGAAAGAAGCTTGCATATATTGGAGTAACCGAGGATGATTTGTCCGCAGGAAAAGCAAGAAAACAGGGTGTTGAAAGAGCACTTGAAGAAGCCGGTATAAACAAAGCATCATTAATTACAAAAATTTCGGATTTTTCCATGGAGGGCGGATACGAAGCCATGAAAAGCTTAATTGATGAGGGTGCTTTGATTGACGGAGTTATATGTGCAACCGACCTTATCGCGCATGGTGCCATGCAGGCGATTAAGGAAGCCGGCAAAAAGATACCGAAGGATATTTCTTTAGCGGGAGTAGGCAACAGCTGGGCTGATATCATATCCGAGCCCGAGCTTACAACCGTTCGGCTGTTTTACGAGGAATGTGGAAAAACTGCCTTTGGTATGCTTAAGGAAATGATTGATTCACCGGAGAAAAAGCATGTAATAAGCAGAGTCATGCTTGGATATGAGATAATCGAAAGGGGGTCGATTTAAAGATGAAGCTTATTTTTTTGGATATTGACGGAACATTGACAAAGGCAGGAGAAAATACCCCTCCTGACAGTGCGGTGTATGCGATAAAGATGGCTCAGGCAAAGGGTAATAAGGTATTTTTATGTACCGGACGTAACCTTGATATGCTGAAGCCTCTTTTAAAATACGGATTTGACGGTGTAGTAGGAAGCAGCGGTGGGTATGTAACTGTAGGTGATGAGGTACTTTTTGACTGCCCTATGACGGATGAACAAAGAGACACAGCTCTTGAGGTACTTCATAAAAACGGTGTTTTTTGTACCATAGAAGCAAAGGATGGATCCTGGGGAGATGACAACATGGATGAATTCCTAAAGGATCAGCCTGAAGGTAACAGTGAGATAGAAAGATGGAGAAAAGCATTATCGGAAAATCTTGGAATTAAAACCATGAAGGAATACAGCGGAAGTCCTATCTACAAAATAATAATGATGTGTACGAAGGAAGAGCAGCTTGAAGAGGCAAAAAAGCTTTTGAGTGATGATTTTTCATTTGTTATCCAGGAGGTTAAGGCACACAGCTGTATAAACGGCGAGCTTGTAAATAAAAAGTTTGATAAGGGACGCGGAGTAAAGCTTGTAAGGGATTATTACGGTCTTACCGATGAAGATACCTATGGCTTCGGTGACAGTATGAATGATCTTGAAATGATGCAGACGGTGGGAACCTCCGTATGTATGGAAAACGGTGCAGATGCACTTAAGGAAATTGCGGATATAGTGTGTCCTTCAGTCGAAAATGACGGTCTTGCAAAGGCATTTTCACAACTTGGTCTTTAATAAAAAAAAGAATCTTTAAAACGGTTGACAGAGTATAATATATGTGCTAATATGAAAATACATTGTAATCGTTTTCAAAATTATTTTTTATTCCAGAAGGGAGGAAAAAACATGGCACTTGATTACAGAAAGTGTGCAGAGGAGATAGTTTCTCACATCGGTGGCAGAGAAAATGTTGCTCAGGCTGCACATTGTGCTACGAGATTACGTCTTGTTATCAAGGATAATTCTAAAATTGATAAGAAGGCACTCGAAAATGTTGAAGGAGTTAAAGGAATGTTCGAAAACAGCGGACAGCTCCAGCTCATCATTGGAACCGGAACGGTAAATAAGGTTTATGATGAGTTCCTTGATGTAACAGGAATGACTGCAGCTACAAAGGACGACGTAAAAGCAGCGGCTGCAGCAAAACAGCCTGCATGGAAGAGGGCACTTAAGTCTGTCGGAGACGTATTTGTTCCTATACTTCCTGCTATCGTTGCATCCGGTCTTATGATGGGTGTTGTTGAGGCTCTTGGTAAAGCAATTCCTTCATTTGCATCTACGGATTGGTATTCATTCCTTGATATGGTTGCAAATACTGCATTTGCTTTCCTGCCTGTAATTGTCGCAGTCAGTGCGGCAAGAGTTTTCGGAGGAAATATCTTCCTTGCGGCAGTTATAGGTCTTATGATGGTTCACACAGGTCTTTTAAATGGTTGGAATGTAGGTAGTGAGGATGACATCAACAGCTTCTTTGGTATAACCACAGGTAAGATACCTACATGGAATCTGTTTGGAAACTTTAAGATAGGTGATTATGTAGTCGGTTCTATATCGAGACATGGTTACCAAGGTCACGTTATCCCGGTTATGATAGCTATCTGGTTTATGAGTAAGATTGAAAAATGGCTTCATAAGCATGTAAATGAAATGATCGACCTTTTTGTAGTTCCTATAGTTACAGTATTTTGTACCGCACTTTTCACATTTGTTGTAATCGGACCTATATTTGCAACACTTGAGAATTATGTTCTTAAGGGTGCCGAGTGGCTCGTTCAGTTCCCACCCGGAGCTATGCTTATGGGCGCACTTTATCCGGCAACCGTTGTTATGGGTCTTCACCATATGTACAATGTTATTGAAGCAGGTATGCTTTCATCTGTCGGTCTTAACACATGGATGCCGATCGCTTCAGCAGCTAACTTCGCACAGTTTGGTGCCTGCCTTGCTGTAGGTATCAAATGCAGACAGGCAAAGCTTAAGACAGTTGCCATCCCATCATCTATGTCAGCAGCATTGGGTATCACTGAGCCTGCAATATTTGGTGTAAACTTCAGATTTATGAAGCCGTTTGTATTTGGTATGATAGGTGGTGCCTGTGGTGCAGTATTTGGAGCAATTACCAAGATTGGTGCAACAGCATACGGTGTAACCGGTATCCCTGGATATCTTACAATAGATAATGCAGGTATATATACAGTTCTTCTTCTTATCTCAGGTGGTATAGCATTTTTACTTACCATGTTATTCTGGAAAGAGGATAACGGTGAAGAAACCGGAGATATCGCTAAGAGCGCAGCAGCTAAAGCTTCTGATGAAAAGACTCCTGCAAAGGATGACAAGGCAGGAGAGGAAATCGTAGCAAAAACAGTTATCAGCTGTTCAGCAGGTGAAATCGGACAGCCTACAAAGGGTAAGATAACTCCTTACACTGAGATAAAGGATGAAACCTTTGCATCGGGTGTACTCGGACAGGGCGTAGGTATCGAACCTGACGAAGGAGTTGTATATGCCCCTATGGATGGTGAGATAAGCTCTGTTGCAGAGAGCAAGCATGCTATAGGTATCACGGGTGCAGAGGATATGGAGCTTCTTATCCATGTCGGAGTTGATACAGTTGAGATGAAGGGCGACGGATTTAATACTCTTGTTGCCGAAGGCGATAAGGTTGTCAAAGGACAGAAGATTATGGAATTTGACAAGGCTAAGATTAAGGCGGCAGGAAAGCCTGATACGGTTGTTGTTCTTCTTACTAACAGTGATGATTATGAGGATTTAAAATTATCATAAAATCATCAAAAAATGATGGAATATAAACAGAGATTATATTAAAATATATTTAATCACCGACATAACGGTGGTTACAGGTAAAAAATTATATCAATTATGGAGGTAGACTATGAAAGAGATTAAGTATGTTATCACAGATGAGGTTGGAATCCATGCACGTCCGGCAGGACTCTTGGTTCAGGAGGCTAAGAAGTTTACCAGCACAATCACATTTATAAAGGGTGAGAAGAGTGCAAAGGCTACATCACTTATGAAGCTCATGGGTATGGGTATCGTAAAGGGTGATGAGGTTACAATCACTGTTGAAGGTGAAGATGAAGAGGCAGCAGCTGCTGCAATTGAAAGCTTTATGAAAGCTAACTTTTAGTGAGTAAAAATATCGGGGTTTTCTTATATTGGAAAACCCCGATAGTATTAAATTTGGAATATGTTACTTTAGTATATGCTTATTTTGACATTAAGCTTATTTGATTTTAATTTAAATGGAGGAAACAGGTTTGATATATGGAGCTTTGGAAGCCGGCGGAACCAAGATGGTTTGCGCTATAGGAGATGAAACCGGAAGGATTATCGAGCAGATATCCGTTCCTACTACAACTCCTGATGAAACTATGCCGGCAATAATAGATTATTTTAAGGATAAGAATATAAAAGCCTTGGGTATAGCCTGCTTTGGTCCTGTTGACCTTGACAAATCTTCGGAAACATATGGCCATTTTCTTAAAACTCCTAAGCTTGCATGGAGAGATTTTGATATGGTTGGAACCATGAAAAATGCATTAAATGTTCCGATTGGTTTTGATACAGATGTAAACGGTTCACTTTTGGGTGAGGTTACATGGGGTGCTGCCAAGGGTGTTTCAGATGTAATATATATCACAATCGGTACCGGAGTTGGCGGCGGAATATGGACAAACGGCGGACTTGTACACGGAATGCTTCATCCTGAGCTCGGACATATGAAGCTGATAAAACCGGCAAATGATACTTATGAATGCAGATGTCCGTATCATGATTCCTGCTTTGAGGGACTTTCCTGCGGACTTGCGGTTGAGGAAAGATGGAATGCGAAGGCAAAAGATCTTGCAGACAAAGACGAGGTATGGGAGCTTGAAAGCTATTATATAGCTCAGGCACTTACCAATCTCATTTTTATCTTAAGTCCTAAGAAGATAATTTTAGGCGGAGGGATTATGCATCAGATGCAGCTATTTCCTCTTATCAGGAAAAAAGTACTTGAAAACATAAACGACTATATCGTAACAAAGGAATTGGAAGACATAGATAACTATATAATTCCTGCCGGTTTAAATGATGACCAGGGAATTATGGGAGCTATAAAGCTTGCTATGGATGCCGATTCATAGGATTAATAAGGGGGTAAGCGTATGGTTATATATGAAGGTAAAGCCGTATTTGAGGGCGTTGCCATAGGTAAAATCAGTGTATATGCAAAAAATGAGCAGTCTGTAAAGCGCATAAAGGTCGATGATACGGCTGCTGAAATTGAAAGATATGCAAAAGCAAGAGAAAAAGCGATTGACCAGCTTAAGGCTTTGTATGAGAAAGCTGTAAAAGAGGTCGGTGAGGCCAGCGCTGAGATATTTGAAGCACATCAGCTTATGGTTGATGATGAGGATTATATCGAATCGGTTGAAAACATTATAGAAAGCGAAGAGGTAAATGCCGAGTATGCTGTAGCTGTGACCGGTGATAACTTTGCGAAGATGTTTTCAGAGATGGAAGAGGAATATTTCCGTGGAAGAGCAGCGGATATAAAGGATATAACCGAAAGAATTTTAAATGCACTTTCAGGCGAAGGTGCTGACGGAATTGTTTCGGATGAGCCTGTAATCGTTGTGGCAGATGACCTTGCACCATCAGAGACCGTTCAGATGGATAAGGATATGATTTTGTCCTTTGTAACTGTACACGGTTCGGCAAATTCACATACCTCAATACTTGCAAAAACTATGAGTATACCGGCAATTATAGGATGCCCGATACCTCTTTCCGATGAGGTAAACGGCAAGCTTGCCATAGTTGACGGATACGAAGGAAAGATATATGTGGAGCCGGATGAGGATATCCTTGCTGCTAAGAAAAAGCTTTTACTCGAAGAAGAGGAAAAGAAGAATCTTCTTGAGAGACTTAAGGGCAAGGAAAATGTAACCCTGGACGGACAGAAGATTAATTTATATGCCAATATAGGCAACACCAAGGATTTAGGTCTTGTACTTAAAAATGATGCCGGCGGAATCGGACTTTTCAGATCGGAATTTATCTACCTTGGTTCAGACAATTATCCTACAGAGGATGAACAGTTTGCTATATATAAGCAGGTTGCCCAGACTCTTGCGGGAAAGAAGGTTATAATTCGTACACTTGATATCGGAGCAGATAAGCAGGCAGATTATTTTGAGCTTCCTAAAGAAGAAAATCCTGCTATGGGACTTCGTGCCATAAGAATCTGTCTTACAAGACCGGAGGTGTTTAAGACACAGCTTCGTGCGATACTTCGTGCCAGTGCATTTGGTAAGATTTCAATTATGTTCCCTATGATTATATCTGTTGATGAGGTTAAGAAAATCAAGTCTATCGTAGAGGAAGTTAAAAAGGAACTGGATGCTGACGGTCTTGCATACGACAAGGATATCGAGCTTGGTATAATGATTGAAACACCGGCAGCAGTTATGATAGCCGATGAGCTTGCTGAAGAGGTGGATTTCTTTAGTGTAGGAACAAATGATTTGACTCAGTATACTCTTGCTATAGACAGACAGAATCAGTCACTGGATGAGTTTTATGATTCCCACCATCCGGCAATTATGCGTATGCTTGCGATGATAGCTGATGCTGCTCACAGACATGGAGCATGGGCAGGCATCTGTGGCGAGCTTGGTGCGGATTTATCTCTTACAAAGGAATTTCTTGCTATGGGATATGATGAGCTTTCAGTTTCACCGGGCAGAATCCTTCCGATAAGAAAGACAGTTCTTGAAACCAACGTTTCAGAGTATAAAAAATCAAAGCAGTAATATATGTATATTTAGGGCCTGATTCCGGTTTTTACCGGGGTTGGGCCTTTTGCGGAGGTAAGGGCTATGAGAGAGTGGACGAGAGAAGAAAAATACAGATATTTAAAGGATCCTCAGGAATTAAAGGAGCTTTATGAAAAAATAATCTTGTCGGATTATCGTCAGACGTATCACATACAGGCGGTTACGGGACTTATGAATGATCCTAACGGTTTTGTCTGGTATGATAACAGATGGCACCTTTTTTATCAGTGGTGTCCATGGGGAGCAGTTCATGGATTAAAGTACTGGTATCATATCGTTTCAAAGGATCTGGTTACATGGAATAATCTCGGAGTATGTCTTTTGCCTGACCAGGGGGATGGCTATGATAATAAGGGAGCTTATTCGGGTTCCGCCATGCCTATAGGCGATAAGATGTATCTTTACTATACAGGAAATCATCGTGATGAAGATTATGTAAGACATGCCTATACCTGTCTTGCCAGACTCGGAAATGACGGATGGACAGAAAAATACCCTCTGCCGTTATTTGGAGCGCATCCGGATTACACTGAACACCAGAGAGATCCAAAGATAATTGCCATGCCGGATAAGGATTGCTACTATATCACAATAGGTGCGCAGACACAGGATAAAAGAGGCTGTGTGCTTATATATAAGTCAGAGGATTTACAGCATGGATGGACCTTTGCCGGAGAATTAAAGGTTGAAGGCTTTGAGCATCTTGGTGATATGTGGGAGTGCCCTTCGATTGAGCATATCGGCGGAAAGGATGTACTTATATTCTGTCCGCAGCATATTGAGCTTCCGGGAAGGGGAGGCAGTAAGAATCATAACGGTTATCTGCTTGGACATATGGATTGGGACAATCTTACATTTACACCGGATGGACAATTTCATGTGCTTGATTTTGGCTTTGATTCTTATGCCGCAGCCTGTGCAAATAATATAGAAGAAGAGGATAAGGCGATTTTAATAGCCTGGATGGGGCTTCCGGATGTTTCTTATCCTACCGATGAAGAGGACTGGGCAGGATGTCTGACTCTTCCGAGGGAGCTAACGGTAAGAGGCAGAAGACTTATCCAAAGACCGCTTCCTGAATTAAAGAAGCTGAGAGAAGAAAAGCTTGTGCTTGATCCAAATGCTTCGGGATGCTATGCGCTACCGTCAGCCTGTGAGGTAGAGCTTGATATAAGACCGGGAGACTGCGAGCTTGACTTATTTACAGATAAAGACGGAAACGGAGGAGTATCCATAAGCTATGATGATAGCAGCAAAAAGATTACTATAGACAGAGGCGGTATGAAGCAGCAGTTTAATGAATCCGAGGGCGTAAGCCGTATGAGGCCGCTTGAAAATCCTCTATCGCATCTTAGAATCTTTGTAGATAAAAGCTCGGTAGAAATTTTTGTAAATGACGGTGACGCAGTATTTACATCCAGAGTCTTTCCAACTAAGGATGAACACTTTATGCGGGTAAAAACCGGTGACGCATTTACACGCATATGGACGCTTAAGCGCGCCGTAAAAGAACATTTTCTTGTATGAGAGAAGTTTTAATTATGCTGTTGAGAATAAATAAGTAAATGCTTTACAAATATTATCATATGCTATACAATGTATAAAAAGGTGGTGTATAATCATGGCACAGGTAAATTTTAGAGTAGATGATAATATTAAGGTACAGGCTGAAAGTATATGTGAAAATATGGGGATGAATATGTCTACAGCATTGAATATATTTTTAGCAAAGCTGGTAAATGAAAGAAGGATACCTTTTGAAGTATCAGTTGGTTCAAATTATGTATCCAATATGACTAAGGATGAAGCTATACAAATATTTATGCAAAAGATGAAAGCTGCTGAAGATTCCGTGGCAAGAGGGGAGTATGTAGATTCAGAGCAAGCGCATAAGATATTGGGAGTATAGTATGAAAAGAGTAATTTATTCGAATATTGTAATAAATAAATTACAAATATTAAGTGAATATCTAACAAATGCTTTTGGAGAAAAGACAGAGAAAAGGGTTTTAGCTGATATTTTGAAACAGTTAGATAATTTGGGATTTGTATCTGTTGGAGCATCTATAAAAGAGCAATATGGTGTAGAGTGTGATTATTATTATATCTATATTGACAAAAACTATTTTATTTTTGTGAGTGATGAAGAGAAAGTTCAGATAATAGAAATGTTTAATGAAAAAGAAGATTTTATTTATGTTATGTTTGGGCTATCAATGAGAAGTCAGGAGTCAGTAGATTATTGGGGTGAATAAAAATTATTCTTTTGTCTTCTAAGCCTCTCCTCAAGCAATCTTAAAAAATGTTCATTTCCTACCACACGTATAGCCGGTCCAAATGAGAGTACCTCTATCAAAAGCTCGGTTTCGTTGCTTTTGTTATAGAATATCTCGCATTTGTAGGTGGCATCATCTATGCGTGTGGTGTTCTTTTTGTAATTGGCGAATTGGAGCATGGCTCTCTCTAAAGCATTACGCTCGTTTTTTATAATGAGTGTTACCGGCTCGCTGTGATAACCCTTTGTGATGTATGTGTCAATATCATAACAGGAAGCAGTATTATCAAATTTGTCTGATTCCTTATCAAAACCGGGAGCATCTGAAGCATATTTCCCGGTCTCTGTAATCTCACTTATCCTTGATAAATTAATTACATAAAATCTGTCCTGACTTCTGCCTCTGCTTTCGATAGCAAGCAGGCGGAAGCAGTTATTTCTTACAGAGTATTCTAATTTGCAGGGCAGATAGTGGAAATGTACACGCTTATTTACATGAGACTGAAAGGTTATGTCAAGGAACTGTCCTTCCTTGATAGCATTAAGTATAGTCCGAAAATGGGTGCGGTATGTGTCATCAGCATAGTTATCTCCGTCAGCGAAGCTGTCATATATATAGAAATCCTCCTGTTTAAACAAAGGCTCTATATCGGACAGCGCATTTCTTAATGTGTCAAGCTGCTCATTCGTGAAGAAAAGCTGTATCCTCTCATCTGCGAGGATTGCCTTTAGCCAGCGTTTTTGCAGTAATGACAGGACAATCGGAGGCTCACTGTCTAAGGTTGATACATATAAATCCTCTGCCTTCTCAAAGAAAGACCATTCACCGCTTGCAAGCTTAGGAGCAAGATAAAGAGAGGTTTCAAAAAAGCCGTCCTTCGTTATCGCAGCCTCAAGCTCTGCTTTGGATATGGCTTTATTACCTCTTAGCATATCTTTAATTATATTGTAGTAGCAGTTGTAAATCTCTGAAAAAAGCTGCATAATCTACTCCTTTATCCCATACATTTCATAAAGTGAATCTATATCATTGTAAAAATGCTTACGAAGCAGGCGGTTTTCTGCTCCGACATTCTGCTCATTATCCATAGTGTAAAATCTTATATCAATTATTCTGCCTATAAAGGTTCTAAGCCAAGGGAACATTTCATTTGCATCAAATACCACCTTCTCATAGCAAAATGTGTTGTCAGCAAGCTTGGTTATGGTACCGCCCTTGCCTTCGCGTCTTAGGCGTACGAGTATATATTGCGCCCATCTTTCATCAATGTGTAGTGTAAGAACCACCTTCGTCTTTGAACCCCCGAAGGACACGCCCCAGACATAAGGGATATTCTGATTTAATTTCTCTTCCATATCGGGAAATGCTTCGGCAGCAGCTTCTATCTGAGCCCATTTCTTTTCATCCGTATCGTGGGAAGTAAGTCGTATGACAGATTTAATCTGGTCTAATCGGGCGCATTGAAGCTTTAATTTAGGTGGTGTGTTATCGATGTATTGTTTTGAATTGTTTTTTTCATTCTTTATAAGGTACATACAGACATATCTTCTGCCTGTTTTCGTGCTTACGAATATTTTAAGAGGAAATCCGCAGAGTGTCTTAGATTTTCCTTCCTGTCTGTTGCTTACAATCTCCAATCTTACATAAGCTCTGTCTTCCTTTGCACTAAGCAGAGCATAGACAATTTCTTCCTCCAGGGTAAATGTTGGAAAGCCATGCTTTATGCGGAAGATATGATTTTCATTATGTATACTGCTTAGGATTGTGTCGCCGACATAGCAAAAGGGACTGTCAAGCTGCATGAGCTTTATGGCATCTGACAATGATTCTGCTGTGTCTTCCGAACATAATTCGCTCCAAGTAAGACCAAGCATGTATAATAAGGTCTTTCCCTGCTTTTTGGCAATAAGCAGACCTTCTTCTACATATTCATTACATTTTCTTCTGACAAGCTGAGTATCGACTGCAAGCTCATAGTCAGTTGATAAAATGTCTGCAAGCTCATTTGCAGAAAGTGCTTCATCATGTAGCGCATCCAATATATAAAAATGCAGCAGCATATCATTATCCGTGAAGCTCTTCGTCTTCCAGACTGCAAAGAGCGGATTCGTGTCAAGCAGATTACTGTCCATCTGAAGTGAGATATTCTTGACCTTGCCACGAGAGCTTTGGTCTGTCAAATCCTCAACTACATAGTCACCCAGCCAGCTTGTGATACGTCTTCTCTCGTCATCATAGGTACGGGCACTCTTCTTATCCGAAGTAAAATCCTGTCTGCTCTTAAAACCGTATACAAAGAAATCCCGCACATAGTCGCGACATTTGCTGAAATTTTTTATAAGCTCCTGAAATTCTGCCATGATATCCCTCGAATTAACAGTAAAACTAAAACAATCAGATACATATTTATTTTAAGGTTGTAATAAAGAAAAGTCAACTTGTGAAAATGATTCGCAGATTTTTTGAAATGATAAATTTTGGTAATTGTTTTATTATGGGCACATAAGGAAGAAAAAACAAGAAAAGCTGTGAGCTTATGGCTCACAGCGATAGCGTGAGGTAGCTCAAGAGGTAGAGCACATCAAAAATGAATCATGTAAAGTGATTCTAACAGCGATAATCTTTGGATTATGGTGTTGCGGGTTCGAATCCCGTCCTCACGACTCGGTCGGTGCTAAAAGCTTGCCACCGGCAAGCAGCACCCCGTCCTCACGACTTGGGATGCTGACAGCAAAAAACCAAGATGACTGTTAATCATAAGAAAAATGCATCCTGTAAAGAGGTGGCCGGCTTATAGGAATGCCGGCCGATATGTGACACTGACAGCGATAAAAATATTGGCAAATATCGGTTCGAATCCGGTCGCATGGCTTGCCATGTCGGTAAAATGTGTCATGAATGATAGTTATGAGAGAGGTGTAGAAAATGAGATTTGTAGAATTATTAAAGAGAGAATCAAAGTGGACAAAGACTGAGAACGGTGCGGCTGCACTTGCCACAACAGGCACAGCATGTCTTGATTTATTTGGCACTATAGGTGCTTTAAGAGAGGCAGATGATACAAGAATAAACGGTCTTTTCGCCGAGGCATATCGTGAAAATCCTTTGATGGCAACAAAGATTGCATTTTATGCAAGAGATATAAGAGAAGGATTGGGTGAGCGTAGAGCGTTCAGAAGCATAATCAAGTATATGGCGGTATATCATCCGGAGGCTTTGAGAAATAACCTTGCACTTATAGGTTTATATGGCAGATATGATGACCTTTACACATTGATAGGCACTCCTCTTGAAGAGGAAATGTGGGAGGTTATGAAGGAGCAGTTCGAAGCTGACCGTATAGCTCTTGAAAAGGGTGAACCTGTTTCACTACTTGCAAAGTGGATTAAGACTGCTGACGCAAGCTCTGAGAATACGAGAAGACTTGGTATATTGACTGCGAAGAAGCTTGGTTATTCGGTCTATGACTTCAAGCGTATAGTGCGTGCAATGCGTAAGGAGATAGGCATTGTAGAGGCTAAGATGTCAGCAAATGAATGGGAGGAAATCACCTACAATGCTGTACCATCAAGAGCTATGATGATATATAGAAATGCATTTACAAGACATGACGAGGCGCGTTTTACAGAATACATACATAAGGCTGTTGCAGGCGAGGAAACCATACATACAGCGACACTTTATCCATATGACATCGTAGAAAAGTTCCTTGATAAGTTTTACTATGGTGCAAAGAATGAGCTTACAAAGCAGGAAAAGCAGGTACTTGAGGCACAGTGGAGACAGCTTCCTGACTATGTGGGTGAGGGAATAAATGCGATTGTTATGGCGGATGTGTCGGGCTCGATGATGTGCTCAAATGGAAGACCTATGGCATCCTCTATAGGACTTGCGATGTACTTTGCAGAACATAACAGAGGAGATTATCATAATCTTTTCATGACATTTAGTGCTAATCCTCAGATTGTTTCACTTCGCGGTGAAACACTTGAGCAAAAGATAAAATTCATAAATAAGGCAGAGTGGGGTATGAATACAAACCTTAAGGCAGCATTTGAAAAGGTGCTTGCCATAGCGGTTGAGAATCATACACCTACAGAGGATATGCCAAAGTCCATTATTGTTATATCCGATATGGAGATAGACAGATGTGGAGACAAGGATTGGACATTCTACGATCAGATGCGTGCTGAGTACAGATACTACGGATATGAGATTCCAAATGTAGTATTCTGGAATGTGAACAGCAGAAATGATGTTTTCCATGCAGATGCAGGAAGACAGGGCGTGCAGCTTGTATCAGGTCAGTCCGCAGCAACCTTCAAGCAATTGATGCAGACTGTGGGCATGACTCCGACGGAGGCTATGGAGTATGTAATATGTTCTGACAGATATGAACCAATAACATTAAGTGCTTAAGGTAAAGGGCACCGCTTTAGGGCGGTGTCTTTTTTACTTTTTGATAAATGATAAAATTATATAGAAAAATACATAGAATAGTGGTAAAATAACAGATATATTACGCAGGGGATAAGGAGAGAATTTACAATGAAAAACAAGAAAATTCTTATATCAGGCATAGTTCTGGTATTGTTTTATGTTGCGGCCTGGTTCTTCATAGAACAAAAGGGTGTTGAGGTCGAAGAGACATTTTGGGCATTATTGCCTTCGCTTATTGCGATTGTGCTTGCGCTTATAACCAAAGAGGTTTATAGCTCGTTATTCTTAGGTATTCTCACAGGAGCGCTTTTCTGGGCAAGGTTTAATCCGGTAGATACGCTTAATCACGTATTTCAGGACGGTGTAATTACTGTACTTTCCGATTCATGGAATGTGGGTATCCTTGTGTTCCTTGTAATACTTGGAATGATGGTTCAGCTTATGAACAAAACCGGCGGTTCACTTGCCTTCGGACGTTGGGCAAGTACACATATAAAAACCAGAGTCGGTGCACAGCTTGCAACTATTTTACTTGGTGTTCTTATATTTATTGATGATTATTTTAACTGCCTGACGGTGGGTTCTGTTATGAGACCTGTTACCGACAAGGAGAAGATTAGTCGTGAAAAGCTTTCATATCTTATAGATGCTACAGCAGCACCTGTATGTATAATCGCGCCTATATCATCCTGGGCAGCAGCCGTTTCGGGCTTTGTTGAGGGCGAAAACGGAATGAGCTTATTCCTTAAGGCGATTCCGTATAACTTCTATGCATTGCTTACAATTCTCATGATGGTCCTTATGGTTTCCATGAAGGTTTCCTACGGACCTATGAAGAAGTTTGAGGAGCAGGCACTTGATGATGCTTACTGGGCTAAGAAGAGCTTTGTGGGAAAAGAGGATACTGACCTTAAGGTTAATCATAACGGCAAGGTTATAGACATGCTTATACCTATTATATTTCTTATAGTATGCTGTACAATAGGCATGATATATACCGGAGGATTTTTCGATGGAGCAAGCTTTATAGATGCATTTGCCGACAGTGATGCTTCAGTAGGTCTTGTGCTTGGTTCATCTGTAGCACTTGTTATAACCATTATTTTCTACCTCATTCGTGGAGTAATAAGCTTTGAGGACAGCATGAAATGTCTTCCGGACGGATTTAAGCAGATGGTACCTGCGATACTTATCCTTACCTTTGCATGGTCACTTAAGGCTATGACCGATAACCTCGGTGCGGCAGAGTATGTTGCAGAGCTTGTTAAGGGTTCGGCAGCAGGGCTTCAGGCATTTTTGCCTTGTATAATATTCCTTATTGCAATCGGTCTTTCCTTTGCAACCGGAACCTCATGGGGAACCTTCGGAATACTTATTCCTATCGTTGTAAACTGTTTCCAAAATACAGATTACACAATGATGATTATAGCTATCTCCGCATGTATGGCAGGCGCTGTTTGCGGTGACCACTGTTCACCTATATCCGATACGACGATTATGTCCTCGGCAGGTGCGGAATGTGAGCATATAAACCACGTTTCAACACAGCTTCCGTATGCACTTACCGTAGCAGCGGTATCCTTTGTAACCTACATCGTAGCCGGTCTTACCAAGAGCGCATGGATATCCCTTCCTGTAGGTCTTGTACTTATGGCTCTTGTACTTGTTGTAATTAAGATGCTTGGTAACAAGAAAGAAAAAGCAGCTGAATAGATTGTGTCATGGGCGTGAGCCTTGTCACATATCATTTTAATATCATATGTTGAGCGACTTCAAGTTGGGATAAAAAATAAGCAGGTGTATATAAGAGCATTTAACACGATTTGCGTTAAATCAAAAACGAAAAAATCCTTAAATATGCGTTAAAAAAATCGAACTGTTTGAACAAAGTGAGTTTTCGATTTTTAGCATATATAAGGATTTTGAGTGCTTTGATTTAGCAAATCGATGGTTAGCTCTTAAACACACCTGCTTATTTTATTCCAACTGAAGTCATTAGTTTGTATGTGACAAGGCTCACGCCCATGACACATGCTATTTCCAGTAATCAAGTTCGTCCAGATTAAGTCCGATGTCTTTGGCTTTAAACTCAGGATTTTTGCCATCTTTTTTCTGCTTTTCATAATCACGCAGGGCATCCAGTGCGGTTTTTCCTAAGAGCAAGCATACCGGGATATTGATAAGTGTCATGCCGCCCATGGTTATGTCCGCTAAATCCCAGCAGATATTCATAGGGGCAACTGCTCCGATGAGGACGATTGCAGCACAAATAAGATGAAATACCGTCATGAATTTTTTCCCCGGAAGTCGTTTGTTATTAAGGTAGGAAAGGCCTTTGTCCACATAGAAAAGGTTTCCTAAAAGAGTTGTAAAGGCAAACAGTGCCATGGCAATAGTTATAAATACAGGACCGACGCCTTTAAATACAGTTGAAAGTGCCTGCTGAACGTAAGGTGCTCCGCTTATTTCCTCACTTGGCTCGATGTCGGAGCTTAGACACATGATTGCAGTTGCGGCACAGAGTAAAAGTGTGTCTATGTAGACGGAAAGCATCTGGACGAGTCCCTGCTTTACAGGATGAGTAACATTTGCGGAGGCGGAAGCATTTGGTGCAGAGCCGACACCTGCCTCATTGGAATAAAGACCTCGCTTTAAACCGTAAACCAGACATGAGCCTGCCATACCACCGAAAATTGCTTTGAAGTTAAAGGCATCCTCAAAGACCATGGCAATTACGTGCGGTAGGGATTTAATATGTGCAAACAACACGATTAGTGCCGCTATTACATATACTATACCCATAATCGGCACGAGAACCTCGGTTACGTGGACGATGCGCTTGCCGCCGCCCATAAGACATATGGCTACAAGTATCGCAAAGATGCCGCCTATGATTAGCGGCGTGATGTCCTTATCATAGAACGAATATCCTGAAAATGTTGTCTGTAAATTATATGAGCATAAAAGATTGAAGCCGAAGCCGTAAGTGGCTATCATAAAAAATACAAACAGCTTTGCAAATTTTTTTGAATGAAGCGCTTTTTCTATGTAGTAAGCAGGACCGCCAAAGCATTCGCCGGTGTCCTTATTTTTTTGCTTGTAAATCTGGGCAAGAGTACTTTCGATAAATGCGGATGAAGCCCCTAAAAAAGCATAATACACATCCAAAACATGGCACCCGGACCACCCAGACAAAGGGCAGTTGATACACCGACTATGTTTCCCGTACCTACTCGTGATGCGGTTGAAACCATAAGTGCCTGAAAGGATGAAAGGGAGCTTGAATCCGCAGGCCGCTCCATAACGAGTCTTATGGACTCCCTAAAATGTCTTACTTGGATAAACCTTGTAAGACCTGTAAAATAAACTGCTGCTACGATAAGAATTACCATCAGAATCGGATAATAAAGAACGCTGTCTAATTCATCCAATATATGAAGGATGGATTTTGATAGTGTGTTTAACATGAGATTCTCCTATTTTGTTTTATTTTTAAGATAAAATTTTTATTATAAAAATGGTATTTTTATGGTGCTGTTTTTGCGTTTTTTCATACGAAATAATAATATTAACTTTATTCATTATATAAGATGCAATAATATATATCAAGAAAATGTTGACTTTAAAAGTACCTTAAAGTATATTATGGGTGTGGCAGGGGACAGGCACCG
Organism: uncultured Lachnospiraceae bacterium; assembly: GCA_902788555.1. Classification (GTDB taxonomy): domain Bacteria; phylum Bacillota; class Clostridia; order Lachnospirales; family Lachnospiraceae; genus Coprococcus_C. The sequence goes on from CADAKQ010000022.1 coordinate 20,364, forward strand.
TGTCACATTACTTTGTTACATTAAAATCAGCAGACTGTATATAAAAATGTGCTTAGCATGGCGTTAAGTGTTAACGTGCCATGCGAGTACATTTTTATGTACAGTCGGAATTGGCAAAAGTGTGACAAGGTGCATGTCCATATGTAACATACTTTATGAAAGAGGAAAATAAAAATGGGTAGTAAAGATAAAATTAAACCAATGCTTTTTAGTACGATGAAGCATTATAGCGGCAAGCAGTTTGTAACGGATTTTGTATCGGGAATTATCGTTGCGATTATTGCGCTTCCGCTTTCGATAGCACTTGCACTTGCATCGGGTGTAGGTCCTGAGGAGGGTATATACACTGCGATAGTTGCAGGCTTTATCATATCATTTTTTGGAGGAAGCCGTGTTCAGATAGCCGGTCCAACGGCAGCATTTGCAACGATAGTTGCGGGAATTATCGCAAAAAACGGTATGGATGGAATGATACTTGCAACGATAGTTGCCGGTGTGATTCTCGTTCTTATGGGTGTGTTAAGGCTTGGTGGTCTTATAAAGTTTATCCCATATACAATTACAACCGGTTTTACTGCGGGTATTGCGGTAACCATTCTTATCGGACAGCTTAAGGACTTTTTCGGACTTACATATCCAAAAGGAACCGCGACTATAGAAACGGTGGATAAGATAAAGGCCTTTGCCAATAATTTTAATACCTTTAACGGCGAAGCACTTCTTATAGGTGCGATAAGTCTGCTTATACTTATTGTCTGGCCTTATGTGAGTGAGAAGATACCGGGCTCCCTTGTTGCCGTAATCGTTGGAATCATAGTCGTAAAATATGCAAAATTAAATGTAAATACAATCGGAGATTTATATACCATAAGTAACCATCTTCCGACATTTCATGCACCACATTTTACTATGTCGGGACTTCGTGCCACTATGTCGGACGGCTTTACCATAGCGGTGCTTGCGGCGATAGAATCCCTTCTTTCCTGCGTTGTTGCGGACAGTATGATTAACTCGCACCACCGTTCCAATATGGAGCTTATCGCACAGGGACTTGGAAATATAGGCTCGGTGCTTTTCGGAGGAATCCCGGCAACAGGTGCCATCGCAAGAACGGCAGCCAATATCAAAAACGGCGGACGTACACCGATTGCGGGTATGGTGCATTCGATTGTACTTATCCTTGTACTGGTTATGCTTATGCCGTATGCGGCACTTATACCTATGCCGACCATAGCAGCCATACTTTTTATGGTGGCTTACAATATGTGTCAGTGGAGAACCTTTGTACATCTTTGCAAAACCGCACCTAAGAGTGATATAATCGTTCTGGTAGTTACATTTATTCTCACAATAGTATTTGACCTTGTAGTTGCAATCGAAATCGGTATGGGACTTGCAATCATACTTTTTATGAAGAGAATGAGCGAGGAGTCGGGTATAACGGGCTGGGTTTCCTATGACCCTGAGGAGGATCCCGACGGAATGAATCTTAAGCCGCTGCCAAAGCAGGTCAGAGTATTTGAGATTTCGGGACCGATGTTTTTCGGTGATGCAGAGCAGATAGCTGCCATAGATTTTAATGAGGACACGAAGGTTATTATACTTCGTATGAGAGGTGTGCCTGCGGTTGACGCAACTGCCATGCACTCGCTGGAGCAGTTCCATGAGCGTTGCATGCGACATGGCATAACCCTTGTATTTTCACATGTAAATGAGCAGCCGAGACATACCATGGAAAAGGACGGCTTTATCGAGATGGTGGGCGAAGAAAACTTCCGCCCGCACATAGATGCAGCCATCGAGTGGGCAGGCAAGCTGGTTGAGGATATTGAAAAGGAAGAAAAGCAGGAAGAACATAAGGACAGCAAAAAACATAACAAAGAAGAAAATTAAAGTTTTGTTATAAATAAGGAGAAAGAGCATGCAGAAAAAACAGGTATATAATCCTTTTTTACCTTTAAATGAATATATTCCGGATGGGGAACCGCACATCTTTGGAGACAGGGTTTACCTGTATGGCTCCCACGATAAGGAGGGTGGCTATACATTTTGTATGCAGGACTATGTGGTTTACTCGGCACCTGTTACGGACTTGTCCGATTGGAGATACGAGGGAGTTTCGTACAAGGCAAGTCAGGATCCTATCTATCCGAAGCTTAAGTATATGTATGCGCCTGATGTGGTTCGCGGAAATGACGGAAGGTACTACCTTTATTACTGTATGGGCGGAGACTACGGACAGGGCGGTTATCACAATCCGATAAGTGTTGCGGTTAGTGACAGCCCGGCGGGACCGTTTTCTTATCTTGGAAATGTAAAGTATGCCGACGGTACGGTTATGAAGCGTTACATTTGCTTTGACCCGGCAGCTCTTAATGATGACGGAGTTATAAGAATTTATTACGGAACACAGTATGGCTATGAGGAGGAAGAGGACTTCCTTACAAGTGGCAGATTAAATGATGAGATAGAGATGTTCGGAAGGACGAAGGAAGAAATCCTTTCATATCCGGATAGCATAAACGGACCGATTATGGTGGTTTTGGAGGATGATATGCTGACGGTTAAGGAGGAGCCAAAGCACATTATACCTTATAAGGTAAAGGGAACAAGCTTTGAGGAGCATCCTTTCTTTGAGGCATCGTCCATGAGAAAGGTGGGGGATAAATATTATTTCGTCTATTCCTCCTGGCAAAATCACGAGCTTTGTTATGCGGTAAGTGACTATCCGGACAAAAGATTTACCTTTGGCGGAACCATAGTTTCAAACGGTGACGTGGGGTATGACGGAAGAAGTGAGGCGGACAAGCTTAACATGACTGGAACCACCCACGGAAGTATAATCGAGATTAACGGACAGTGGTATGTGTTCTTCCATCGTCTTACGCATAAATCGGATTACAGCAGACAGGCGTGTGCGGAGAAAATATATATAGAAGAGGACGGAAGCATAAAGCAGGTGGAGATGACCAGTTGCGGACTAAACGAGGGGCCACTTGAGGGAAAGGGTGTATACCCTGCCGTCATAGCCTGCAATCTCACCAACGGACATATGCCGCACGGCTCGAACTGTATCTATCCGATAGCATTTCCAAATGTAACCAATCTCGGTGAGGACAGATTTATCGGCGAGATAGAGGATGGAACCTTAATCGGTTATAAATATTTTGACTTTAAGGACTTAAAGAAGGTTGGTTTGCTTGCGAGATTTGAAAATGATGAAAACAGAGTTGTATATGAGGGGCCTATCCGTATAGATGAAAGAGGCACGGGAGAGCTTGGGGATGAGCTTTATATGCTTGAAAGTAACCTTATGGGAAGCGGAGAGTATGTCTACAAAAATGAAGAGGAAAAGAAAGCTTTTCCGGAAGTAAATCAGAGTAAAGAAACTGATAGTAGAGAATGCTATTTTGATATAAAGATAAAGCCTGACGGTGATATACTCGGAAGGATTAATATCGAAGACTTTGGGAAAAGTGCTTCATGGAATTTATTTGAAGCAGGTGTTGATATACCTGATGGCATTTATGCATTTTACCTTATATATCATGGGGATAAAAAGGTCCAGCTTAAGGAGATTATTTTAAAATAAATTTAATCTAATATTAATGGATTTAAGGAGCTAAGTATGATATTATAATTTTTAGATTGTAACCTGTCTGTAACATAGAGAAGGTATAATAATTACAGCAGGCAAAATGAACAAGAAATCGCAAATTAGATTTAAACGTGACATACATGCGGTTTCGATAATCCGGGGATTGGATGTGAATTAATGTATAATGTATCAGACTACTTGAAAAACTCGGCTGAAAAATACGATGATAAAATTGCAGTTATTGAAGAGGATAAGAGTATAACTTATTCGGAGTTTAATGATAGATGTAAGAGGGTCGGATCATTTCTTGGTTTAAGGTCTTTCTTTAATGAACCCATTATTATATTTATGGACAAGTGCATAGATACACTCACGGCTTTTTTTGGAGCAGTTTATGCGGGATGTTTTTACTCGCTTGTGAATCCGGAGCTTCCCCCAAATCGAATTGGTTCGATTAGGGAGGTTTTAAGGTCGCGCGTGGTGATAACTGATGAGGAGCATATGACGCTTGCAAAGGAGCTTTTTGGCGGTCTTAATATATATGATATCAGAGAGCTTATAAAGACTGATATAAATGAGGAAGCGCTTGCTGCGGCAGAAAAAATGCATATAGACACAGATCCTCTTTACGTTAATTTTACATCGGGTTCAACCGGAATTCCAAAGGGTGTTGCTATCTCCCATCGCTCGGTTATAGAGTTTATAGATATATTTACGAAGCAGTTTGGATTTAAGAATGAAGATATAATCGCCAATCAGGCACCCTTTGATTTTGACGTTTCTGTGAAGGATATTTTTTCCTCTATAAAAATGGGTGCAACACTTGTTATAATACCTAAGAGGTATTTTTCAAGCCCGGCGGCACTGCTCGACTATATATGCGACAATAAGGCGACCACCCTTACCTGGGCGGTATCTGCACTTTGCCTGGTTACCACCTTTCACGGACTTGATTATAAGGTTCCTGAAACGGTTGAAAAGGTACTTTTCAGCGGAGAGGTTATGCCGGTTAAGCATCTTAAGCAGTGGATGGAGCATTTGCCAAAGGCAACTTTTGTGAATCTTTACGGACCGACGGAAATCACATGTAACTGTACCTATCATGTAATCGACAGAAGCAGGGATTACGACGGCAAGCTTCCGATAGGCAAAGCATTTCCGAATGAGCGTGTCTACCTTATGGACGAGGGGGGACATATTATAAATGAGCCGGATAAGACGGGAGAAATCTGCATCGCCGGAACCTCTGTCGGACTTGGCTATTACAATAATGATGAGCAGACAGAGAAAGCATTTACAATTAATCCGAATGTAAAGGGCTACGGCGAGCTTATATATAAGACGGGCGACCTTGGATACTACAATGAGGCAGGCGAGATAATGTTTAACGGCAGGAAGGATTTTCAGATTAAGTATCAGGGCCACAGAATTGAGCTTGAAGAGGTGGATAAGGCGATTATGGAGGTGCCGGAGGTCGTTAGAAGCTGCACCATATTTGATGAGGAAAAATCAAAGCTTTATGGCTTTTACATAGGCGATATAGATAAAAAGGAGCTTAATGCAAGGCTTCGTGAAACCATGCCTGTATATATGATGCCGACCTTTCTTATACAGAGGGAGGAATTCCCGATGACGAAAAACGGCAAGATAGACCGAAAGAAGCTTATGGAAGAGAGAAAGAAAAAGTAAAGGTTGATAAGAAGTATATAAAAGAGAAAAAAATGTAAGGGCTGACAAGAAGCTTATAAAAGAGTGGAAGAAGTGTAAGGGCTGATAAGAAGCTTGTAAAAGAGAGAAAGAAGTATAAGGGCTGATAAGAAGCTTGTAAAAGAGAGAAAGAAGTGTAAGGGCTGATAAGAAGCTTGTGGGAGAGAAAAAGTAATTGGTTTGACTGGTTTGTTTGAAAGATGAGCGGAGGACTAAATGATAGATAATGAAAAGGTTATAAGGGAAATCGGCACACCGACCTATGTATATGATGTTGCCGCTATCCTTGACAGAATTAAATACCTTAGAGGCAAGCTGGATGCCGATATTCTCTATGCGGTCAAGGCAAACTCCTTTATCGTAAAGGAGATAGAGGAAGAGATAGACGGCTACGAGATATGTTCAAAGGGCGAGTTCGACATTTGCAACAGCCTTGACATAAATCGTGGTAAAATGGTTATATCCGGCGTGCATAAGGACAGACCGTCAATAGAAGAGATGCTGGAGTCCTATGACGATATCCGCAAATATACCATTGAGTCCTTAAATCAGTGGGAGCTTCTTACGGATGTTGCTAAAAACTGCGGTCGTCACATACATGCTTTGATAAGGCTTACTTCAGGTAATCAGTTCGGCGTGTGTGAGGAGGATTTAAAATATATCATCGCTCATAACGATGAGGCAGTTATAGAGATTGACGGAATAGAGTATTTTTCGGGTACACAGAAGCACTCGATTAAAAAAATAAATAAAGAAGCGGATAAGCTTATAACACTTATCGATACCCTACGCGTGGAGCTTGGCTTTACCGTAAGGGAAATTGAGTACGGTCCCGGACTTCCTATATTTTACTATCAGGGAGAGGAATTTGATGAGGAGGCCTTTTTAGATGAAGTAAAACTCGCCCTCGACAGGATTAAGGAAAAGGGCGTTAAGCTATCCTTGGAGGTTGGACGAAGTCTTGTTGCCACCTCCGGCAGATATTACACAAGCATAGGCGACATGAAGTCCAACAAAAACGGAAACTTTGTTATATTGGACGGTGGCATCAACCATCTTGTATATTACGGCGGAACGCTCGGTATGAGAATACCACATTTTCAGGTAGTAAGAGTTACGGAGGATGAGGCTGTTAATCTGAATGATGAAAAAAAGATTGAAAAGCTGAATAAATCTGTTGATGAGATACCAAAAGAACTGCTTGTCGGAACCGAGGATGAAAATGGTTTAATTACATATAATTTACATGGCTCACTTTGCACAGTAAATGACATCCTTGTGAAGAATATTAATTCAAGGAGACTTAAACTTGGTGATGTATTCATATTTGAAAATGTAGGTGCATATTCATCCACCGAGGGTATCTCGCTTTTCTTAAGCCGTGACCTGCCGAAAATCGCCCTATGTGATAAGGAAGGTAACCTTAGAGTTGTTCGAGAAGTAATCAAGACCAGTAACATTAATTTACCTCGGTATTGATGTTTTATATATAAATGAAGGTGGCTAACAGAAGAAGAAAAAAGTCCCCAATTTATAGCCGGAATCGAGGAAAAGTGAAAAGAATAAGCAGAGAATGGCTAACAGAAGAGGAAAAAAGCTCTAATTTATAGCCGGAATCGAGAAAAAGTGAAAAGAATAAGCAGAGAATGGCTAACAGAAGAGGGAAAAAGCTCTAATTTATAGCCAAATTTTAGAAAACATAAAAAATAATCATAAAAACTTAAAAATAAAAAAGGAGAGTAAAAATATGGAAGAGTTAATTGAAATTTTAGAGGAGCTGCAGCCGGATGTGGACTACGAAACCGTAGATGATCTTGTGGATGGAAGATATCTTGATTCACTTACGATTCTTTCACTCATTTCAGAGATTGAGGATGCATTTGACGTTGAGATACCAACCGTTGAGATAATACCTGCAAACTTCAATTCTGCAGCAAAAATCTGGGAGTTAATCGAGAGACTTCAGGAAGAAGACTAAAAATAATAAGAATTCATCGGATTTACATATAATAAAATTACTTAAATGATGAGAGTACTTGAGATAATTAAGCGGGGTTTTATATGTCATTTTTTAATCCGGTATTTGCATTCGTGTTTGTACCGTTGGTTGTTATAATCTATAATTTGTTTCCAAAGAAGCTGAGGGCATATGTTTTACTGGCAATCAGTCTTCTTTTCTTTGCGTTCGTAAGCAAGTGGCTGATACTTTATCTGATACTTTCGATAGTGTCGGTTTATCTGTCCGGAATCGGTATGCAGAAGCTCGAGGAGAAGAAGAAAGAAGTTCTTAAGACGGCTGAAAAGGAAGAAAAGAAGGCGATAAAGGAAAGCTACAAAAAGAAGAGAAAATTTGTACTTGTATTGTGTATAATATTTAACGTTACATTTTTATTTATGTTCAAGTACTTTAACTTCTTTGCGGTTAACCTTAATCTTTTGATGGATTATTTTAAGGTGGGACATCAGATAACCATAGTAAAGCACATTGGACCAATCGGAATATCCTTCTATACCTTAGAGGCGCTTTCTTACGTGCTTGATATCTATTACGGCAAGATAGAGGCAGATAAAAATATACTGAGAGTTGCACTCTATCTGGCGTTCTTTCCACAGCTTTTGGAGGGTCCGTTTGCCAGATATTCGGATACGGCTGAGGCGCTTTACGCAGGTAAAAAAGTTACATTTGAAAGCTTTACATTCGGATATCAGAGAATACTTTACGGCTTTGCCAAAAAGCTCATCATAGCGGACAGACTGAATATAATTGTCAAGTCGGTATTTGAAGACTTTAACATCTATAACGGACTTACTGTATTTATCGGAATTGCATCATATACCATAATGCTCTATATGGAATTTTCGGGAACGATAGATATAGTTATCGGAATCGGAGAAATGTTCGGAGTAAAAATTCCGGAGAACTTCAAGCAGCCGTTCTTTGCAAAAAATGTCTCGGACTTTTGGACCAGATGGCACATAAGTCTCGGACTCTGGTTCAAGGATTACATATTCTATCCGGTGTCACTTTCAAAGAGTATGAAAAGCCTGACAAGCAAGGCAAAAAAGAAGCTCGGAAACCATTACGGACCACTTTTAAGCGGCTCGGTTGCGCTACTTTGCGTGTGGTTACTTAACGGTCTTTGGCACGGTGCGGGCTGGCATTACATTTTCTTTGGACTGTATCATTTCTTTATGATACTTATGGGCAATATTTTCGAACCGTCAGTTGCCAAAACCTGTGAGAAATTGAAGATTGATCGAAGGAAAAAGGGTTATCGAATCTTTCAGGCAGTCAAGACGACCATATTGGTATTTATCGGTGAGCTGTTCTTCAGAGCACCATCGCTTACAGTGGCGTTTGCTATGTTTGGAAGGATGTTCAATGCAGCTTCCTTCAGAACCGGTGAGCTTTTAACATTTGGTATGGACATCCGTGATTATGTCGTGCTGATGATAGGCCTAATCGGAATGTTTGTCATGAGTATTGTTAGAGAAAAGGGCGTTGACGTAAGGGAAAATATAAGCAAGAAAAATATATGGACAAGATGGGCGATATATTACGGACTCATACTTTTGATATTGATATTTGGCGCATACGGTCAGGGCTATGTACCGGTTGATCCGATATATGCGGATTTTTAGGATAGAGATTGTATTTTAGAATTGTGTTTTGAAAAAAGCTTAATGATTAAAAGCTGATGGTGATAAAAAAGGAAGGAGGAAGATTATGAAAAAAGCATTAAAAGGAATAGCTTTTTTGCTGATATTATGTATGCTGGTCGAGGGCATATCCATACTCTTGCTCCCTCTCGATAAGGTGAAAAAATACGGACTTTACAAGACCTCTGCTTATGAAATCGTGGCTGAAAAAGAGGATTCGGTGGATGTGGTATTTTTGGGAGACAGTCTGGTTTACTCCTCCATATCACCGATGGAAATCTGGAACAGCTACGGATATACCTGCTACGACTGTGCACAGCCGGCTCAGATAATGCCTTACGCATACGATTATCTGGAGGTGGCTATCGAAAGCCAGCACCCGAAGGTGGTATTTATCGAGGCAAATATTATGTTCAGAGATCCCGACAAGCTTCCGCTTTATAAGAAGATAGCCTACAGGATAGAAAACTATGTTCCGATAGTCAAGTATCACAGTAATTGGAAGAAGTATTTTACAAAGAACAAAAATAGCTGGCTTAACGTGAATAAGGGCTACATCTACATAACCGGCGTAAAGCCGTCAAAGAAGGACCCGATTCATTATATGGATATAAATGATGAGATAGAGGCTTCCATACTTCCGGATAACCGGGAGTGCTTCGACGACATGATAAAGCTCTGCGAGGAAAATGACATCAAGCTTGTGCTGCTTGCAGTACCGAGTCAGAAGAGCTGGAGTCGCTCAAAATACAATATGGTTAAGGAGTATGCTGCCGAAAAGAATGTAGAATTCATAGACTTCAATATCGACTATGACCTCGAGATAGACTGGGCAACCGAGACCAAGGACCGTGGCAATCACTTAAACTACTGGGGCGCCAAAAAGGTCTCCGATTACCTTGGACAGTACATGTCGGAAACCGGCCTTTTAACCGACCACAGAAACGACGAGTATTATAATTCATGGAATACAGCGTACGGTATTTACAAAAATAATTTGAAGGAACGGTAGGGAAAATAAGAATAAAATGGGAGGCAAATGTTGGAAAATAAAGAATCAATGGAAGAAAGAAAATTTAACCCGGGCGATATAGTTCAGCACTTTAAAAGAGAAACCTTAAACGATGAGGAGCGTAACGCCAACAAATATTTATACAGAATAATCGGAGTCGCAGAGCATACCGAAACCAAGGAGCCAATGATGATATATCAGGCACTGTATGATGATTTCGGAATATATGCAAGACCTTACGAGATGTTTATGAGTGAGGTAGACAGAGCTAAATACCCTGAAATTAAGCAGAAGTGGAGATTTGAAGCGAGGAAGGGGTAGAGGACGAAAACTAATGATAAACCGCGATGATATGTTAGAACTCACACGCCGTATGACGCCATCAAGAAACTGCTTTTCAAGGGTTGCAGGTGCATACATAGATGAAGATGGATTTGATAACGGAACTTTCAACATCCATTTCGGCAAGCTTGGGGTGGCAGATACAAAACAAAAGCTTGATATGGCAAAGGCTGTGATTTTCTCGAATACGAATGAGAATTTAAAAGATTATAAATTCGGTAAGGATCGTAAGAAAAGCCTGTGGCCGCTTCTTATGACATTAAAGGATAACGGACTTAAAGACGATGCCATGCTTGCTACTTTATATGAAATCATAGGCGAAAACTACAGAGCATCAGGCGAGTATTGCATATTCTTATTTTATGGTTCGTATGATGTGCCGGTAAAGGCAAAGGATAAATCATGGCTTGAGGGCTCAGAAGAGGTGTATGATTTCATCATATGCGCCATAGCACCGCTTGAGGGTGAGTATGAGCCGGGTGAACCGGAATTCGGATTTTTATTTCCGGCATTTACTGATAGAAGCAGCGAAGTAAACCATATATACATATATCATTCAGATGATAATCGGGCACAGACGGAGCTTATGAATGTGATAATAGGGAGGTAGTATATGTACGGAGCGATAATTGGAGATATAGTAGGAAGCAGATTTGAGTTCGACAGAGGAGATAAAAAGAAGAGCTTTGAAATGTTCACGAAGGACAATATGTTTACAGACGATACAGTTATGACGATAGCTGTCGCCGAGGCGCTTATGTCAGTGGGAAAGGATGCATCTGAACAGGAGACAAAAAATGCGCTTATAAAGAGCATAAAGACATGGGGCAGGGCATACCCTGATGCAGGATACGGCGGAAGATTTATAGGTTGGCTTTTTTCTGATGATTCCAAGCCGTACGGAAGCTACGGAAATGGCTCGGCGATGCGTGTATCAGCCGCAGGCTGGCTCTATGACACCATCGAAAAAACCAGAGAGGTAGCACGTTGGACCGCAGAGGTTACGCACAATCATCCTGAGGGCGTAAAGGGTGCAGAGTCAACTGCCGCTATAATCTTCCTTGCAAGAAATGGTTTTGACAAACCGTATATCAAGCAATATGTTACGGACAACTTCGGCTATGATCTGTCACGAAGCTGTGACGAGATACGTCCATTTTACAGGCATGTGGAAAGTTGTCAGCAAACAGTACCCGAGGCGATAACGGCATTTCTTGAGGGTGAGGACTTCGAGGATGTGGTTAGAACCGCCGTTTCATTGGGTGGAGACTGCGATACGCTCACGGATATAGCGGCAGCCATGGGAGAGGCGTATTATAAAGTTCCGGAAGAGTTTAAGAGAAAATGTGACGAATATTTAGATGATAAGATAAAGAATGTGTTGGATAGATTTTATCAAGCTCTAAATATATAAAAGTCCCTTTTATTTCCCACCCTTCTGTGTTATAATAACGAGTATAAGCGAAAACTAAGCACCAACGAAGTTGGTATTTGCGCGTTCCTTTGAGGCAAGTGCTATGTTTACATTAGCATTTGCCGAAAAGCGCAATATCGAAGATGCGTGCTTGCGAGATATACCCGTTGGGTATAAATTTATTAGCATAGTATGGGAAATGTACAGGGGATTACAAATGAAGATAAAAAACCAAAAGCAAAAACTGCTTTACCTCGCAAAGATAATGCAGGAAAAAACTGATGACGAGCATGGATTGACTATGCCACAGATACAGGAAGAACTCGCGAGATACGACATAGAGGCGAATCGAAAGACGCTCTATGATGATATCGCTGTGCTTAATGATTTCGGAATAGAGATAATCAAGCAACAGGAAGGCTACAAAACCTTATATCACTGTGGCAAGAGAGAATTTGAGCCGGCAGAACTGCGTTTAATCATAGATGCGATAGCATCATCCAAATTCATAACAATTAGAAAATCCAAACAATTAATTAAAAAATTAGAGAAAATGGTGAGCAATCACGAAGCAAAGCTTCTTGACAGAGAAGTAATTGTCTCCGACCGTGTTAAGAACATGAACGAAAGTATATTTTATACCGTTGATGCAATTCAGAATGCTATCGCCAATAACCACCGTATCAAATTCCGCTACTTTAGCTGGAATACAGAAGGCGGCATGGAATTCCATCACGACGGTGAATACTACGACGTAAGCCCTTGGGCACTCTGTTGGGATTCGGAGAACTATTATCTGGTAGGCTTTGATTCAAATATCGGTGAAATCCGCCACTACCGTGTAGACAAAATGATGAACACCGACGAGCTTTCCGAAAAACGTCTGGGTTCCAAGCGATTCAAGGAAAAGGGTATCGACTCATACACGAAAAAACATTTCCGTATGGTAGGAGGCACTGAGGAACGGGTATCTCTCCTTTGCAAGAATAAAATGGCAAATATAATCATTGACCAATTCGGCAGAGAAACCAAGTTCCAAAAGGCAGACGAGGAACATTTTCGGACAAAGGTGGATGTTGTGGTAAGTGACCAGTTCTTAGGCTGGGTGATCGCGCTTGGCGGGGATGTAGTTATAGAAGGACCGGAGAGCGTGAGGGCGAGGGCACTGGAGCTTATGAGGGAGAATTTGGAGAGGTATGAAAGTCTATAACTAATTATATCATAATAATATAAATAATTTTGTCCCAATATTGACAAATAGTGTCCCAAGTGTTATTATAAAATTACAATAACACTTGGGGTGATTTTTATGAAAAAGAAAAACGTAATTAATTTAATCAAATACCACATGGATAATAACGAAGCAGGTTTCAGAACAGAAGCATATGAGATTGCTCGCGACTTTGATAAAGCGGGAGATTTTCAACTCGCTGAATATATAATTTCTATGCTTTCGAGTACGGAAGTATTTGTACCGCAGATGAACTATAAAGATACAGATTTATTTCAGAAGATACAGGATAATAAAGAACCATTATGGCTTCCGGATACTATTAGTCAGGATTTGATGGGAATAGTAAATGCGGTTTCTCACAAAGCAGGAGTTAATAAGTTTATGTTTCAGGGAGCCCCAGGAACCGGTAAGACTGAGGCAGTAAAACAGCTTGCTCGAGTATTGGATAGAGATGTATATATGGTTGATTTTAACTATATAATTGACAGTAAATTAGGACAGACACAAAAAAATATTGCGGATTTGTTTAGAGAGATTAATAGTTTTGCATATCCGGATAAGGTAATAATGCTTTTTGATGAATTAGATGCAGTTGCATTAGATAGAACTAATTCAAATGATATAAGAGAGATGGGCAGAGCAACAACATCCATACTAAAAGGAATAGATGCTATGGACGATAGGATATTGCTTGTTGCAACAACAAATCTATTTAAGTACTTTGATAAAGCCATTATAAGAAGGTTTGATGCCATTATTGACTTTGATAGATATGAGAGAAAGGATCTGGAAGAAATTGCAGAAGAAATATTAATTAGATATTTGAATGTTTTCAATATCAAATCTAAGAATATGAGATTGTTTAAAAAAATAATCAACTTGTATGAAGAGATCCCTTATCCTGGGGATTTAAAAAATATTATAAAAAGTTCAATAGCATTTAGCGATACTGAAGACGAGAAAGATTATTTTAGAAGATTGTATGTTGCAGTAAAAGGAAATAAGCCGGATAATATTCAAATTTTAAAGGAAGAAGGCTTTACAGTTCGTGAGATTGAGATTTTATCACAGGTATCTAAAAGTAGTGTGTCACGTGAATTGAGGGGAAATATAGATGAATAAGATTTTACAATTAAAAGGGCATTTTGACAGTAACCCAAACGGAACAAGACCGGGACCCGCCAAATTGCCGCCAAACACTGAAGTAAGCTCAGAACATATAGATATGCTTGCAGGTAGATTGGAGAGTATATTAGCTACATGGGAGAAAGATACGAGGCTCGATGGAGCTTTGGTAAGTGTCCATTATAGGGATATTATAGCAAAAAGTAATAGATTGAAAATCATATTAGGCGAAGTAAGTAAATCACCAAATGAATCTATCAGAGGCGCTAAATTTGTAGGTGAGGGAAAAGAAAGGCACCATGTTTTCACACATTATGTGCCTTTAATTGTACTTGAAAATTCTATAGTTATACTTAGAAAATGCGCCGGGTTAGTCAGAGAATTATATAATGGAAAAATTACAGCAAGAGATATAGATATAATAAACAGTAAAAAAAGTGATGTCGGGGATATGAAAAAGTCAAATTTCTCAAAGGCCATAGTTGATGCTTACTACGTGAGGACATTTGATATAGATAAGCCGGATAGAATAGACAGTGAAAAGGAAGCAGTTATAACTTTATATAGAACAAAAGTCAGAACGAGAGAGATTTTAGAGTATGTGGATATCGATATAAACGATGTCAGAGTTATCGATGATTATACACTTTTACTTGATAAAAGACAGATAGAACTTCTATATAACAGTATGCCATATCTGATAGCTATGGGTGTAACTGACTGGTCAAATATAGATTATACAAGGTATACAGGACAAGTAATTGAAAATAAAATTGAGATACCCAAGCCGTCAAATGAACCTATAGTAGGTGTCATAGATACACATTTTGACGAAAGTGTGTATTTTTCAGAATGGGTTGAATACAAAAATTGTTTAGATGACATCATCGAGATAAAACCGGAAGATAGGGAGCATGGAACAGCAGTTGCATCAATCATAGTTGACGGCCCGACATTTAATCCCGGATTACAGGATAATTGTGGAAGATTTAGAGTAAAACTTTTTGGAGTATCAAAAGCAGAGGGATTTAGTGCATTTGGAATTTTAAGAAATATAAGAGAGATAGTTGCTAAAAACAGAGATATCAAAGTGTGGAATCTTTCACTTGGCTCGAATATGGAGATAGAAGAAAATTTTATATCACCTGCTGCGGCTGAGCTTGACAGGATACAGTATGAATATGATGTTATATTTGTAGTTGCCGGAACAAATAATGAGCAGAGCAGGGAAAAAATAAAAATCGGTTCGCCGGCAGATTCTCTTAATTCAATAGTTGTAAATGCAGTTTCTTTTAGTGGTAAACCGGCCTCATATACAAGAGTTGGACCGGTTTTGGATTTCTTCTATAAACCTGATATTTGCTATTATGGCGGTGACAGTGATGAGGCTATAAGAGTCTGTACACCATTGGGCGAAAAGCTGGTTACCGGAACTTCCTTTGCTGCACCTTGGATTACAAGGAAAGTGGCATACCTTATCTATGTTATGGGATTGAGCAGGGAAATTGCAAAAGCTCTTATAATAGATGCGGCAGCAGGGTGGAACAGGCAGGATATATCATCATACGAAATGGGATATGGCATTGTTCCAATTAAGATAGAGGATATACTTAGTTCTAAGGATAATGAGATAAAATTCCTGTTGTCCGGAACTATCGATGATTTTGAAACCTATACATATAATATCCCTGTCCCGCAGGACGAAAAGGGCTTTCCATTTTTTGCAAAAGCTACACTGGCTTACTTCCCTATGTGTGATAGAAATCAGGGTGTTGATTATACGAGTACAGAAATGGATATACATTTTGGAAGATTAAAGGAAAAAGATGGTAAAACGTCGATTTATCCTATAAATAATAATTATCAATCGGAAAATATGCTGATTAAGCTTTATGAATCAAATGCGAGAAAGTTATATAGAAAGTGGGATAATGTAAAGCATATCAGTGAGGAACTGAAAGAACGGTCAAAGTCAAGAACTGCTTTTGACTCGGCGATGTGGGGACTTAGTATAAAGACAAAAGAAAGAACATCCGTCAAGGAGGGAATAGGACTTCAATTTGGAGTTGTAGTTACGCTCTATGAGATGCATGGCGTTAACCGTATCAATGAATTTAAAAAGCTTTGTATGATGAGGAATTGGTTGGTTAATACGGTGGATATAGATAACCGGATTGATGTTTATAATATGGCGGAAGAGGAAATAGAGTTGGAGTAGGGAAGTGTATAAAGGAAAAATAAAAAAGAACAGTTCTGATCCCTGATAAATGCGGTAACCTTCAGGATACGTCCGAAACGTAATTAGATAGCTGTTCTTGGAATTATGATAGCATATTAGGGTGAAATTGCAAGGGAAATTAGAGAAAGAGAAAAAAGTAAATTTCAAGTTGCCATATAGATCATAAAACTTAAGCCTCGAATCGGTAAACCATTCCATAAAGTTTGAGTTCTCTTATATTATAGTTGACGATTAGGGTGTATGTCAATTATAATCAAACTATGATGCGTTTAGGGTATCTTTTAACCGTTTGTAGGTGTGTAATTTGCAGGAGGGCTACAGTATGGCTGTTAGCTACAAACACTTATGGAAAGTTTTGATTGACAAGGATATGAAGAAGAAAGATTTGGAAGCGGTAGCGGGTGTCAGCCATTATACCCTGAACAAGATGACTAAGGACGAAAACGTTATGACGGAGATCATAGAGCGGATATGCCTGTCACTTGACGTGATACCGGATTAGATTATGTAGATACTGCCGGATGAACAAAAAAGTGAAGAAAAGAAGGAATAAGTCCGTTCTATGGGACAGTTAATGCTGTACTATAGGATTATAAGATATTATAGTAAATTAGCACGATGCAGGGAAACGCATAGATTGGCGGTGGACAAAGTTGAAAATCATTGACAATATCACGGAAACTGTCCGTGATGACATGGAAAAAACCATAGAAAAGGGAAGCAGGGTGTCTATCGCGGCGGCATGCTTTTCCATGTATGCGTATAAAGAGTTAAAGAAACAGTTGGAGTCCGTGGAGAAATTGCGTTTTATCTTCACATCTCCAACTTTTGTTACAGAGAGGGCGGAGAAGGCAAAGCGTGAATTTTATATTCCGCGCTTTAACCGTGAGCACAGCCTGTATGGTACAGAGTTTGAGATCAAGCTGCGCAACGAACTGAGCCAGAAGGCTATCGCAAGAGAATGTGCTGACTGGATACGCCGCAAAGCCAGATTCAAATCCAATTCTACAGGGGAAAACATGGGTGGATTTGCCACTGTGGATTCTTCCTCTGAGCAGGTTGCCTATATGCCGATGAACGGATTTACTACCGTGGATATTGGTTGTGAGCGTGGAAACAACAGCTATAACATAGTAAACCGCATGGAGGCTCCGTTCTCCACACAGTATATGCAGCTTTTTGACACCCTCTGGAATGACCGGCAGAAGCTTCAGGATGTGACAGAGGTTGTCATTGAGAATATCACCACCGCCTATAATGAGAATTCGCCTGAGTTTATTTATTTCATCACGCTTTTCAATGTTTTCAGTGAGTTTTTGGAGGATATTTCCGAGGATGTTCTTCCGAATGAGGCTACGGGCTTTAAGTCCAGCAAGATATGGAGTATGCTGTATGACTTCCAGCGGGATGCCGTTCTGGCCATCATCAATAAGCTGGAAAAGTACAATGGATGCATTCTTGCAGACAGCGTAGGACTGGGTAAGACTTTCACTGCACTTGCTGTTATAAAGTATTACGAGAATCGGAACAAATCCGTGCTGGTGCTCTGCCCGAAAAAGCTGTGTGAGAACTGGAATACGTATAAAGATAATTATGTGAACAATCCCATTGCCAGTGACCGTCTGAATTATGATGTTTTGTTTCATACAGACCTGTCAAGGAACGGCGGCACATCGAACGGGTTGGATCTTGACCGTCTGAACTGGGGCAACTACGACCTTGTGGTGATCGATGAATCGCACAACTTCCGTAATGGAGCGGGTACCCATGCGAATACTCAGGAAAACCGTTATGTGAAGTTGATGGACAAGGTGCTCCGTGCCGGAGTAAAGACGAAAGTGCTGATGCTTTCCGCAACACCGGTCAATAACCGTTTCAATGATCTGAAGAACCAGCTTGCCCTTGCCTATGAGGGCGATGCGGAACTGATGGATAAGCAGCTGAATACCAGCAAGACGCTGAATGAGATATTCCGGCAGGCTCAGACGGCATTCAACGCATGGAGTAAGCTGGACATGGAGCAGCGCACAACGGATGCCTTGCTTCGGATGCTGGATTTTGATTTCTTTGAAGTGTTGGATTCAGTGACCATCGCTCGTTCAAGGAAACATATTGAGAAGTATTACAGTACTGAGAAGATCGGTAAATTCCCGGAACGCAGGAAGCCTATCTCCAAGAGACCGAACCTGACCGATCTGGAAGGAGCCATCAATTACAACGAGATTTATGAACAGCTGATGCTGCTGACATTGGAGATATACACTCCATCAAAATATATCTTCCCCAGCAAGCTGTCAAAATATATGGATTTGACTCACAATAAGGGCAATAACCTTACCCAGTCCGGACGTGAGGAAGGTATCCGCAGGCTCATGAGTGTGAACCTGCTGAAGCGACTGGAAAGTTCAGTGTACTCTTTCAACCTTACGCTGAAGAGAATTAAGGATCTGATCACTGGAACGATAGATGCTATCAACAACTTTGAGAAGAACGGTACGGCTGATCTGGATATGTACGAGGCAGATGACCAGTCCGATTTCGATATGGACGATTCCAATACCGACTTCTTTACCGTGGGCAAGAAGGTGAAGATCGACCTTGCCGATATGGACTATGTGACATGGAGAGATGTGCTGAAGAAGGATGATGAGGTGCTGGAACTTGTTACATCCATGGTGGCAGATATTACGCCGGAACATGATACGAAACTCCAAACTCTTCTGGAACTGGTTTCCCAGAAGATTGAGAATCCTATCAATCCGGACAATAAGAAGGTGCTGATCTTTTCGGCATTCTCAGATACCGCAGAATATCTGTATGACAATGTGGCTCCATACATCAAAAAGAAATATGGGCTGGATACCGCCATTATCACGGGAACCGTGGAAGGAAGGACTACGATAAAGGGGCTGAAGGGTACGCTGAACAATATCCTGACCTGTTTTT
Organism: uncultured Lachnospiraceae bacterium; assembly: GCA_902788555.1. Lineage (GTDB taxonomy): Bacteria > Bacillota > Clostridia > Lachnospirales > Lachnospiraceae > Coprococcus_C. The sequence goes on from CADAKQ010000022.1 coordinate 39,641, forward strand.
CATCTATATCAAAGAGCAGAGATGTTCTGATGCCGGGTAGCACCAAAGATATTGATATTCTGATCACAACAGACTGTATTTCTGAAGGACAGAACCTTCAGGATTGTGATTACATGGTGAACTATGATATCCACTGGAATCCGGTACGTATTATCCAGCGTTTCGGGCGTGTTGACCGTATCGGCAGCAGGAATGCCCAGATACAGCTTGTGAACTTCTGGCCGAACCTAACGCTGGATGAATACATCAATCTGAAAGCGCGTGTTGAAACAAGGATGAAGATATCCGTTATGACTTCCACCGGCGATGATGACCTGATCAATCCGGAGGAAAAGGGTGATTTGGAATACAGGAAGGCGCAGCTGAAGAAACTGCAGGATGAAGTGGTGGATATCGAGGAAATGTCAGATGGCATATCCATTATGGATCTGGGCTTGAATGAGTTCAGGCTTGACCTTCTGGAATATGTTAAGACTCACGATGATCTGGATAAGAAACCGTTCGGGCTTCATGCGGTTGTTCCTAAGACGGATGAGCTGCCCGAAGGCGTGATCTTTGTGCTTAAGAATCGCAATAACGGCGTGAACATTGACAGCCTGAACCGCATCCATCCGTTTTATATGGTTTATATCGGCGTGGATGGGGAGATCATC
>CADAKQ010000023.1 GCA_902788555.1 uncultured Lachnospiraceae bacterium
CTGCTTTTGTTACCATTTTGTCTTCTTTTATTACTTTGATATAATCTTATGTAAACCAAGTGTTCTAACTGACATTAACGATAGAATAAGTATAAAAAAGGTCATCTTCAAATAATAGTTAAATATTAAATATTAGTTAAATATCAAGTATATTATCATAGTTAATTATCAGGTATATCATCACGCGAAGCGTGTCGATTATAGAGCGGTATGTACGAGGCGGGCTATAAGCAAAGTGCTAAGCATAGCCGTTTGAAACCTGTGAGCACTTAGCAAATAAATGTCTATTCTTCTTGCGAAGCAAGAAAAATAAGGATACAAGGTAATACTTGCATTTATGCAAAAGTATCACCTTGTATCCTTATTTTATACTTGGTTTGCCTTAGAATAATATACATTTATGAGCTTAGTACTCCTACAGGTTTCAAAGAGTGCAAACGTGCTATGCGTGTACCTTGCTTATAGCCGGCTTCGTGCGTACCATACTCTATAATCGACCCCCTTGCCCGATAAACAGAAGTTTATTCCACGTTTTTAAGTGCGGTGTCCATCGGGACTTTTTTGATTCGTCTGATATCAAACAGCATTACTATGATGTATGAGACGAAGATGAAAATAATTTCCTTTGCAATGCCTATAGGGCTTGTGTAAAATGCGAACCATCCTCCAAGCTTCATAAGGATTGCCTTCCATGCTTCATTGATAATTATATAGCCTAAAAATGCCGCAATTATCTCTGATATTATAACCATAATGGTTGTAGGCAGTATATAAAGCGAGCTTATTTCATTGGTGTTATAGCCCAGTATTTTAACCATGGAAATTGCATTTTCATTCCTCTCGATAATAATCTTAGTAAGAAGATAAATCAATATTGCAGAGAGGATAATGCAAAGGTACTGGAAGTATTTCATATAATCACCCATGGAATGATTAAGCTGATCAGCAATTTTTATAATATCCTTTTCGGTTATCTCCTTGATGATATAATTTTCATCTATATCATCAATTTTATCATCTGAGATATAGCTGTTAAAAGAACCATCTTCCATATCAAAAACCTTAGTATAATTATCATTTGGCATAAAGATTGCTATACCGCCCTCATAATCGTAGATTCCGATTACCTTAAAATTGTACGATATCTTCTCATACTTTTCATCAAGCTTAATCGTATCTCCGACATCTACCTTATATTTGCCGTTAAAGGCTGATGATACATATATTTCATTTTCGGCGAAATCATCATTTATTCTGATGTAACTACTGTCATCGCTGAAACCATACACGGTTACAGTTTCGTCTATTATGTCACCGTATCTGACAAGCTCCTTCATATTAATTTTTTCTGCGCCTTCAATATCTGTAGTTATCTCGTTGCCCATAGCATCTACGTTTGACTTAAGCATAACCTGATATTTTGAAAACATCATATCCGTAACATGATCCTGATAATAATCAAGTGTTTCGGGCATACCGACCGCCATACTCATCATCATCATAACAAATGTAATTCCAATAAAGAGCACAAGATAATTAGGCAGGTTCTGAAGGAGTATTCTTGTTCTGAAGCGTGATAAGAATTTCCATCTCGGAAGCCTCATAGCCTTCTTACGCTTTATTTTCTTAAGGTCACGTCTTATAAACTTAAGCGGTGAAAGTCTTAATTTGTATGTTATTACTACAAGATTGACAACAAACATTATTATAAGAGGTATTACCGTTGTATTGATAAATGCAGTCGAGCTCCAAACCGTCTCATACGTAGGAAGGCTGTAACTGGTGTAGTACATCATAACAACTACCTTCTTAAACACTGTATATCCCAAAAGATTTCCAAGCAGAGCAGCTATAAGCGTTACCAAAACCGGTGAAGTCATATAGTGACGTATAAGCTCACCTCTGGTATAACCGGAGGCACGAAGTGTACCGATAACCGCCGCCTCCTTGGTTATGGTGTTGTTAATAGTTATAGCAAATATAAATGCAAGAACTACGACAAGAATATCAAGCAAAACTCCGCCCATAGCCATATCCGAACCCATATCGGTGGTTGCAAATATGATGGCCTGATTTAAGTATGCCGGTACAAATTCTTCAACAGGATTGCCGTACATATATGATGCGGTGACGACCTCCTCCATGAAGTCATCTCCCTTTTTCTTGCTTTCTATATCATCCTCAGGCTTATCTGCATAAAACCATGCATAGCGATAGTAAAGCTTGCCTGCTACACGTTCAAAACCTTCATCAGTGACAAGTCCCACATCAAAGGTTATAGCATCAAACATTGTGTCGGACGCACTTTTGTAAAGTGTACTGTAATTCGGAAGTGCTATGAGACCTGTTACCTCAAAGTCCTTGCCACCAACCTTGATTGTATCACCCACCTTAATTTTCTGGTTATCGGCATGCATTCGGTCTATAACTATCTCATTATCATTTTCAGGAAGTCTTCCCTTCATTACACAAGGAAGGTCAAACTTATCCTGTAGCTTGTAGATTCTGATTTCGATCTCATCATCATTGTCTTCTAACTCTTCATCTACAACCTTACAGAAATTTTCGTATATCGTTATATCATCTGATTCAAGCTCATCTATAAGCTCATCCGATGCCTCATCTGAAAACTGCAGATAGCCATCCTCACGGACGTACTTTTCCACGCTTTCATCTGCTGCCTTCATCATACTTTTATTAGCAACATACATACCCGATATGAAGCCTATTACCAGAGTGAGAAATAAAAATATCACAAGGTATTTACGCCATTCTCCCTTAAGCTCTCTGGGAATTCTTTTCTTTAACGGACTCTTCATAACGACACCTCCTACCAGTCAAGCAAAACGGCAGAAATCTTATTGTCGTTTATGTCATTGTGTCTTACAACTCCGTCACGAAGCTTTACAATATGGTCAGCCATATTTTTAATTGCCTCATTATGAGTAACCATTATAACTGTATTTCCGTACTTTTGATTTACGTCCTCAATAAGCTTAAGAATTTCCTTTGAGGTCTTGTAATCAAGCGCACCCGTAGGTTCATCACAAAGAAGAATATCTGGATTTTTAACTATCGCACGACCTATAGAGGTTCTTTGCTGCTGACCACCCGAAAGCTGATTAGGAAGCTTATAACGATGCTCGAAAAGTCCGAGAGTTTCAAGCAGTTCATCTATATCGAGCGGATTATCGGAAAGGTATGCACCTACCTCTATATTTTCCTTTACATTTAAATTAGGTATGAGATTATACATCTGAAATACGTATCCAAGATGCTTACGGCGATAAAGCGTAACTGCCTTTTCATCCATATCCTTAAGCTTATCGCCGTTTATAGATATGTAACCTTCATCAGGCTGGTCGATACCGCCTATGATGTTAAGAAGAGTTGACTTACCTGAACCTGATGGACCAAGTAAAACACAGAACTCTCCCTTTGCAACCGAAAATGAAAAGCCCTTCAATACCTCCTGTCTGGTGTCCCCTTCACCAAAGCCTTTCTTTAAATCAACTATTTCCAAAAACTTCCTCTCAATTTCTGACATAATGTCCTCCTTATATATGTAAAACTATTACTATGCTTTTGCTGCCGTAAAATTCTCACCGGCATGTTTTGTTTTAACATATGAACACTTATTCATATATTAATTTCAAAGTTAGGATATCATAACTAACTATTTATGTCAATAATTATTTTTTCGAATTAATTATGTTACTTATCCATCTGAGAAGACAGGCGAGCGCCCAGGTCACGATTGTAGTAACGATAAAAATCAGTATACCGATTGGGAAGCCCCAATTAAGATAGCCGTACCAGTCATTGGTATCAGGCCATTCTCCTACACCGTTTATAAGAATATTTACCAGATAAAAGGATCCGTAAAAAACTGTCAGAACTGCCGCATATACAGTATATTTAAACGGGATTTTTTCTCCGTCACCAAGCAAAAAGAAGTCAATGATTGCCAGTATCGGGACAAAAAGGTGGAAGAATAAATTTGAACCGCTGTACATCCCCGGCAATTTGTATATCGGCCAAAGGAAAAAAGCAACCATGCTAAATGTAAGTCCGACAGCAGTGGTTGAGATAAGCTTGACATTTTTAAATCTTGTTCCCATGTCCTTAAACTCTCTTGAACTCAATGCCGACAACACATCAAAGCTAAATTGACTGAAAGCTATTATACCGCAAAATACATTGGAAAGAACAGTATAGTATTTGAAATTGGCAATTCCGTGTGAAACAAGCTCATTATCTTCATCATTAAAATTAAACATAATAATAAGACCTGTAATAACCAGAACTACTATTAAGCCATTTACAATTATCTCCGTTTTTTTTCTGTTCATATCCTGCTCCTTACATAATATTTCAACTTACTCTTATTTTTTTATTTTTTTAAAAGTGTCACTCGTGACACTTCGTGCGCGAGCGGTTGCGTGGCAAATTTTCATTTTCGCAAGCTGCGCATCCTTAGCGGAGTGTTTTAGCTTTATAGGAGGACTTTCCTATAAAGCTAAAAAGTTTTCCTACAATAGTTATCGCCGGTCCGAGAAAAAGTGCCATAAGAAAGTGTCCTATAAGCGGTTTTCCTCCCAATAAAAAACCTATAAAAATACATGTGAAATCAATAATATTTCGACACAGAAAAAACGGAAGCTTTTTAAATATATCATTAAACATTACAGGAATCGCATCGTAAGGTGCGATTCCTGCATCAGCATTCATATAGATTGCAGCAGTTACTATAAATCCAACAAGAGAAAATACAAATATTATCCCCCTACTGAGAGGTTCCAAAAATATGCTGTCAGGAATAATTTTTCTCCATATCCAGTCGAAGAAATCAGCATAATACGCAATAAGTACCATATTGAAGAATGTACCTGCGCCGATTAAATCCCGTCTGAAAATTATAACCAATATAAGAAAAAATATATTAAATATCAGCTGCCAGTTGCCAAAGGTTGTACCAATTTTCGCAGCAACATTTCTGTTCATAAAGGTACACGTATCGGTTCCCAGATTACAAAGTATCAGGAACGACAACGAAAGACCCATTCCAAAAATTGCCAAAAAGCTTACAATTATTTTTTTAGAATTTGTCTTTAAATACCTTATAATACTTCGTTTTTCTTTTGACGCCATATTTACTCCCTGTTTTTTGCCTAAAAGCCTCCGGTAAAACGTTTTACGCCGCCCGAGAACTTATAATCTCCAACCCAAAGATAGGTTCCGTCATATTCAATAAAATACGGATTATAGAACGTATCTGCCGACGCATTTCCTATTGTGTCATTTGCAACACTGAATTCCAAATTGGATGAATCCGCATCACGGACATCAAATATTGTATAATTATTCGAGCCCAAACCTAATATTGCCACAGATTTCCTCTTCTTGGCAGTTAATTCGGATACTGCATCATCTATGCTGTTCCATACTATTACTCTTGCAAAGCCACCATCAACCAATATAACCTGTCCCTTTTTGGTTACCAGAACATTCGAAACTCCATTAAAGCTTCTGTATATTTCCGAATATGATTTAACTCCGCCGGTACTGCTGTCAGCATTTTTAAAATATCCACCTGCAATAATTTTTGCGTTAGCTTGTGCATTTCCCGAAAGTATATCAGCCGCCTTAACTATACAACCGCTGTCACCCGTTGCTGCTATTCCGACATATGTATTTCCGTCATTGCACTTTGTAACATGAATTTTAGCATTGTTATATATGGCACCGCCAAATTCTAACTTAAGGCTTGCCTCCGGCTTGGTATCCCTATTAGGAATTCCCTTATACATATAAAGCGAATCATTATGCACCATATAAAAATATCCGTCACAGTAATCTATGGCACGCACATTATTTACACTGATTGTTCCGATTGTATCACTCACCAGCTTATCCGATGGTTTTCCCGATAACAAGGAATTAACATCCTCCCAGTAATACAAACGTGTACGTCCCATGACTGCAAATCCGGTTTTACCGTCATGTTCAACAAAGACTGCATCCTCTAAATCATTGTTAAACTTAATCACCACGTCAGGCTTTGCGTTATTTTGATTAGGTATCTGCTTCCACAGACAGAGTCTTTTGTTGTAGTCATCCAATACGGCAAGATATTTTCCGTCTGATGCTATGTTACAGTTTTGGTATTTTACCAAAGAATCAGGAACTGTCTCATCAACATTTTTTGCACCTATACATATATTAGGGTCATCCGTCGCATGCTTTTCCACAACACCTGAATTTATATTATTCCAATAGTATACTCCGTTATATACCAATGCATCGCCATTTCCTTCAAATATGCTTTTATCAACTCCGGCAGGCTCGGAAGGAAATGTACCATTTGTAAAACCGAGAATTTTTCCTGCATTTATACCGGTCGTGTAAATGTTGTTATTGCTATCCTGAATAATCGAAGCAATATCTCCCGCTACAAAGTAGTAGTAATCTTCGGAATTAATCATACTTCCTCCGATATAATAGTCCGGTTTATCCGAAGCACTGTTTATCTTTCCGTCCTTCCATACCGAAAGCGCGCCGCCTTCATGAAGGATCAGAGTACCCGCAGATAATACAGTTCCATCCTTGGTCTTTAGGTCCTTTGTAAGAAATACTCCCGATGGCTGCGTTGAATTATAATCCGTATATGTAAAGTCTCCGCCATTAGAGCAAGAATCAAAAAGCTTTTCCGAGGAATTGCTTTTACTGTATGAGGATGTGTAGCTTAGCTTAGATATGTCGTTAAATACCCTGAGTGCTGCCAAATCCGTACCATTGGAAGCTTTAATATTGTGGTCGCCAAGCATAAGGATATTTCCCTTACATATAATCGTTCTCGGAGTTCCTCCTGTATATATTATCTTATCCGGATACTTATCCTCTTTTGACGGAAGTCCCTTATCCCATATCATTACATAACCGCTCTGTGTTGATGTGCAGATAAGTCTTTCTCCATCTGTCCATATATCCCATGGCCATGCAATCTTAGACTGATTTGCATTAATAAAGAATTCCGATGTACCGTATTTACATTTTGAGGAATCGGTCATCTCCATAATTGAATAATCCGCAGCTTTACCGTTTACACCTTTTCCCGGCAAATCATTCCATACAAGAATACGATTATTTTTTGTATCGGTCACAAATATTTTTATCTTTCCATCCGATTGTTTTGCAGCTGCAACACCTATCGGCCAGTTAAGATTGCTTAAACCATATCCCGCTACTGATGATGTAGTATCAGTCTGTCCGAGAACGCAATATATATCACCGCTTACATCGGCACCGTTCCACACTTTATTCTCTGCCACCCTAAATATAAGTACGCGGTTATTCCATGTATCAGTTACAAAATAATAATTATAACCATCCTTGTTTACGGAATCTATATCTCCCACATGCTCGTAGCGGTCAGCATAGCATTTTCCGATTCCCGAGCTAAGAAGCGTCATATCCGTCTTCATTCCGTCCGTAAATGTTCCGGTTGCATTTCCGGAAGCAACGGCATAGGAGTTATTGGAATTAACCTCAATGGTATATAAGCTGCTCAAAGGTTCTACAAATACATCAGTTCCAAAATATGTAATACCGTTTACGGTATAAAATTCCACACGAATCTGGCAGGTTCCGCCTTTACCCGGAACAGCATGTACAAGACCGTTGCTGTCAACAGTTGCTACGGATGTATCCGAGCTGCTCCACTTATAAGGAATGGTTTTACCATACTGACTTGCACTAAACTGATAATCATCACCCGGATTAATATGCACACCATATACATTTAATTCAAATCCCACTACATTTACGTTACAGATATATGTTTTTGAATTATATGTTGCGGTAACCGTACAGCTTCCCGTTCCCATAGCAGATACGTTACCTCCGTTTACCGTTGCCACGGATGTGTCAGAAGTAGTCCACTGAACCTGTGCCATATCCGCATTTTTTAATTCAAGACTGCATGTGTCATTTCTTGCCAATGTTATTGAGGTTTTACTAAGCACGACAGAATCGGCATTTCTCTGTGCCATCTCGGCATCTGCCTCTGCCGTAAGCGTATCGTTTACCTGATAGCTTGAAAGCTTGCTCTCATCTCCCACACTCATAAAATCTATAACACCATTTCTGTATGCATAACCGAACATACCTTCAGTTACACCGAAAGGCTCAGCGATTCCGCCTGCATTTCCTGCAAACTGAAACCATCCGTTGCACTCCATAACTCCGTATGGATTGGCATAGTATATCTTCTCTCCTGCCTTGTCGTACGTAAGAACATTTACATACATGTAACCATATACATCGAAAAAGCAAAGGTCATTTACCGGGTCTCCGCTGATACTCCTTTTTACGGTTGCAAAATCACTGAATACCTCATGACCGTATGCATCAAAATATATTATATGCTCACCATCCGGATGGTAGGTAAGCCTGTCCGTCATAGGTGTTCCGTCTGCCTGAAGGAAATATGTATATGTTCCGTCACAGAAAAATGCATCCTTAATAACCTCTCCGTTTATTATGTAGTAGGTTCCGTCCCATGTTCCTCCGTTTTGATTAATGTCATAGTGCTTTGCTTCAAATGCCGCCTTTACGGTTTTTTCATTTTGCGGTTTCACAAAAAGCATTGTACAAATCACAACAGCAAAAAGCACAAATGCTAATTTTTTTCCTGAAAAAATTTTTCTTCCCAACATAACACTCCTCCTAAAAAATAATCATAAAATATATATTAAATAAATGTTTATTTTATAGCATACTCCCATGGTATATCAATCCTTTGAGCTTTTCCAACCTCCTCATCAAGCCACGAATTATAAGCCTCATCATCCATCGGCTCGCTCTCAACATACTCATCATTTAAGTACTCGATAACATAGTAAACCATACCGTTGCCATCCTTATCAGCCTCTATCGGAAAGACTTCGTCTTCTCCATGCCAAACATCTTCAACAGATGAATCCCATGCATCAGTCACATATTTGTATTCATACTCGCCAAGCTCTTCGTTGTAGATACAGATATCCGACCCCCAGAAATTCTCTCCCCAACCGGCGGCACCATGTGAAAGAGGCGAAATCACAACCTTATTATCATAAAATGTAGTGTCATCATCGGAAAAGAATGTTCCTATCTGTCTTAATTCATCATTTTCATACAAAAAAACATATATTGCAAGGCTTGCCATAGCTCCGTCATTTACACGAATTAAAAGTTCATCCCTGCCATCGGAATTGACATCGCAAACCGCATACTGATTCATTTCCGAAGGTTCTTCAAAATACTCCTCTTCAAAAGGTGGTATTCTTCCCTCTTCGATAAATGCCCTTATCGCCTCATTGTAAGCAACCATTCTGGCGTTTATATCCTCATCAGACTCTGTGGTTACTTCTATCGCTTCTTCCGTTTTTTCTTCAGTTGTCGTTTCTCCGGGATCTGTTTCCTTTTTAATTTCACCTGTTTCATCATACTTTTCCTCAGTAACATCCTCTTTTGTCTCTTCCTGATTAACTGTGGTATCTGTGGATTTATTATCGTCCCCGGTGATCTTCTTTTCACCATTCGTACATGCTACAAGTGATAAAAGCATAACCATTATCATTGCCAAGCTTATTTTTCTTTTAACTGTCATTATCTCACACCTCTATATCTTATTTACCATTTTCCAAAATTTGTTTTCTGATTTTTCCGAAGCCACAAAGCTAAGTATCATAAAAACAGTCAAAACTATTATCGTTATAACCAAACCTGTCATATATGCTTCCCACCATTTTAATTGTTTGTAAAACATATGGTTTTATATAATTATCTTATCAATAATGTTATTATATTTTACATAATAACATTAGAACTTGCAAGGATTTTCAAAAGTTGATTTTATATTCAAAAAAACATATAATATAACTGACTCTGGGGAGGGTTAATATAAATACAAAATCGGAGGGAGACTTATGGATTTAAAAAAAGAACATTTATATCACGAATTTATCCAACGGGAACAGGAATTTTTGCGTGCAGACTACAATCCGGAAATTGAATTTTACTCTTATGTTAAATCAGGTGATATTAACAGCTTAAAGGAGCTTTTAAGTGAAAAGCTTTCCGAAAAAAAAGGATTGGGTAAACTTTCCGAAAACCCGATTCAAAGTCTGAAATATCACTTCGTTATAACCGCAGCCATGCTTGCAAGATACTGTATAGAGGGTGGTATGCCTTTATCAGATTCCTACAATCTTAGTGATTTTTATATTCAGAAAGCCGACAAGCTTAAAACAGAGGATGAGCTGTCAGAGCTTCATTTTTCAATGTGTCTTGACTATACAAAACGCATGAAAAATCTTCGAAAAAAGAAAATCACCTCTATGCCTGTAGCCAAGGTTATTGATTATATCTATGATAATCTCAACATGCGTATAACTCTTACAGACTTAGCCGAACATGTAAAGCTTAATCCTTCGTATCTGTCGAGATTATTTAAGCAGGAAACAGGTTTTACCGTAAGCGAATATATACGAAGCAGAAAGCTTGCAACAGCTCAAAATATGCTTATATATTCAGAGTTTACATCTGCGGAGATAGCATCCATACTTGCATTTCCAAGTCAAAGCTACTTTACGGAGGTCTTTAGGAAAGAATTTGGCACTACACCAACCGAGTATAGAATTAATCATATGTTCGAAAGCGGTCTAAGTAAGAAAAACGTTTAATTAGCAGTAAATTATATTACATATATGTCACTAAACCGATATATTATAAATTCGCATTATCATATCATAATAGCATGATTAGATAGTGCGTTTTTCTTTATGAAAATTTTACTTAACAAAGAAAAAACGCAAACGTACATTTTATTTATATAATTAAACAGGAGGAATATCTTATGAAGAAAACAACCAAGCGTGCAGCAGCATTTGTCCTTGCATTGCTTATGACAGCTACAAGCCTGACAGCATGTGGAAAAGAAGAAAAGAATAACAACACTGAAACTTCAGTATCTTCTGTCGGCGAAGATGTAGGTTCCGATACTGACAGTGCATCTGTTTTAGTTGATACCGATGCAACTGACGTATCAGAGGACGAAATCGAAATACCTGACGGATATCACCTTGTATGGCACGACGAATTCAACGGTACAAAGCTAAACGAGGATGACTGGAATTATGAGCAGCACGAGGTTGGCTGGGTTAACCACGAGCTCCAGGAATATATACCAAGCGACGAATATGCATTTGTAAAGGATGGCGAATTGGTCATACAGCCTGTTAAAAACGTAGATGAGGACGGAAATGTATCTTACGTTTCAGGTCGTGTAAACACCCAAAACAAGCATGATGTAAAATACGGTAAGATTGAAGCACGTCTTAAAGTGCCTACCGGAAAAGGATTCTTACCTGCATTTTGGATGATGCCACAGAACGAAAGCTACTATGGTCAGTGGCCAAAATGTGGTGAAATAGATATCATGGAGGTACTCGGAGATACAACAAACACCCTCTACGGAACCATACATTTCGGTGCTCCACATAAGCAAAAGCAGGGAACCTACACTCTTGCTGACGGTGACTTTGCAAGTGAGTACCATGTTTTTGCAGTAGAGTGGGAGCCGGGTGTAATCCGTTGGTTTGTAGATGGCGAGCAGTACTTTGAGGAAAGCGACTGGTTCACCGGAACAGACGGAAATGAGGAAAGACCTTATCCTGCACCGTTTGACCAGCCATTCCACGTTATCTTAAATGTTGCTGTCGGCGGTGACTGGCCGGGTGATCCTAGCGAGAACACAATATTCGACGACAGAGCAGCCATGAAGGTTGATTATGTACGAATCTTCCAGAAGGAAGAATATGATGAAAATGTTGAGCGTCCTGTAGACGAGCTCATTTTCCGAGAAGCAGATGAAACAGGAAACTTTGTATATAATAGTGACTTCTCTGAGGCAGAGAATTTGACAGATGATGAAAATTGGAAATTCCTTCTTTTTGCAGATGGTGAAGGCGAGGCAGAAATCAAAGATAACGAAATTATAATCACTTCCACAGCAGCAGGAACAGAAGAATATTCCGTACAGCTTGTACAGCCTGAAATGCCTATGGAAGAGGGTTCAAGCTACAGATTTTCATTTGAAGCTTACGCAGAAGAACCAAGAAAGATGAAGGCAGCCGTAACTGCTCCTGATGAAGACTGGATACGTTACTTCCCTGATACTTCGGTTGAGCTTACAGAGGATTGGCAGACCTTTTCATTTGACTTTGATATGACAACCAAAAGCGATGATAACGGACGTGTCGAGTTCAATATGGGAAGTCAGGGTTCAACAGCAACAATTCACATAAGAAACGTAAGGCTTGAAAAAGTGGAATAAATTTTTCTCCAGCCACATATAAGGATATGAAAATGAGGTAGGTTGATAACTTGCCAAAGATTTGTGAAATCAGGAAACTCAGATTTTCAATATTCGCACGAAACCGAAAACTCGCTACGCTCAAACAGTTCGGTTTCTGAGCGAATCTTATCAAATCTTCGTTGCTGATTTTACACAAATCGGGCAAAATGTTATTCAACCTACCTCATTTTCATATCCTTATATGCGGCAGTAATGAAGAAAATTTTTTGTTATTTCCATTTGTTATTGTTGTTTTTGCAATAAATATTATTTTCACTTTAGTTTAAATTTTTTATATCAAAAAAATATTTAGTTACTTTTCAATCTTATATGAGGGAACTCCGGATTTTATCGCAGTGAGCATTCGGTCTTTGACTCCGGGTGCGTGTTTATTTATGTCGTTTAACAGATTTCTTACATAGGTTCTTTCGGTTTCATTGTCAAACGGACATGGGTTTTTAACTATAGGCAGCTCATACCTGTTTGCAAAGCCGACTACCGCACTTGCAGGTGTATATATGAGTGGTCTTATAAGTGTTATCTCGTTGTCTTCATATCTTGTTACCGGTTCAAATGAAGAAAAACGCCCTTCATAAATTAGTGAAAGCATCATGGTTTCCACTGCATCATCCATACTGTGAGCATAAGCTATCTTGTTGCAGCCAAGAGCCTTTGCAGACTGTCCGATTGCACCTCTTCTAAGTCTTGCACAGAGCGAACAGCCTACCTCACCAATCATCTTTGAGATTTCGGTTTTCTCGATATGGTACTCAACCTTTAATTCATCACAAAGCTTTTGAATCGGTGTCAGATCAAAGCCTTCATAGCCGAGGTCTACCGTAACCGCAACTATTTCATATTTCTTTGGATAAAAATCTCTCATTCCACTTAAAGCATATAAAAGTGTGAGCGAGTCTTTTCCTCCCGAAATTCCTATGACAATCCTATCGCCATCCTCTATCATATTGTAATCATCAACAGCACGCCTGACGTAGCTGTATAATTTTTGGAGTTTCATGCTTTTCCCTTAGTGTATTTTAGCTACTGATTTTTTTATTTTGTTATTGTTGTATTTTTATAATTTTACTGCTGTTTTTAAATATTAATGTTATATTCTTTATTTATTCCATCAAAAAACTTATTTTATCATATATTTTTTTGAAATCAATCTCACATCTTCCTTCCCATATTCCAACAGGGACTTTATCATCAAAAGTATAGTTATTAAAATCCGTCATATTACCTGTTTTTTCAAAATAATATACCAATATTCCTTTTTCTTCAGGTAAAACAATCCAATACTCGCGGACACCCGCCTTTTGGTATTTCTTTAGTTTTATAACAAGGTCCATATACGAATTACTCGGCGACAATACCTCAACCACAAGATCCGGCGCACCTTCAATCATTTGCTTCTTAATCTTATCTCTGTCGCAAACAATAAGCACATCGGGCTGAACCACAGTCTTATCGTCACAATCAAGCCTAACATCAGTAGCTGCTAAAGAAACCATACACGGACCATTGTTTTCGTTGATAAAATTTTCAAATACATTACCTATCATCAAAGCAATCCTTTGATGAACAACAGTCGCTGCCGCCATATTATAAAATCTTCCGTCTATCATCTCAATTCTGGTACCCTCCGGAAGCATCATATAATCTTCAAGCGTCTTATCGCCTATCGTTCCCGGAACACGCTCAGCTATCTGTTTATTTATTATTTTTTCAAGTTCCAGTTTTTCATCAGCCAATTGCTTTTCAATCAGTTCTCTATGCTCACGACTTCTGTCATCAATTGAATCCACATAAGAAACTTTATATGCTGCCGACGATTCATGAACTATATTTGATTCCGCACCTGAGTCATGCAGATAAAGTATTTCCTCTTTTCTATCTTCAAACACTTTTGACAATGCCTGAAGCGTATTGTACCTCGGTGTCATAGTAATACCTGAAAAAAGCTTTTGAACCGTACCGAGAGGCACACCTGACATATCTGCAATCTGCTGATTGGAATAACCCAGTTCCTTTTTCTTTTGAATCATTTCCTGAATAGTCATAAACTCCGCTCCTTTCATAATATACTTTCTTATGACTTTGTCATTTATTTATAAGTACATTATAAAAGAGCGGAGTTTATTTGTCAACCGAAATATTTCCAAAATATTTCCATTTTTATTCCATTTCACCCACCAGATGTACAATCTCCGGAACATGTCCGACTGCAGGAAGAAATACGTCAAATATATCCTTTGTCTTTATCTTTAGGCTTGAGGTACATACGCACGGATGGCAGCCTAAATATTCACCCTTTAAAACATCCTCATCAACAAGAAGCTTGACCTCATGTTCCTTATCATTCATAAGTCCCATTATGCTCACCGCTCCCGGTTCGATATCAAGATACTTAAGCATATCAGAAGGGTCGGCAAAGGAAAGCCTTGCAGAATTAATCTGACTTGAAAGCTCCTTCGTCTTAAACTTCTTATCTCCCGGCATCATCAGAAGATAAAAATTAGTCTTCTGCCTGTTACATAAAAACAAATTCTTGCAAATGAGTACTCCAAGCACAGCATCGATTTCATTGCATGCCTCCATGGTATTGGCAGGCCCGTGATCCGTTCTCTTATACTCTATCCCAAGCTTGTCCAAATAATCATAGGTTCTTACCTCTCGCGGTAATCTTCCTTCTGTGTTTTGCGGTCTTCCATCAAACAGTTCCATAATTATTCTTCTCAATTCTTTCATGCATTGTTAATTATCATTATAATCGTTGTTAAATATTTTTTATATCATTGCAATCCAACTTTGCAAATTTTTATCTTATATATCAAGTGTCATCTCATGCCATTCTTCCCCACCCCAGGTTGAATTGGCTATACCGAGATCTTTAAATCCCATCTTTTTATACATCTCCACCTTAACATCAAGGCAGGTAAGATATAACATCCTTCGATTATTCTTTCTTTCCCTCTCACTGTAACGTGAAACAAGTTCCCTTGCAAGTCCCTGCCCGCGATACTCGGGAAGCACATCCAATCCGAGCAGCATAACATTTTTACCGTCTGTTTTATACAAAGCTGCATCCGTGAAAAACTCATCTCTAAATGAATCCTCATCCGTCGCCACACCATTTAAGAATCCGGCAAGCTTACCGTTTTCCTTATCTACCGCAACGAGAAATAATTCCGGTACCTTTTTAATTCTTTCCTTCATGCTCTTTTCAGAGCACGCCTCATTTGGCGGAAAACAAATCTGTTCTATCCGGACAGCCTGATCGGCCTCGCTCTGATTAATTGAGCGAAATTCAAATTTGTCGTCTAACATTATCATCCCTCCAAAATTTCTAAAAATAATTTATTAAGAGTTTCCCAATCCGCTGTCCTGTCATCATCAATAGTTTTTATCAACTGTTCATATCTGTTTATCTCATTTTCAATATAACTCTTAATCACAGGAAGCTGTGGGTTCAAATCCTTTTCATCACTTCTTGATTTTATGTCAAGCATCTTATCTATCTCATCCGATAAATCCTTGGGCAATTTTTGCATAAGCAGCTCATCAAATCTGACCGGTGGTATGGCATGATTTTCCTCAATATATTTACATGCCAAAAGAGGCCGCAGGGCATAAATATACTTCTTATACCTTACGACATCATCCTGCAGATATTGTTTAAATGTACTATTTGCAGTTCCGTAATAATGATATAGGGCAATCTTCTTGGAAAAATATTTTTTTGCACTCTCATAGACTATCTGCCATTCATCCGATTTCTTATAAACTATCGGTGAATTGGCCCACTCAAATAAGGTCGCGTTACCCTTATGAAACTGTATAAGAGTTTTCTTCAAATCCCATCCGTTTATATCAAGTACATCATCAAGCTGCCATTCGATGACATCTCTCATCTCCTGAAGCTTAAGATAATCATCCTTATCTCTGACATAGATGAACCTTACATCATAATCACTGTCAGGAGACTCAACTCCCCACGCCCTGCTGCCGGACTCTACCGCATAGATAATTCTGACATTTTCTTTTTCTTCTATCTCTGAAAGCTTATCTAAAATCTCATTTCTTATGTCACTCACCAAATTCACCCTCTATCGCTTTTTTGTTCATATACTCAACAAATCTTTCAACCTTTTCCATATCAGGATTATCCGGAAGCTTTGTATTGTTTGTAGCAATCTCAAGCCTCTTTTCATAATCGGACAACAAGGCATAAAATTCATCCGAATATGTCCTGTCAGGCTTTTGAAAATCTCCCCGTCTTATGCTTCTTAAGAGCTCCAAATCATCAGTTCTGTGAGTTCTTATTTCACCCTTTTCCAATATATCTATCGCCATCATAAAAAGCCTCACCAAATGCATAGCATGCTTATTGAGATGATTATCATCCTTCTTTTTATTGCGTTTGCCAATCTTATCGTAATCCCTTATTACGCTGTTCATAGCGCCAAGCATACCCTCATAATCCCTAAGCGGCAGATGCTTATAATCCGCATCCACAAAAATTTCCGTCTCAAGCTCCGGATTATCCGACTTGTCTATGTAAATATTTATATTACCTTTATCAAACATTTCATTGCGCCTGGCAAAATCCTCCAGCGCATTTTTTACAGAATTATAAATGTGCTGCTCCCGCTCCTGTTGCGGTATGGAATCCCTTGCTATAGCATTTTGCAGTCTTCTTAATTGGGCGCTTGCATAACCTCCAAAGGATTTCGCAGCCCTCTTTGACAAAAATAAATCCTTGTTATCCAAAAGTTCCTGTCCAAGCGAAGTCTTAATCAAATACTGATCTTCATCAAGTCCAAGCAGTTCAATAGTATTGGGATTGCAATCAAGAAGCAGCCTGACAATCTTATTAAATGAATAAATAACCGTATCCGTCTTGTCATCCTCATACTGCTCAAACTCCGTCAATCCTAAAATGTCAGACGGAAGATTGAGAGTAATGCCTCTGAAATCCATATCACTGTTCTCGTTATTGGTTCCGTATGCATAGCTTCCGCCTACACCAAGTAAAATAATCCGCTTACCCAAGCGAGAATTGGTTTTTAGAAATGAATATTCAGTTGTTGAAAGCAGCTGTTTGAAATCCATATATATTTCCTCTTTAAAATTTTACTGAAACTTTTTTAACATTCTCTATATTATAATGTTTCCATTATTTTTACTCATCTGTTTTCATTCAGTATCCTGTCAAAGGTTTTATAATTCCTGTCATCTCCCGGGCGACAATATACGGCAAACTCAATCGTCTTAAAATCATACAAATAATCCTTAATTACATTTGATGCCGCCCTTGCAACAACGTCCGGAGAATTGGCAAATGCTCCACAGCCAAATGCGCCCAAAATAACAACATCATTTTTATCCTGTCTTGCCACATCAAGAATTCTTCTGAGTCTTTTTTCATGTATGGATAAAAGTTCATCATCAGATACATTTATCGCCTTACTGCCATCTCCCGGATTCATCGGATTCGAAGGTTTATCTCTCAAATTCGGTGCAGCGCAGGTAATGACATTAACCTTATACCAATCCTTTACTCTCATAAGTCTCGGATTGGAGGTGTCTGATTTAAAAACAGTAACCTCCGGTGTATATATACAGTCATCGTTGTGCAGCGGATTTCTTTCCCTCCTGTGCGGCTGATAAAATCCATTCCACATATCATCCGTGTTTAAACAAAAATATAATGTCGAACATCTGCACAATGCTTCCTCCTGGGCACTTGAACCTCTCGTCACTCCACCACCGGGATTTGAGGCTGACGCAAAATTGTGTACCACAGTTTTTTGTCCTAAATATGCCGATGCTGCTTCATATGTTCGTTTGGCAGAAACTATAACCTTCGCCTTTTCCGAAAATCTATTATCACTATCTGATTTAATTTTTTCATTTTCCGGTATCAACCTTTGTTTTTTTACTGAATTCTTTACCGACTCTGCCAGATCTTCATTTTCCCTGCACAGTCTTTCGGTGTCTTCAAATACCAATCTATTTTCTTCTCTTCCCATTTTTTTGCTCCTATTACTTTTACTTCTGACTCTTATAAACTGTCACATAACAAGCAAAGTCTAATCCGCTTATCTGTTTACTCCTCGTCTTCCTCAACCATCACATAAAGTCTGCTTGGTCTATGGGCATCTCCTGTTGTCATGTATTCGGTTTCCTCAACCATGCCTGCTATTTTCTTACGGAAGTTTGCCTTATAAAGCTTCTTTCCGAGAAGGATTTCATAAACCCTTTGAAGCTCCGGCAGTGTAAACATTTCGTCTACAAGATGAAAAGCTATGTCAGTATATTCAACCTTGTTTGCCAGTCTCCACCTTGCATAATCTATAATCTCCTTATGGTCAAATGCCAGTTCTTCATCACCGGCAAGTAAATCCTCTACATCCACAAGCCATGCACCCGCTACACGCTCACCGGGTCTGAATGCAAGCTTCTCAACAGGCACAAGTGCCATATATGCAACTGATATGATTCTCATTCTCGGATCCCTGTCCACATCTCCGAAGGTATAAAGCTGTTCAAAGTAAATATCCTCAAGTCCTGTTTCTTCTTTTATACCACGCCTCACTGCTTCATCAAGGGTCTCATCTATCCCGACAAACACTCCCGGAAGTGCCAGCATCCCTGCAAACGGTTCCTCCTCCCTTTCTATCATAAGAAGCTGAAGCTTGTCATCCTCAATGGTAAATACAAGCAGATCAACCGCTACAGACATTTTTTCATATAATGATGAATCATATCCCTTCATACTTTGGTTCTTCCTCTCTTTCTATTTTTTATATTCAATAACACTATGTATATCAGAAATTATTCAGAAATTAATCAGATATTTTATAAACCTTCTCTTTAGGAAGCATATCCGATATATCCCTTTTGTTCAATCGTAATTCATTTAACTCCTTCACATAGTCCGTTATGTCACTGATGTTTATAATCCAGTCATTTACATAATCCCTTACTGCCTGACCTCTAAGTCCTATCTGAATTGAACGGTATGGCAGATTATTTCCGTTTATGTCCTTTTCCGGATCCCATTGAACACGAACATCACTGGACCTTACCATTTCCTTCCATTTTTCCATCGAAAGACTATCATTCTTATTGTAAGTCGATACAACCGCCTGCCTCACAGCACTGTCAAAGCCTGTTCTTTTGATATCTATTGCAAGCACACGCTCCTGACCTTCTTTTTGCGCCCAACCGCACCTATACATCATCCATAAAAATGATGGTTTGATCCAGGTCATCCTGTTCATACTGAAATGTTCGCCAAAGCGTCCAAGTTTTACTGCTTCAAACGCTATACTTTCACAATATGCCTGATAAACCCTTATGCTATCCTGATTATAAACTGCTCTTATCTCTTTATCTACTCCTTTTTCCATATTCCCTTTTACCTATTCTTTTAATAATTTATATAAATCCAAAAAATCACTATCAAATAAATACGCATCTAACACACGTTAATATATTTGTACTACTAACTATAACGATATATTAGTATTATTTCAATACTTTGTCAAGTATTATTTTACTACTAACTAAATTTTAGAACATTAGTAGTAACATAATACTATCATATGCTTTGTTTAAATTTTTTATAAATTCAGCAAAAAAACAAAGCAAAAAAAATGTAATTTGAATTTCCTTTCATTATCATACCTGTAAGGTAAAAAACTATCAGAAAAGCAACCATCAAAAATATGCCTTTCGGTGGCTATGTGCATATTAAAAGCCCTGCAGGAAAGCAACCTGCAAGGCTCAATTTTATTAATATATTAATCATAAAATCAGTTTAAAATCACATAAAGACCAAGTAAAGCAATTAAGAATAAAACATTATAAGCAGTAAATAAAAGTATGTATCTGCCCTTTTCTTTTTTGTATTCATTTGCAAACGCCTTATAGGATATAAGGCTTGCCATAGATGCTATGAGCGTTCCGAGTCCGCCAAGATTTACACCAAGCAAAAGTGCCCTATGATTATCAGTAAATCCAGAAAGCAAAAGCGTGGCAGGAACATTACTGATAAACTGGCTTGCAATTATGGAAGTATATACCTCCCTTCCCTGCACAAGTTTTTCCAGCATATCCCTTATATATCCGACTCGTCCCATATTACCGGCAAATATGAAGAAACCGATAAAGGTCAGCAAGAGCATATAGTCAGCCCTTAAAATTATCTTTTTATCTAAAATAAAAACAACAGCTAAAATAATCAAAGCCATAACATACCACGGAACTATACGAAGCACAGTTAATACCGCAAGGGCAAATAAAATAAGATATATAATAATATCACCGGGCTTGGTGTGTCCTTTGGACAAACCGCCACCCTTATTATCAGCCACATTTATCTCTTTATTTCTTCCGGGCAAAAAAGCAATTCCGACAATCAGCAAAACCAAAGCTAAAAGCGTATATGGCAACATCCATATTATAAATTCATCAATCGGCATTCCGGTTAGTCCGTAAAGATAAAGATTTTGAGGATTACCAATCGGTGTAAGCATGCTTCCGAGATTTGCCGCTATGGTCTGAAGCACTATAACCCGAAGCATCATTATCTCCATGCTACAGCTTTTCAAAATCATAATCGCAAACGGAACAAAGGTTATAAGAGCAACATCATTGGTAATCAGCATCCCTCCGAAAAAGCAAAGGAATATAAAAATCGCTGCAAGCTGCCAACCTTTTTTCACTCGTCCAAGCAGATAATTTCCAATGATATCAAATACACTGTTTTCCTTTAATCCTTGTATTACAACCATAAGTCCCCAGAGTATTCCCAGCGAACGCCAGTCGATATATGAAAGGTATTCCTTATGCGGTCTTGTGAAAAATACAGATATAAATGCCAGAACCCATGCTGCAATAAGCACAGGATCTGACATTATTTTTTTAATAATACCGTTTTCATTTTTCATGATAAAAATATTTTTCTTTCATAATTATATTATTTCATTATTAAATTATTTCATTTTTCTATTATTTTATTTTTAAACCTTCATTTATTTCTGCTTTAGATCAATTAAACTTTATCAACAACTAGCAATCGTCTTTCTTGCCACAGTTGCAGCAGTCGCCGCAACAGCCGCCACCCTTTTTCTTTTTTCTTACAGTAGAGTAAACCGCTGTCCCAAAAGCCGCCACTATAACAATTATCAAAATAATATCCCAAGCATTCATACTAATTCACCTATAACACTCCGGTCAACATGCATATCAACCTGAAAAACAAAACTACAAACCATGCAACCATACACTGCCATACCACCATGGCAATCGCATACTTTCTTCCGAGAGTCCTCTTGACGGAAGCAATTGCAGCCACACAAGGTGTATATAAGAGCGAGAATATAAGAAGTGATGCAGCAGCAAGGTTGGTCATCGCAGCTGTTACATTTCCGGCAAATAAAATCTCAAGAGTTGATACAACGCTCTCCTTTGCCATAAATCCACTGATTAAAGAGACACAGATTCTCCAATCGCCAAGTCCGATCGGACTCATAATCGGTGCCAAAAATCCTGCAACCGCTGCAAGCATGCTGTCCTTTGAATTCTCAACCAAATTAAAATGTATATCATAGCTTTGTAATAGCCAAACCACAATCGTTGCAATCAAAATAACAGAAAATGCTCTCTGAAGGAAATCCTTCGCCTTTTCCCAAAGAAGTCTTGATACATTTTTTGCTCCTGGCATACGATAATTAGGAAGCTCCATAACAAAAGGAACCGCCTCACCCTTAAACAACGTACCTTTATAAAGCACTGCCGCCAATATTCCTACAAGTATTCCAAGCAGATATAGTCCCACCATAATAAGACCGCCCCGCTTTGGGAAAAATGCATTTACAAAAAATGCATATATAGGAAGCTTCGCAGTACAGCTCATGAAAGGAATAAGTAAAACAGTCATCTTTCTGTCACGTTCAGACGGAAGTGTCTTTGTGGACATTACGGCAGGAACCGTACAGCCAAAGCCTATAAGAAGCGGAACTATACTTCTTCCGGAAAGACCTATCTTTCTAAGAAGCTTGTCCATAACAAACGCTACTCTTGCAATGTATCCGCTGTCTTCAAGCAGCGATAAAAAGAAGAATAAAGTGACAATTATCGGCAGGAAGCTTAGCACACTTCCCACACCGGCAAATATTCCGTCTATTATAAGTCCGTGAATGGTAGCATTGACATTTGCACTCGTTAATGCCTTATCAACAGCATCGGTCAGCTTGTCAATTCCAAGCTCAAGTATTTCCTGAAGCCAAGCCCCCACTACATTAAAGGTAAGCCAGAATACAAGACCCATAATTGCTATAAACATCGGAATGGCAGTATACTTTCCTGTAAGTATTTTATCCATTCTCTCGCTTCGTATACGCTCCTTACTTTCTCTTGGCTTTTTAACCGTACTCTCGCACACCTTACCGATATACGCAAATCTCATATCAGCAATCGCAGCGCTTCTGTCTAAGCCTCTTTCCTTCTCCATCTGGACAACAATATGCTCTATGGTTTCAAGCTCATTTTGTTCAAGTCCGAGTGTCTCCATAACAAGCGGGTCGCCCTCTATCACCTTGCTTGCTGCAAACCTGACAGGCAGACCTGCATTTTTGGCGTGGTCCTCTATAAAATGGATTACTGCATGAAGACATCTGTGTACTGCTCCGCCATTGTCATTTTCATCACAGAAATCCTGTCTTAAAGGTCTTTCCTGATAATGTGCCACGTGAATTGCATGGTCAATAAGCTCATGCACACCCTGATTTTTAGCAGCAGAAATAGGAATGACCGGCACTCCAAGCATAGCCTCCATTCCATTTATATCTATAGTTCCGCCATTGGCACGAACCTCATCCATCATATTTAACGCAACAACCATCGGAACATTCATCTCAAGAAGCTGCATGGTAAGATAAAGATTACGTTCAATATTGGACGCATCGACAATATTTATGATTCCCTTCGGATTCTCATTTAGAACAAAGTTACGAGACACTATCTCCTCGCTGCTGTAAGGCGACATTGAATATATCCCCGGAAGGTCGGTAACGAGAGTATTTGGATGCTCCTTTATCGCTCCATCCTTCCTGTCAACAGTTACGCCGGGAAAATTTCCCACATGCTGATTAGCGCCGGTCAGTTGATTAAAGAGTGTCGTCTTACCGCTGTTCTGATTTCCCACAAGGGCAAATGTAAGCTTCGTACCCTCAGGAAGCGGATTTTCATTTTCCTTTTCGTGATAGATACCGCCCTCACCAAGACCGGGATGCTCTTTATGAAATACTGTAGCAGCATCATTTTCATCTTTGTATTTTTTATTCTTTTTCCCATTTTTATTAGACAGGCTTGCTTCACCGGCTTCGGTTTTCTTTCTCGCAGGTTCTATGGCAGGTTTGCCATCTACAAGAATTTCTGTTTCTCCAAATGGCTCCACCTCAATTTTTTCCGCATCGGCAAGTCGAAGCGTAAGCTCATATCCGTGTATGAGAAGCTCAACCGGATCTCCCATAGGGGCATATTTTATCACCTTAACACAAGCTCCCGGTATCACGCCCATATCAAGAAAATGCTGTCTTAGGGCACCCTCTCCGCCTACTGATTTAATTATTGCACTTTTTCCTATCTTTAGTTCCTTTAAGGTCATTTTTTTATCCTTTAGTTACATATTATTAATCTGTCTAAATGTTATCGCAAAACCACGATTTAGACAAGCTATTTATTTTAATATGTCGAAATCTCTTTTTTTTACATACTTTTAGACATGTTTTTGCGAAAATACACCTTTCTAAACAAGTAAAATCAAGTTCCAAAACCGTTCATTTTACATAAATTTCAGGTTTTCATTGATTATACGAATTTGCAATGTGCAAAAAATGCAAATTACTTTTTCCAACTTCATTGATTTTAAAATATTAGTAATGAATAATCCTTTCGTTCTCATTCACACTGCGCACTCATCTCGACTCCGCTTCGCTTCGTCTCGATGTATGTTGTCGCCAAATACGATGATAAATAAACAGCG
Source organism: uncultured Lachnospiraceae bacterium (assembly GCA_902788555.1). Taxonomy (GTDB): domain Bacteria; phylum Bacillota; class Clostridia; order Lachnospirales; family Lachnospiraceae; genus Coprococcus_C. Next base: position 24,459 of record CADAKQ010000023.1, read on the forward strand.
CTGCTACGCAGCTATCAATCAAAAAGAAGGACCGTCCCATTCAAGCAAGCTTAAGGGACGCCCTTCTTTCCGATTGGTCACCTTCGGTGACCGCTGTTTATTTATCTGTGCTTGGCTCGTTATCACTCATACTCTATCGTTCCGCTTGGCTTTGGAGTGAAGTCATAAAGAACTCTGTTTACTCCCTTAACCTCGCTGGTTATTCTCTTTACAAGGTGCTTCATAAGCTCAAACGGTATATCCTCTACCTCTGCTGTCATGGCATCGGTTGTATTTACCGCACGGATTATAACCGGCCACTCGAAGGTTCTTTCTCCGTCTCTTATTCCTGTTGACTTAAAATCAGGAACAACTGTAAAGTACTGCCATACCTTTCCTTCAAGACCATTCTTTGCAAATTCTTCACGAAGAATTGCATCTGCCTCACGTACAGCCTCGAGTCTGTCTCTTGTAATGGCACCCGGACATCTTACGCCAAGTCCGGGACCAGGGAATGGCTGACGATAAACCATATTTGCAGGAAGTCCGAGTCTTTCACCAACGATACGAACCTCATCCTTAAATAATATCTTAACCGGCTCAACAAGTTCAAACTTCATATCCTCAGGAAGTCCGCCTGCGTTGTGATGAGCCTTGATACCTTTCTCGCTCTCTAAGATATCAGGCCAGATTGTTCCCTGTGCAAGGAATTCTATGCCGTCAAGCTTTCTTGCCTCCTCGGCAAATACCTCTATAAATTCTCCGCCTATTATCTTTCTTTTAGTCTCAGGATCAGTTACTCCTGCAAGCTTATCAAGAAAACGGTCGGTCGCATCGACATATACAAGGTTTGCATTCATCTGGTTACGGAATACCTCTATAACCTGTTCAGGCTCACCCTTTCTTAAAAGTCCATGATTAACATGAACACATACAAGCTGCTGTCCAACTGCTTTTATAAGAAGTGCAGCAACTACCGATGAATCCACTCCTCCCGAAAGTGCAAGCAGCACCTTCTTATCACCAATCTGTTCCTTAAGTGCTGCTATCTGCTCCTTTATAAAAGCATCAGCAAGCTCCGGTGTAGTGATACGAACCATATCGTCCGGACGTCTGTCATTTGCCATTTTTAATTCCTCCTATATCTTTTATTTTAATAATAAATTTCTTTATAATCAAAGTTCCGATAACGCTTTGCTTTTTTCTTAAATAATCTTAAATTAAATCACTATATTGCGTTATTAAAAAACCACCTTACGCACTCTTTTTCAGATACTCCTCAAACTCATTTTCCGGCAGAGGCTTTGAAAAATAATATCCCTGGAACAGCTTACATCCCATCTCGGAAAGCTGCATATACTGCTGCTCTGTTTCAACGCCTTCTGTGAGTGAAACGATTTTAAGCTCCTCGGAAAGCTTGACTATATTCTTTAATATTGTCATAGGCTTTTCATTTTCCTCACTGTCCGAAAGGAATTTCATATCTATCTTTAGTACATCAACAGGCATATCCTTTAAAAGATTGAGTGATGAGTAACCGCTTCCAAAATCATCCATTTCAACTATAAATCCAAGCTTTCTAAATTCATCCAGTGTCTTCATTCTATCGCCTGCATCGTTCATCATAACGGTCTCGGTTATCTCCAGACGAAGCTTCCTTGGCTCTATATCGTATTCTTTTACAAGCTTTGAAATCTCTGAAACAACATTTATATAATAAAAATCCATAGGTGAAATATTGACTGATATAAATAGGTCATCGTGCTTTCCCTTCCACTCGGAAAGCAATTCGCAGGCACAGCGCCACATATGCCTGTCCACATCCACAATCATACCGTTATTTTCAAATAAAGGTATGAATTTATAAGGCGGCATAAAACCGTATTCCGGATGGATCCATCTGGCAAGAGCCTCCGCTCCGACAACCTTTCCGTTATTGTCCGTAATAGGCTGCAGGTATGGTCTTATCTGCATTGTTTCTATAGCTTCATGTAAATTCGAGCTTATCTTCTGATCCCACATAACCTTTTCCCTAAGCTTATCATCATAAAATGCAATGTGAGTATTGTATTCATCAGTTGCAGAAGATATCGCAAAATGAGCTCTGTCAAACATTACCGATACATCAGCTTCTCTGTCTCTTACCGCATAAACTCCCAAATATATATGAAGCTGATGTGATACAATTCCGTCTGTTACAACAAAGTTTGCAAGATCCTCCTCGAGCTTATCAGCATCAAACTCATCTGAAGGCACCATCACCCCAAAGGTATCGCCTGCAATTCTTCCATATACGCATTTTTCCGAGACATTATCCTTAATCCAATTTGCAATTTGGCATAACGCAAAATCCCCAAAATCAGATCCGAATATGTCATTTACAATTTTAAAATTCTTTACATCAAGAAATACTGTAAAATATTCCGTATCAGGATTACTGTCAAGCATATTTCTTATATTTTCAAACATATAATGTCTTGCATAAAGACCTGTCATACTGTCATGGTTTAAATTATAAAGTTCTTTCTTTAATTTGTTTTTTCTTCGGTCTTATCGCGAACATATAAAAATGAACCCATAAACTGATTCTTTTCATCCATAACCGAATGCATCTCAAGTGAATAATATAAAGCATCATCGCCATTGCCAATTACCCTGTCCTCAGACCAGTCATTACGACTCGGATCTCTTTTTCCAAACATTTCGGTAAGCCTTTCGATAATAAGCTCGAGTTCATTTTCCTTTACACCGGTAAGCTCGCGCGCAGGGTCATTTGCCCATATCGGTTTTCCATCCGGATCATATACAAATAAGGAATCCGGTATCCTTGATGCAATACGTGAAAGCATTCTGTCAAGGAGTCTTAAAGGGCGATAATAGATAGACAGATAGAACACAAGAATTCCAAATAATCCAAAACCTATCATTGACCTGTCAACAGGCTTTCCGGAAAAAATATAAAAGATCTGCCACAAGCCTGTCACAATCATTCCTATAAGAACGACCGTATAACGTTCTCTATAAACTCTGGCAGTTTGTGCAGCCATAACCATAAAGATGAGGATAACGCAAAGGAACACAAAGTAGACTGCAATTCTATGTATAGTCTGTCCAAAGTGCGGTACCAGCTTGTAATATGTTTCCCCATCCACATCAATACTCTTAACGTCAAAGGCATGTCCAAATATCGGATTAAGCAGCATCTGTACTATATCCGCAAAGAGAATTATATACATAACCGTAGGCTTACGCTTTGAATTGCGGTTGCCTCCGCAATAGTTATTTGCAAAGTTTACCAAGGTCGCCATAACAATAGCCGTTCCGATAAAATAAATGTAATAACCTATCAGCGAAACGATCCTTTCTCCGGATACTACGATTACGGCATTGCCGATAACCGGCGGGATAAGCGCCAGCTCAAGTAATCCAAGTGCCCTGCCTATTGACTTGCTTGATTTAAAACTATCTATGGTACAAGCCGCCAAAGCCAAAGCAAGCATTGTAAAGACTATAAAATAACCTAATCTCATATCCATATTGTGTTACCTTTCTTCCCTGATATATTTCTAATCCTTAAAGACAGAATAATCTCTCTCAAACAATACTTCCAACATCTGCTTTTTAAGTAAATCCTTATCTACACTTTCAAGCAGATATTTTTTTACATACATCTTACTTTTTCCCGGATATTTATAAAGACTATTTTGCTTTTGAATAACCGCTAATTCACTTCTCCAAAGAAGTGCCAATTGATTGGTAAGCCTAATCTTCGGACTTATCTTCGGTTCCCTTAATACATAAAAATCCAAAGCTTTTTTATCAGTCGCTTCAACCGTTATCACTCCCCAATGTTCCGGCACGTGCTCCCTTATATGATGCGCATGGCTTGTCCCCACCACAACAAAATTATAATCAAAAAATCTGTCGTAATCCTTCACCTGTCTCGCAAGCCTGTCATACGTATCGGCATCACTTTTTATCTCCGCACCGATTAATCCCTGCTCTGTAACCATTACTATATCCGCTCTTGATTTGCCCATGGTAAGTTCATCAAAAAATCTGACCTTGCCATACATTTCTTCAAAAAAATCACAAAGCTCATCCCGGATATCGGCATCATGTAAAATGTTCATATATTTTTCCATTATTCCATCTCGATCGTTCCCGGCGGTTTTGAGGTGAGGTCATACATCACTCTGTTTACGCCCTTCACTTCATTTATTATCCTGTTCATCACGCGCTGTAATACCTCAAACGGTATATCCGTACAGTCGGCGGTCATAAAGTCGCTGGTGTTGACTGCACGAAGTGCGACTGCATAATCATAAGTCCTGAAATCACCCATTACACCTACCGAACGCATATTGGTCAAGGCTGCGAAGTACTGATTTGGCTTGGTTTTGATTAAGCCTTCGTCAAACGCTTTATCTATCTCCTCACGATAGATAAAATCCGCATCCTGAACCATTTTTACCTTTTCAGCGGTTATATCGCCGACTATTCTTATACCAAGTCCCGGTCCCGGAAATGGCTGACGGAACACAAGGTAATCAGGTATGCCAAGCTCAAGTCCGGCCTTTCTGACCTCATCCTTAAACAGCATACGAAGTGGTTCGATTATCTCTTTGAAGTCCACATAATCAGGCAGTCCGCCTACGTTGTGGTGACTCTTTATAACTGCTGATTTGCCGAGTCCCGATTCTATAACATCCGGATAGATGGTTCCCTGAACAAGGAAATCAACTGCTCCGATTTTCTTTGCCTCTTCTTCAAATACCCGGATAAACTCTTCTCCGATTATCTTTCTTTTATCTTCAGGTTCTGTAACGCCTGCAAGCTTTATGTAAAATCTGTCCTGCGCATTAACTCTTATAAAGTTAAGGTCGTAAGGTCCGTCCGGTCCGAATACCGCCTCAACCTCATCTCCTTCATTTTTACGAAGGAGTCCGTGGTCAACAAATACGCAGGTAAGCTGTTTGCCTACCGCCTTTGACAAAAGTACTGCCGCAACAGAGGAGTCTACACCTCCCGAAAGTGCACATAAAACCTTTCCATTTCCAACCTTTTCACGTATCTCTTTTATGGTGGTTTCCACAAATGAATCCATACGCCAGTCACCGGTGCATCCGCATACCTTATAGACAAAGTTGCTAATCATCTTCTGTCCGTCCTCGGTATGCATTACCTCCGGATGAAACTGTGTTGCATAAAAGCTTCTGCTCTCATCCTCCATAGCTGCCACAGGGCAGTCCTTGGTATGAGCTGTAATCTTAAAGCCCTCCGGCACCTTTGCTATGTAATCTGTATGGCTCATCCATGTATTTATCTTAACTGAAACCCCATCAAAAAGCTTGGATGATATATCGCTTAATTCTGCTTCGACATCTTTTTTTTGAGCATCCGATGGTGCTGAACCTGTATCTATAAACGTCTCCGTTCTTCCGTACTCACTTACCGGCGCAGTCTTAACCTCTCCTCCAAGAGTATATGCCATAAGCTGTGAGCCGTAGCATATTCCAAGTATCGGAACTCCTATATCAAATATTTCTTTTCCGTATCTTGGTGACGCATCATCATAAACGCTGTTAGGCCCTCCGGTAAATATAATACCCTTTGGATTCATTTCCTTTATCTTATCAAGGGAAAGAGTATACGGATGAACCTCAGCATATACATTGCATTCCCTTACTCGTCTTGCTATCAGTTGGTTATACTGTCCTCCGAAATCAAGAACGATAATCATTTCTTTAGCCATTTTTTAGTCCTTTCTATCCTGCTGTGTGACAAGGGAGACAGGCCTCTGTCACACTAGTGTGTCACGGTGCCTATCCCCTTGTCACACTATATCATACTTATTTTGCCTCACTGTTAATTATCTCTATCGCCTTATCAAGCTGTGCATCCTCCTCATGCGGAAGATTAACAGCATTTTTTCTTCCGTCTGCAAGCTCAACCTCATAGTCCGGCTCTATACCAAGCTTGTGAATATCATTTCCATTAGGGGTGAAATATTTTGCTATGGTAAGCTTTATTGCAGTTCCATCGCTAAGAGGTATAACGGACTGAACAATTCCCTTTCCAAAGGTTGTTGTTCCGACAATCTTTGCCTTACCGCTATCCTTAAGTGCCCCTGTAAATATTTCTGAAGCGCTGGCACTGTTACCATTTACAAGTACAACCATAGGTAAATCTATCTGTTGCTCCTCATCTGATTCATAATCATTTATAACACGTCCATTTCGGTCTTCAACAGTTACTATAGTTCCTTCGCCCATAACATAATCACACATATCTGCGACAGCATTTAAAAGTCCGCCCGGATTATCTCTTAAGTCAAATATTATGCCCTTTGCTCCCTGTGATTTAACATCCTCTATAGCATCCTTAAACTCCTTAGGCGTATTGTCATAAAACTGCTGCACCTGAATATAACCTATATCATCAGGAAGCATCTCATGATAAACCGAATAGTTTTCAACTACTCTTCTTACCATATCAAATTCCTTATAATCCTTGATGCTTTCCCTATAAACCTTGATGTGCGCCGTTGTTCCTTCCACACCTCTTATCATATCCACAACAACAGCAAGCTCCTGATCCGTTATCTCGGTTCCATCAACCTCGACAATTATATCCTCTGCCATAATTCCGGCTTCCTCGGCAGGACTTCCCGGAATAGGCCTCACTACAGAAACCTTCATAGCTTCATCCTGAGTAACAACAGCTCCAACTCCGACATACTCGCCGGAATCCTCTTCCATCAATTCCTCATACTCTTCCTTTGTATAATAAACCGAATATGGATCGTCAAGACCTGCCATTATCCCATCATATATCGCTTCCTCCTGCTTGTCGGAATCCTTTTCAAAATAAAAATAACTGTCAATATATCTGTTTATTTCATCTATCTTATCATTGACCTTATCATCATCTAAAACATTTCCTGATGAATTATTGTCATTTGTACTAATATTAATTGTACTGTTTCCTTTTTTTCCGTTATCCTGATTCCATGGTGCAGTGCATCCGGCAAGACTCATAACCAATGCCGCCGATAAAACCACCGTCAAAGCTTTCTTTTTCAATATGACTATCTCCTAACTTTCAATATATTCTATAAAGTATCTAAATTAAAGTAAAACGACTTAAAGCTTACAAGGCAAAATGCCTCATAAGCTTTTAGTTTATAACTAACAGATTAATTACAGATATGGCTGTGGGTCAACTCTCACGCCATTAATTCTTACTCCAAAATGGCAGTGCGGACCTGTTGAATATCCCGTACTTCCGGAATAAGCTATTACCTGACCTCTGGTTACATAGTCACCTACGCTGACAAGTCTTTGTGAATTGTGCATATACTCTGTAGCCACACCATTACCATGATCTATAACAATGTATTCTCCGGCCGAGCTACTGTAATACGAAGCTATAACCGTTCCGGATTCTCCTGCAAGAATCGGAGTACCTATAGGACAGGCAATATCAAGGCCTTGATGGACAGTTCCCCATCTTGGACCGAAGGTTGAAGTAATGGTTCCTCCGCTTGATACAGGCCATTGGAAGCTTCCTCCCGTATAATAAATCGGAACATCCAACCCCTGAGAAATTGCAGCCTGTTCCTGCTTTCTTCTTTCTTCCATAATAGCAGCAATCTGAGAATCTATACTATCCATACCGGCCTGATACTGAGCAATCTGCTCATTGTATCCATCTATAGAAGCATTATAGTTGCTTATCTGTGTTTCCTTTCCCTCAATCATAATCTGAACAGCATCTCTGTCCTCGGTAAGCTGGTTTTCAATAATCTCTACCTCATCAAGCTGTTCATTTAATTTATCTTCCGTATCAGATATTTCCTGCTTTATTTCTATTAGGTCATTAAGCATCTTTGAATCATACGAATAAACCTGCTCTCCGTATTCCTCCTGATTAACCATATCGGAAATATCAGAGGATGTAAATACTACATCAAGATAGCTGTCATCACCGTTTTCATAGGCATACTGAATACGAAGCTTCATGGCATCATACTGTTCCTGCTCTTTTTCTTCCGCATCAGCAAGCTCAAGCTCCGTTACCGCTATTTCATCATTGAGTAAACCCTTCTGTGTTTCCAGGTCATTAATCTGAACATTAAGCTCACCGACCTGATTATCTAATTCCTGAATAGCAGCAAGAATATTATTTTTCTCACTATCCATCTTATCCACTATAGCCTGCGCCGCCTGTTTTTTATCCTCAAGTTCTTCCTTTTGTCCCTCAAGGTCGGTTATACTTGTAGCCTGTGAATTCATTATGCCCATCGAGCCGGCAAGCAACAATGCCAATACTGTTTTAGCAAGCCTTTGCATCTTTCGCATTATACATTCCTCCTTACACCTTTAAGTGTTTTCTTGTGGTAAGAATACTACCTATCAAACCTAATCCTATACCTATAGCTGCCGATATTGGTATTAAAACCGAGAACATCTCCTTTATCGGCACAAATGCAAAGTTGTTGGAAATAACATTAAATCTTCCTACAACATAAGAAACAACATGATCATACAAAAGCCATACAAGTGCAAGCGGTATAAGTGAACCGACAAGACCGATAACAATACCTTCAACTATAAATGGTGCTCTTACAAAGAAGTTAGTTGCACCAATGAGCTTCATAATAGCAATCTCTTCTTTTCTGACGGTAATACCTATGGTTATTGTATTGTTTATAAGGAAAATCGATACAAGCAAAAGTATGGCAATTATTCCTATTGATGCATATCCCACAACACTGCTAAGGGCCTGGATACCATCTGCTGTTACCTCTGAGGTCTTAACCTTTCTTACACCGTCAAGTGACTTAAGATAATTCACAAATTCTGCCTGATTACTCAAATCCTTCATGGTTATCTTATAGGACGCACTGTTTTTCAAAGGATTATCTCCTGCAAATGAAGCCATAGCCTCATCATAATTATCCGCATATTTTTTTCTTGCATAAGAATCCCATGCTTCTTCCGCCGAGATAAAGTCCATAGTATTAACCTCATCCCTGAGACGTATCTGCTCACCTATAAGATTAATATTCTCATCAGAAATACCTTCATTAAAAAACACCGATATTGTAACCGTATTTTTCAAATCATTCATAGCACTTCTGAAATTAACAATAATACAGTAAAATATACCGAACAAGAAAAGACATGAAACAATCGTTCCGACTGATGCAAGTGAGAACAATAAGTTTCTTCTTATATTTTTAAGTCCCTGTCTTACACTATATAAAAATGAACTAATCCTCATCTATATAACCACCTTTTTGCTCATCGCTGATTATTTCACCCTTTTTAAGAGTGATAACTCGTTTTTGCATCATATTAACGATTTCTCTATTATGGGTAACAACTACAACCGTTGTACCTTTTCTGTTTATATCCTCGAGCAGCCTCATAATCTCCCATGAATTCTTAGGATCAAGATTTCCTGTCGGCTCATCTGCCAAAAGGAGCTCCGGCTTATTGACAAGTGCTCTCGCAAGAGCTACTCTTTGCTGCTCACCACCTGAAAGCTGCTTAGGATATGATTTATACTTATCGGCAAGTCCGACAAGCGTAAGCATAGCAGGAACCTGTCTTCTTATAAATCTTGAAGGAGTTTCAACAACTCTCTGTGCAAAAGCAACATTTTCATATATAGTTCTGTCCTTAAGAAGTCGGAAGTTTTGGAACACAACACCGATTCTTCTTCTAAGCTTTGGTATATTTCTCCTTTTAAGCTTACCATAGTCAACGCCGGCAACCTTGATATTACCGGATGTAGGTTCCATTTCCTTAAGTAAAAGCTTAATAAGTGAAGTCTTACCCGAACCGCTTGAACCAACTATAAATACAAATTCTCCGGGCTCAATTTTAATATTAACATCGTTTAAAGCATATTTTTTTCCACCCGGATATTTATATTTTACATGTTCTAAATATATCATAATAAATTATCTCCTGTTAAAAAAGATTTTTAACGAATTTCCAAATATTACAAATTTGTTACATTTTTATTACATAAAGTATAGCAAACTATGTAGAAAGCTGTCAATGGTTAGTTCTTACATTTTAGCGCATTTAATAAAATCTTAAACAACTAAAGCCGTATGTGCACATTAATATTCAAGTGAATCCATATATCTCATATATTTTGCAACCATAAGCGCAATCTTAAAGGTAATTGCATCCTCAAACACCCTAAGATCAAGTCCGGTGCTCTTCTGCAGCTTATCAAGTCTGTAAACAAGAGTATTCCTATGGATATAAAGTTGCCTTGAGGTTTCAGAAACATTCAAATTATTTTCGAAAAATTTATTGATGGTTGTAATGGTTTCATCATCGAAATCATCCGGTGATTTACCATCAAATATTTCCTTTATAAACATCTCACAAAGCTGTCTCGGAAGCTGATATATAAGTCTTCCTATACCAAGATTGCTGTAGGAAATGATTTTTCTGTCGTTGTAGAAAATCTTTCCAACCTCAAGTGCAAGCTTAGCCTCCTTATAAGAACGTGAAACAGCTTTTATCTCATTAACAATTGTACCAAAGGATACGTTTACCGCTGACATAGCCTCAGTGTTAAGCATATCCACAATAACCTTAGCTGTCTTGGTTAAATCCTCATACGAATCGTTAGGTTTTACTTCCTTTACAAGTATTATATTCTTTTCATCAACAGCGGTTATAAAATCCTTTGATTTACTTGCGAACAGTGTTCTGATTGTCTCTAAGGCATTTGTATCCTTTTCATTTTTTGTTTCAATTATGAAAACAACTCTCTTCACATCTGTTTCAATATGAAGCTTCTTGGCTCTGTTATAAATATCAACCAGGAGCAGATTATCAAGAAGAAGGTTTTTGATAAAGTTGTCCTTATCAAATCTTTCCTTATATGCAACCAAAAGATTTTGTATCTGAAATACCACCATCTTGCCAATCATATAAACATCTTCTGCCTCACCCTTAACAAGAAGAATGTACTCCAACTCATTTTCATCATAAATTTTGAAAAAGTGGAAGCCCATCATAACCTGGCTTTCAGCAGGTGATTCTGCGAAGTTTGTAACCGCATCTTCATAATCAGTAATATCTCTAATAGTCGATGCCAGAATCTTTCCTTCTGTATCCATTACACAAAGCTCTGTACGTGTAATATTTTTAACTCCATCAATAGTATCCTGGAGTATCTGATTTGAAATCATTTTACCACTCCTTACTTTATTTTTTCTTAGAGCCATTGATAATTTCATATATCCGGCTGTATATAGCCATACATAGTATATTTTACAGCAAAACCACAAAAAATAAAAGAGGAAATGCATATTTTTTATGCATTTCCTCGAAATAATTGATATTTAATTAATTCACTTAGAATTAGTTAGCTACAACTTCTTCAGTTTCCTTATCGAAGATATGTATCTTACTTAAATCAAATGCAAACTGAACTGTATCACCAGGTCTTGCAGTTGTACGAGCATTAACTCTTGCAGTAATATCAAACTGATCGATAGTGAAGTATAAGTAAACTTCAGCACCAAGCATTTCGTAGATATTAATTCTTGCATCGATAACGCTCTCCGGTGAAGACTCGATGAAGAGCTGCTCATCATGAATGTCCTCAGGACGAATACCAAGAACAACTTCCTTATCAATAAAGTCACCTGCGATAAGCTTCTGAGCCTTAGCATCAGGAATCTTGATTGAGTGAGAACCAAACATAAGTAATACGTCTGCTCCTGACTTAACAACCTTACAATCAATAAAGTTCATAGGTGGCATACCCATGAATCCGGCAACGAATAAGTTGCATGGGTTATCATATAAGTTCTGTGGAGTATCAACCTGCTGTACAATACCATCCTTCATAACTACGATTCTTGTTCCAAGAGTCATAGCCTCTGTCTGGTCATGTGTAACGTAGATGATAGTTGTCTGTAATCTCTGATGAAGCTTTGAAATCTCGACACGCATCTGTACTCTGAGCTTTGCATCAAGGTTTGAAAGAGGCTCATCCATAAGGAATACCTTTGGCTCACGGACGATTGCACGTCCCATAGCAACTCTCTGCCTCTGTCCACCTGATAAAGCCTTTGGCTTTCTGTCAAGTAAGTGCTCGATATCAAGAATCTTTGCAGCCTCATGTACCTGCTTATCAATTCTATCCTTTGGTACCTTTCTAAGCTTAAGTCCAAATGCCATATTATCATAAACTGACATATGCGGATACAAAGCGTAGTTCTGGAATACCATCGCGATATCTCTGTCCTTTGGCTCTACATCATTAACCATCTTATCGCCGATCCATAATTCACCTGAGCTGATATCCTCAAGTCCTGCGATCATACGAAGTGTAGTAGACTTACCACATCCTGAAGGACCTACGAAGATAATGAATTCCTTATCTTCAATCTCAAGATTAAAGTCCTTAACAGCGTTAAAGCCGTTTGGGTAAATCTTATAAATATTCTTAAGTGATAAACTAGCCATTTAAATTTTCCTCCTTAGATTAGCTAAATTTTCTGACTCACGATATACCGATTTTACAACAGTTCACATTTAAAAACCATATAACTATTTAACAAAGAAGTTTGAAAAATATTGTGTAATTTGTATATCAAATATTTTTCGACAAAGATTTTAGATATTTTTAACAATATTTATGCCATGTCAACTAGGTAAGTTTTGTGAAACCTTCACCAAAAGCTTCACTGACATCACTTATGAAGCAAAGCGATTTCGAGTCTATTCGACCAAGCATTTGTTTAATTTTTACGAGCTCTCTGCCGGAAACCACGCACATAATCATTCTTTTATCCTCATTGGTATAGGCACCTACTATGTTTATATAGGTTACACCTCTTTCAAGTGTGTTTACAATATAATCAGCAAGCTTCATATGTTCAGTTGAAATAATATATATAAGCTTTGAACGTTTAAAGCCCTTAATTATATTATCAGATATTTTTGTTTCTATAACAAGCGCTATAATGGCATAAATGCCCTTAATAATTCCGAAAAAGCTTATGGCACACAAAATTATAATGCCATCTATAATAAGCATAAGCTCGGGAATTGTGACATATTTAAGCCTTCTGCTTATCATGGTCGAAACCATATCAACTCCTCCCGAGGATGCATCTGAGCTAAGTATAAGTCCAAGACCCATCCCCATAAAAAAAGCTCCAATAACAACATTTACCGGAAAGCTGTCCGTCCTCAAATTGGCATTTGGTAAAATTGCAAGAAAAAAGGAAAGCATTGCAGTTCCGTATACTGTTTTAATAAATGTCTGTCTTTCAAAAGTTTTATACCCGATTATAAAAAGCGGTATATTTACTACAGTATTGACGACCCACATAGGAATCCCCAGGGTATTATTTAAAATAACGGCAATACCTGTTACGCCACCCACAACAATCCCCAAAGTATTAAAATAAATGATGAGTGCAACAGCCATTAAAAAAGCACCGAGTACAATTTTAAAATATTGTTTAAAAAGAGTACTCTTTTTTATTTTATATGATAAATCGTTTATTCTCTTATTATTTTTTATTTGTTTTATATAACTTCCCTTATTCATAAAAAACTCCTCATAATAATTATGAGGAGTTTTAATAATAATATTCATTTTTTAAATTTACTGTCCGTCATCATCCGCTGTTCCGATTATAATAACGATATCAAACTCATCTGTAGAAATTGATACACCCTCAGTTACAGTACCCGTTTCTAAGCCTGCACCATTAAAATACTGAACCAAATCTGCGCCCACGCCCTCTTCCTTTGCTATAATTCTTGTAGTTTCCTGCGGAGTATCAAAATCGGAAGCAGTAGTATATGTATAACCATAATCATTGAGTCTTTTACACCATCTACCTGCAAGCCCTATAACTTCCGTACTGTTAAGAACAAGAATATTCTTATTGTAAGAGGTTGACGAAGCCAAATCCTGCTGAATCGGTGCCTCTGTTGCTTCTGTTGCCGTCTCATAAAGCAAATCATCATGTGCCCCCGCTTCCGTAAGCACATTATCACTCACCGTTGTAGTAGGTGAATTATCTGTTTTATCGGATTTTACTACCTTAATAATAAAAAATATACCAAAAGCTATAATGGCAAGTCCCAAAATTATAACTACAGTCTTTAATAAAATTGAAAAAAATAAGCCCACAGCGCTCTGCTTTTTCATGGAAAAAGTACCTCCTATCCTGTAAACAGTAGTATAGCAAAGATAGTTGTTTTTTTCAACTGTTTTGATATAATGAGAATATTGGGTATGTATACAATCTTTCAGAGCAAGTATAGCGTTTATACAAACCTTTGCCGAAAAAAAAATTTAAAAAATTTTAGAAAAGGGATTTAAATATGAAAACCGCAATTATAACAGGAGCCTCCAGAGGCATAGGCAGAGCCTGTGCCATAGAGTTATCAAGGGACTATGATTTACTTGCCATTTGCTGCAAAGAAAATAAAGATAAATTAGAAGAAACCGCATCACATATAAGAAAAAACAGTTGTGAGGTTATGGCCTTTACAGGTGATATATCAGACTATGATTTCGTATCGGATATGATTTTTTCCATAATTAATAAATCAGGCAGAATCGATACTCTTATCAACAATGCCGGCATAGCTTCCATCGGATTGTTTACGGATGTTACCCCTTCGGACTGGCAGAAAATGCTTGATACCAATCTTACCTCCGTTTATAACACCTGCCACGCAGTGGTGCCGCATATGATACATGAAAAAGAAGGGCGTATCATAAATATCTCATCAGTCTGGGGACTTATCGGAGCTTCCTGTGAGGTCTGCTATTCCGCAACAAAAGGAGCTATTAACAGCTTCACAAAAGCGCTTGCCAAGGAGCTTGCTCCAAGCAATATATCAGTCAATGCTATTGCCTTAGGTGCTGTAGATACTGATATGAACAGTGAACTTACGTCAGAGGATAAAACCGCTTTATGCGAAGAAATTCCATACGGTCGTATGGCAAACTGTGAGGAATCTGCGCTTTTTATAAAAAAGCTTTCAGAAATGCCATCCTACTTCACAGGTGAAGTTGTAAAATTTGATGGTGGGTGGATATAAACTTCTGTTTATCGCAGTAAGACAGATATCAGGTTGGTTAATATACTGAACAAAGAAAGCAGGCGGTTTATGTAACTCACATAGCTTCCTAAATCA
>CADAKQ010000024.1 GCA_902788555.1 uncultured Lachnospiraceae bacterium
TCATAAGATTATTATGAAGGATTTTAAGGCAAAAGAAAACCCCTAATCCCCTCAAGATTGAGGGGAAGGGGAGTTGAAGTGCCAAAGGCACTTTTTTATACTTACAATCAGAACAGAAAAAAATAAGGAGGACTATATAAAAAAGTTCTTGAAAATATTTTTTAATTAGATTAACCTTGTTTTTAGGACGTCCGAATTAATGTGATATGTGGTGTGGCATAGGAAAAGGCATCTTGTCATATTTAGGTACACGCAAATCTCGCTGTTGCTCACGATTTGCTTAGCACCTAAATATGACAAGATGCCTGACGACATGACACACCATATATTGTCATAATATAGGAGGATTAAACTATGACTAAAGAACAATTGCATAATGTAGTAATAAGAAGCAAGGGTAATGAAAGTAATATCCGCCAGATATATGCCATAAGAAACGGTGAAACGGTATATGAAGACAGCTGGCGCGGATTCAAGACGGAAGATGCCTTAAATGTTATGTCTGTCACCAAGGGTGTTATGGCACTTCTTATCGGAATAGCCATAGATAAGGGGTATATAAAGGATGTTGACACAAAGGTGCTTGAATTCTTTCCGGACTATACGGTTAAGCGCGGTGAGAAGACTATCTATGAGGTCACATTAAAGCACCTTTTAACAATGACCGCACCATACAAATATCGCTCGGAGCCATGGACAAAGGTCTGCACATCTTCTGACTGGACGGTAGCGGCACTCGACCTTTTGGGCGGAAAAGCAGGTATCACAGGTGATTTTAAGTATTCAACACTGGGTATACAGATACTTTCCGGAATAATTGAAAAAGTTTCCGGTGAAAAGTGCATAGACTTTGCTAACAAGTATCTGTTTGAACCGCTTGGAATCGCCGAACACAAGATACACGGAGCAAGCGACAAGGACGATCAGTTTGACTTCCTTATGAACAAGAATCCGAGAAAAAATGAATGGTATTCTGATCCGAAGGATACGGTTACTGCCGGCTGGGGACTCTGCCTGTCAGCACATGACCTTGCAAGGCTTGGAACATTAATAACAGGAAAGGGAAAGGGCGAGCATGGTCAGATCATTTCTTCCGGATGGATAGATGAGATGATAACACCAAAGCTTAAGCTTGATAAAATGTTTGGATTTATGGAATACGGTTATCTGTGGTATAAGCCATATGAGGATAAAAACATTTACGCTGCTATCGGTGACGGTGGAAATGTAATATATGCCGATGTTGATAAGCAGATTTCCGTAGGTGTGACCGGTACATTTAAACCACGTATCTTTGACAGGGTTGATTTTATTGAAAAGAATGTGATACCTGTATTTGAGGAATAAATACACTATGAAAAAATTAAGAATGATAATCGATTTAATAATGGTAGTTCTCCTGCCACTTCTAATGGCTTATTCCTTAATCGGAGAAAAGCTGCATGAGATTCTCGGAATCTCGATATTTGCACTTTTTATAGCACATCACATCATAAATCGTAAGTGGTGGACAAATCTTTTTAAGGGGAAGTATAATTCGGTAAGGATTCTTAATACGGTTGTGAATCTTTTTCTTGCTATTTTCATGATTTTACAGCCGATAAGCGGAATTCTTATGTCGAAGTACATTTTGAAAAATGTAATGATAAGCGGTACTGCAAGCACTATGCGAAAGATTCATATGACACTCGCTTACTGGGGATTTGTTATACTTAGTTTTCATCTGGGACTTCATATCAAAGCAATGAGCGCAAAAATAAGCAAGCATATGCATAAGGCTGTAAGAGTTATAATTACAGTGCTCTTTTTACTGATAGCGGCATACGGAGTATATGCATTTAAGAAAAGGGGATTAGGAGATTACCTTATGATGAAGGTGATGTTTGCTTTCTTCGATTATAAGGAATCAAAGGTAAGATTCCTTCTGGATTACGCAGCTATTATGGTTTTATTCGGTGAACTGGCTTACCTGATACAGAGCGTTTTAGGAGAATTAGCAGGGATAAGATTAGAGATTGGGCGACGGAGGAACTGAAAAAAGCTGAGTAGGTGCTTGAATATTCAAAAATTATGTGATATATTTAATTCAAATTAATTTTATTAAAAATGATTTGAATTAAATATATGCATAATGAGGTGATATGATGTTTGTTGGAAGAGAGCGTGAACTTAGATCGTTAGAAAACGTATATGAAAAGACAGGCTTTGGAATGACAATAATATATGGCCGTCGAAGAGTTGGAAAATCTACACTTATCAGAGAATTTATCAAGGATAAGAAGACTATATTTTATACTGCTACAAAAGTTGGATCAGAGAGAAATCTTGAATTGTTTTCAAAACAGGTAATGAGCGTTCTGGATCCATTTTATAGTGATGCTTCATTTTCTTCTGTTGAAAATGTTCTTGATGTTATAACAAATAAGGTTGAAGATGATGAAAAGATAATTTTGGTAATTGATGAATTGCCTTATTGGGCAGAGAAGGATGAAGCTTTATTATCGGTTTTTCAAAAGTATATTGATACTAAATGGCTTGATAAGAATATGATGGTAATTCTCTGCGGTTCAGCTTTGAGTTTTATGGAAAAAAAGGTACTTAGCGAAAAGAGTCCTATATTTGGAAGACGCGATTCACAAATAAGACTTGAGGCATTTAACTATAGAGATTCTGCTTTGTTTGTTCCGAATTATTCTGCAAAAGAAAAGGCAATTTGCTATGGCGTTACCGGAGGTGTAGCAAAATATCTTGCACTTTTTGATAATAAAAAGAGTCTTGATGATAACATCATAAGATTGTTTTTTAATACTGATGGATATTTGTTTGATGAAACGAAAAACCTTTTGACTCAGGAGTTTACGGATGTGACGCTTGTCAATAATATCATAGAACAGGTAGCTTCAGGCGAGAACTCATTAAATAATATAGCTGCGAAGGTAAATGAAAAGGATACTACTGTTTTATATTCACTTGAAAAGCTGATTGATGTTGGACTTGTTGAAAAAAGAAAATGTATAACAGAAGAAAAGAATAAGAAAAAAACACAATATGTATTAAAGAATCATATGTTTAAATTTTGGTACCGGTTTATTCCCAAGGCGATAAGTGTTATTGAGATGGGACAAGGACAGATATACTATGAAAAGGTTGTAAAACGAGAGCTTAATTCTTTCATGGGCAGCGTTTTTGAAGATATGTGCCGCTATTATACTTTGGAACAAGGCATAACAGGAAAATTTGATTCGTTTTTGACAGAGATAGGTACATGGTGGGGAATTGAACAGATGACAGATGAGAAAGGAAAAAAATATACACAATCAGCAGATATTGATGTAGTTGGAATTTCATCTGTAGATAAAACGGCATTAATAGGAGAATGTAAGTTTAAAAATGAGAAAATTGATAAGGAAATATATGATACGCTTATCAGAAGGTCAAAGTTGATTTCCGGAAAATACCCCGTAAAAGGTTTTCTGCTGTTTTCTTTAAGTGGTTATACAAAGTGGTTTGAAGAAAACGATTTACAGAATACTATGTTGTTAACAGTAGATGACCTGTATAAATAAATATTTAAATGGTATATGGACAATAATTTAAAGAAATGATATTATTATGAAGTTAGATGAAGCTAACTTCATATTTTTTTGCTTTATTTAACAAATTTTTTATTCCGTCACTTTTGTACTGGCGGAAAAGTTTAGATAAAAATGAGAATTAGGAGAGAAAAAGGATGAAGGATGAATTAAATATCAAGGCTGTCATCGGAACCAACGCCTGGGGTGGTTCTTTATACGGTAAGGCTGTTCGCGGCAGCTATGTGGAGGATGATGTTATAGAGGAAGCAATGCAGGCGGGAAAGGAAACGGGACTTATCACCTATGACCTTGCCAGAGATTATGGCTTTGGAAAAGCACAGAAGATGATAGGGGAATTCGGTACAGAGGATATAATTATTTCTGCGAAATATACCCCTTTTACACACTATAAAAAGGGGTGTGTCAGAAAATCCTTGGAAAAGGATTTGGATGATTTTAAAAGAGATTATATAGATATATACTGGCTTCATCTTCCGACAGATATAAAGGAACATCTTGAGGAAATTATTGAACTGTACAAGGAGGGAAAAATCCGATACATAGGTGTATCCAACTTTACGCTTGAGGAATGTAAGCGTTCAAAGGAAATACTTGATGAGGCGGGTATACCTCTTTACGGAGTTCAGAACCATTACAGTATCATATGCAGAGACTGGGAGGATAACGGACTTCTTAAGTGGTGCAAGGATAATGATATAGCATTTTGGGCCTGGGCGGTTTTGGAGGAAGGCATTTTGGTAGACCCGAGAATTAAAAAGAAGTCTCCGATGAAGTTCACATTTAACAGAAAGGTTAAAAAGCTTAACAGATTATACAAGATAATGATTAGGGTGGCTGAAAGACATGATATAAAGGTTCCACAGGTTGCTATGGCATTTTGCTCTTCAAAGGGGATAGTTCCGATGTGCGGATGCAGGAAACCTGAACAGGTAAAGGATCTGGCGGAGGCTATAGATATAAAGCTCACAAGTGGTGAGATAAAAAGACTTGAAGAGGCAGCGGATGAAGCAAATGTTAAAATCATGGGAGCAGATATATTTAGAGCATTTGTCCTAAAGGATAAAAAAAATAATTTCAAGAAATAAAAAAGAGTTATATTTAAAAAACGAGGTGAGATAATATGCTTTTTACTATTTTTCTGGCAATTATATTTTGTGGTGCGATAACCATGGTACTTATATCGGCGGTGGCTTTTATTCAGGAAAAGAAGCTTTTTTCTTCTGCACCTAAGGAAGCTCAGGAAATTTTGATTCCGAAAGATAAAGAGCTGTTTTACGGAGCGAAGGTATTCGGATGGATACTTATGATTATGAGTTTTATTATGATAGCCGGAGTCGGAGTGGTTTCCATATGGGACGGATTTAGAAGTGATTTTACATTTCTGCAGTTCTTCTTAAGGTTTGTGACGATATTTACCATTTACAAAATATACGATATGATTTTCTTTGACTATTTTCTGCTTTGTAAATTTAGGTTCTTTCAGTTTTATTTTCCTGAGGTCGGAAGCGTATACAATAACAGAAAATACGGATTTAACATTAAAAGCCAGCTGTTAAAGCTGCTTGTTATATTTCCTGCTGCTTCTGCATTGGCGGCATGGATTTGTACACTTTTCCAATAGCTCTTAGATTATAATATTTGTATAAATGATTCGCCGGATATGGCAACAGGTTTAGATATCTGTTACTTATCCGGCTGATTGTTTTTTATTATATACGGTGTTATAATATGCAGTATGT
The DNA here is from genome assembly GCA_902788555.1 of uncultured Lachnospiraceae bacterium. Lineage (GTDB taxonomy): Bacteria > Bacillota > Clostridia > Lachnospirales > Lachnospiraceae > Coprococcus_C. The sequence continues at coordinate 5,336 of CADAKQ010000024.1, forward strand.
TAAAAATGAACAGGAGTATTACTTATGATAGAGATTAGAGAGTTCAAAAAAGAAGACATATCCAAGATGATATATATATGGAATGAAGTGGTTGAAGAGGGCATAGCATTTCCTCAGGAGGATTTGTTGGATGAGCAATCCGGATTGGAGTTTTTTGCCGGACAAAGCTTTACGGGAGTGGCAGTGGAAGATGGAGAGATAGTCGGACTTTACATCCTTCATCCCAATAATGTAGGACGCTGCGGACATATCTGCAATGCCAGCTATGCCGTTAATTCCTCATGCAGAGGAAAACATATAGGGGAGGCGTTGGTTAGGGATTGTCTGATAAAGGCAAAGGAGCTTGGCTTCAGAGTGCTTCAGTTTAATGCAGTTGTTGAAAGCAATGTTCACGCGAGACATCTGTACGAACGTCTTGGCTTTAAACAGCTTGGAACCATACCGGGAGGCTTCAGGATGAAGGACGGACATTACGAGAATATCTGTCCGTATTATCATGAGTTATAAAATATGTTATAGATAAGGGAGAGCCTATGCAGTATAGAAAGGATAAAAATGGAAACGAACTTTCGGTGCTTGGCTTTGGCTGTATGAGATTTACAAAAAAGGGTGGTAATATCGATATAGACAAGGCTGAAAAGGAAATAATGGCTGCCTACGCAGCTGGAGTAAATTATTTTGATACGGCATATGTGTATTCGGGCAGCGAGGTTGCTATAGGAGAAATTTTCGAGAGAAATAATATAAGAGAGAAAATCAAGATTGCGACAAAGCTTCCTCAATATCTTATAAGTAACAGGACAGCGCTTGATAAATATTTTGATGAAGAATTAAAAAGGTTAAGAACAGATTATATAGATTATTATCTTATGCATCATCTGACGGACGTTGCCATGTGGGAGAAGCTTAAGGCTGTCGGCATAGAGGAATGGATAGATGAAAAAAAGAAATCCGGAGTGATTCGTAACATCGGATTTTCTTATCATGGAAATACAGATAATTTTTTGAAGATTTTAAATGATTATGACTGGGATTTCTGTCAGATACAGTATAACTATCTTGATGAAGACACTCAGGCAGGTGTAGATGGACTAAAGGCGGCAGCGGACAAGGGTATACCTGTTGTAATCATGGAACCTCTTCGAGGAGGAAAGCTTGTAAATATGCTTCCTGACGCAGCAAAAAAGGCATTTAAGGAAAGCAGTCGTGGGTGGACTCCGGCAGAGTGGGCATTCAGGTGGCTTTATAATCAGGAGGCAGTAACGGTAGTTCTATCAGGTATGAATTCCGTGGAGATGGTAGAGGAAAACTGCAAGACTGCATCGGAGGCTTTACCGGGACATCTGACAGAGGATGATTTCAAAACCTTAGATGTGGTAAAGGAAAAGATCAGGGAAAATGAAAAGGTTGGGTGTACGGGCTGCAGGTATTGTATGCCATGTCCGAAGGGAGTAGACATTCCGGGAACATTCAGGTGCTATAATGCCATGTACACCGAGTCAAAGCGTGAGGGAAGATTTGAGTTTGCCCAGACTGTGGGACTTACCAAGGAACCTGCATTTGCATCCCAGTGTATAGAGTGCGGAAAATGCGAAAAGCACTGCCCTCAAAATATTCCGATAAGACAAAAGTTGAAAGAGGCGGATAAGGCATTGAGACCGCTTCCGTATAAAGTTGGAATTAATATCGTTAGAAAGTTTATGTTCAGGAAAGCGAAAACAAAGTAAGTGTGACAAAGCTTATGCCCTTGACATAATAGCTTATTCGTAATTAACAATTGACAAAAGAAAAAAAGTACTTTACAATATATTTAACAAGCTAGTCGGGAAGGTGAGTGCGATTCACCTGCTCCGGCGTTTTAAAACGGAATTATAAGAATAGCCGTCCTAATCTTTCCAGGAGTCAGGACGGCTATTCTTATTTTCTCTATGTAATCTGATTATATCAACTGCAAGCTTAATAACTGCAACAACAATCATCAGTATTTCATAAAAGCTCATAAGCATCACTCCTTCCACAAGCTTGGAACAAGTGATAAGCACGTCCTCCCGACTAACCGGTTAAATAAATTGTTTTATCTTTGGTAAGTAAGCAAGATGAAAAAAGATACAATGAAATTGATTTGCTTTTCATAACATATCCGCAGTTTAAATCCTCATTGACAGGTTAGCTATAACTAACTATAATATTATTATATTTTATAGTTAGTTAAAAGGGAGAACTGCAATGAGTGATAAAATCAGTATAAAGAAAGATACAGTAATGGAAACCTTAGTGCTTCCGCTATATGGCAGGGCATATTGTTCCAAACATTATCCGGATGTATTTCCTGATAAGGAAGCAGAAGCCTTGATAGACAAGATTGACTATGACTTTGAGCATCTTGATACCAATAAAATGACGACTCTGGTGTGGGCGATACGAAAGAGATTTCTTTGTGACCGGGCAAAGGAATATCTTAAAAAGAAGCCTTATGCTACTATCGTAAACCTTGGATGTGGTGCAGACAACAGCTTTCCGGAGGTAGATAACGGAAAATGCAGATGGATTAATCTGGATTTGCCGGATATAATTGAAGCAAGAAAAAGACTTTTTACTTTGCGTGACCGCGAGAAAAATGTTCCGTGCAGTGCTTTTGATACGACGTGGTTTGACGAGGTTGAAACAGCACCGGAGGATGGTCTTTTCATAATAAGCGGCGGGGTTTTGATGTACTTTGATGACGATACAGTAAAGGGTCTTTTTACAGCTCTTGCAGAAAGATTTCCGGGTGGTGGAATATGCTTTGATGCGGAAAATCAGGCAGGCACGGATAAATCCAATAAGGTTCTTGAAAAAAGCGGTAATACAAATCTTTGCCTGCTCGTTGTGGATGATGCAGAGACAAAATTCAGACCGTGGTCCAAAAATTTCGGTAAAATCGTATCCTTTGACAGGCTGCCTGAATATGTAAGCAAGGCAAAGTCGGTTCCGTTTATGACCCGCAAGATAGTTGGTATGGGTATGAAAATGGGATATGTAAAAATAGTAGAGATAATGTTTAAATAACAATATGTGACAAGGAGTCTTTCCATCTGTCGCATACTTATAATTGAAGAAAGTACTGGCCGGTTGCGTAGGATACCTGATCTGCATCATGTATCTTGTCCTGTGGCAGGCTTGTACCGATTAAAAATGGTGAGGTTTTGATATGATTTTTCATATTATGCCTTACCATTTTTTCATCATAATTGGCATAGCAGTAACGGCACAGGTGTCCGCAGGTATTATATGCACCTATATCATTTCCAAGGAGACAGTTACAGCCCGGGCGTGGATTGTTTTTCTTGGAGATATCAAGACTTGTTCCGATTGCTCTTTCAAGTATGCTCTTCGTCATACAGCCTGATACATCAATTCCGAACTTTTGGAGGTCGTTACCCTCAAAGCAGCTTCTTATAAGCATGCCGTTTTCTCTGCCGATTTTGCTGAAGGCTTCACCTATGGCATCACGTTCCTCCTGTGTAACCTCTTTTATTCCCGGAAAGTTTTTAATGGTTTTCTTGTAAAGGTCGATAAAGCTTATTACCACATTGTCGGTATAACCCTTTAGATTATTTGCCATCTCGGAAAATGTTTCTATATGATAGTTAAGGGTATATGTATCATCAATAAGAATCGGATCATAGCGCCAGCTCACACAGTTTACGCCAAGGGTGTCGGATAAGCTTTTAAAGGCATCCATAACCTTTTCCTTTGGCGGAACATTTGGCTCGACATCCTTTCCGTAAGGTGTAATCGTGACGAACCAGAACATATTGAAGTCCGACAATTCTTTAAGATGTGGCAGCATAGGGATAGGATTTTTGGTACAAAAAGCAAGCAGGTCAACTACATCCTTTGACAAGCTGTATCTTGTAACCTGCTCATTATAATATGGGTTACGCACAAGCACGTAACCTTCTTTAATTCTGTTCATAAACCACTCGCTGTAATATGCAGGAATGTCGGTTCTTTCTCCTGTGTTGATAATCATGGTGTGACCTCGAAAGTTTATAAATTAATTCTTTAAATTATCTTTATAATCATTTCCCCATTTAGCCATATCGTTGATAATCGGTCTTAAAGATTCTCCCAATTCGCTAAGTGAATACTCCACGCGTGGTGGGACTTCCGGAAACACGGTTCTTGTGATTATACCGTCTGCTTCCATGGAACGGAGACTGTCTGTAAGGACCTTTTGACTAATTCCCTCAAGCGATTTTTGCAGTTCGTTAAATCTCCATGGACGATTCATAAGATTTCTTATTATAAGAAGTTTCCATTTACTACCTATAAGTGAAACTGTTGTTGCTACAGGGCATTCCGGTAATTCGTCTTTCTTTTTCATAATATGTTCCTCGTGTGCGTCACGTGGCAGGCACCTTGACACATTATATTACATGCAAATTTAAATGTTACATAAAAATTATAATGTATATGAGTGTATATAGTCAATGGGTTACAAAAAGGTAACTATCTAATAAAAAAGTGCGTACTTGTTGAAGAAAACATCTCTCATTATAAAAAATGATAGAAATAGTGAATTAATACATAATGTGAGGTTTGAAATATATGGATAAAAAAATGAAAGCAATATCAATAGATAAAATAACACCTGCAGAAAAAATTGAAATTTCAGAGCTTCCGATACCTAAGGTTAAATCCGGTTGGGTGCTTGTAAAGGTCAAGGCATTTGGAATGAATCATTCTGAACAGATACTCAGATTAAATGAGATAAATGCTGATTACATACAAAAGCCTGTTATACCCGGTATTGAGTGTGTGGGAGTAATAGAGGATGCATCCGATACGACATTAACTAAAGGCGATAAGGTTATAGCTATGATGGGTGGTATGGGAAGAAGCTTTAACGGAAGCTATGCAGAGTATGCTTTACTTCCTGCACATCATGTATTTAAGATAGAAAGTGAACTTAACTGGGAGGAGCTTGCTGCTATACCTGAGACATATTTTACGGCATGGGGCTCTCTTTTTGAATGCCTTAATCTTAAGGCAGAGGATACATTACTTATTCGCGGTGCAACCTGTGCGCTTGGATATGCTGCCATACAGATAGCAATGGCACTTGGCGCGCGTGTGATTGCCACAACTCATAGAGAAGATAAATTTGTACTTATTAAAGAAGCGGATGAAGTCTTTTTGGATGATGGTAAATTGACCGGCAGGATAAAAGGCGTTACAAAGGCTCTTGATCTTGTTGGTCCAAAGTATCTCAAGGATACTATGACTGCTGTGAATAAAGGCGGTATAGTCTGCCAGACAGGCATACTTGGCGGAGTGTATGCACTTGATGGATTTGATCCTATAAAGGATATTCCAAACGGTGTTTATCTTACAGGATTTTTCTCAAACTATCCTACACAGGAAGTGGTTGATGACATGTTTAAATTTTTTTATAATAAGAAGATAGTTCCTATATATGGAAAGGTTTTTGAATTTGATAATATTAAGGATGCCATAACCGCACAGGATAAGGGTGCTGTTAATGGTAAGATAGTTGTGAGGATGTAAAATAATGTTTACAAGCATAGATTTTTGTAATATACTGTCACCATAAGCAAGAATAAAAAATTACTTAATCAATTTCATTGTATCTTTTTTCATCTTGCTTACTTACCAAAGATAAAACAATTTATTTAACCGGTTAGTCGGGAGGACGTGCTTAGTTGATATAATCAGATTACATAGAGAAAATAAGAATAGCCGTCCTGACTCATCGCGCAAAGATTAGGACGACTATTCTTATAGTCTAATAACTTTCGCCGGAGCAGGTGAAGTGCACTCACCTTCCCGACTAGCTTGTTAAATATATTGTAAAGCACTTTATTTCTTTTGTCAATTGCTAATTATAATTACCTAAAAGTAACTATCTAATAAAAAAGTGCGTACTTGTTTCAAAATAATCTGTTTGTTATACTTCATATATAGATGAAATAGAAATAATAGTTTAGGTAAAAAATATGGTTTTCAAATACCAATTTGTGATGGGAGATGATAATATGACAAAACTTAAGACTCAGGAAGAAAGACTAAATTACCTTGTAGATAAGTTCAAGGAAGATTCAGGCGAGTACAGGAACTTAAAGGTTTCGGACAATATAAATGAAAAAAAGAGGATTTTACGATCTCTTATGAATATACGTATGCCGAGGAAGATGGACGATGAGACACTTGCAATACAGGACGAGTATCTTAAGGAAGCTATCATTGAAAAAGGCATAGTCAATATTAAAGATATAAAGACCGTGGCGGATGAGTACGGAAGCGATAAAAATTATGCGGATATGATTTCGATATGGCAGGGCGATATAACGAGGCTTTCTGTAGATGCAATCGTTAATGCTGCTAACAGTCAGATGCTTGGCTGTTTTCAACCTTGCCACACCTGTATAGATAACTGCATACATACATTTGGCGGAATTCAGATGAGAGCAGAGTGCAATGAAAAGATGAATAATTTAAGATTAAAGTATGGTATGGAATATGAACAGCCGACTGCTGTTCCGATGCTTACGGACGGTTATAATCTTCCGGCAAAAAAGGTTATTCATATAGTAGGCCCTATTGTGATGGGAAGACTTACAAAGGAGCTTGAGAAGGATTTATCGGATTGCTACAAGAATACACTTGATATGTGCCTTGAAAATGGATTAAAAAGCGTAGCATTTTGTTGTATCACAACAGGCGTATTTCATTTTCCGAATGAGCGTGCGGCAGAAATTGCGGTTGATACGGTGACGAAATGGCTGTCGGAGCATGAGGGCAGCATGGAAAGGGTGATATTTAATGTTTTTAAAGACGAAGACAAATTCTATTACGAAGGATTACTTTCTTAAAAAAAGTGATGGATACAGAGAAACTATACAGAGAGGGATGAGAGCAATGAGCTACAGGATAATAAGTGAGACAGGCTCACGTGAGGATAATATAAAGAGATTAAAAAAGGAGATAGAGACGGCAGATGCGATTATAATCGGTGCAGGAGCAGGACTTTCCACATCTGCGGGATTTACCTATAGCGGCGAGAGGTTTGAAAAGTATTTTTATGACTTTGCTAAGAGGTTTGGCATACGTGATATGTATTCGGGAGGATTTTATCCGTTTCCTGATGAGGAGACTCTTTGGGCGTGGTGGTCAAGACACATATTTTTTAACAGATATATAGATGCACCGAAGCCGGTTTACAGTATGCTTTATGACATGGTTGATGATAAGGATTATTTTATCATAACTACAAATGTTGACCATCAGTTTCAGAGAGCCGGTTTTGATAAGAAGAGACTATTTTATACGCAGGGAGATTACGGTCTTTTCCAGAGTGTTAATTCCAAGCTCAAAAAAACCTATGATAATGAAGAATGGGTTATGAAGGCGATGGAGTCACAGGGCTTTGTAAAGGATGAAAGCGGTGTGTTCCAAGTACCTGAGGATGGTAAGCTTTCCATGAGAATCCCAACAGAACTTATACCTAAATGTCCTGATGACGGAAGTGATGTGACTATGAATCTTCGTGCAGATGATACATTTGTGGAGGACGAGGGCTGGAAGCTTGCTTCATCCCAATATTCGGATTTCTTAAGAAGACACGAGGATATGCATGTGCTCTATCTTGAACTTTGAGTGGGAGCCAATACACCGGTTATAATCAAGTATCCGTTCTGGCAGATGACAGTTGCTAATCCTAATGCGTTTTATGCCTGCTTGAATTACGGAGAGGCTTTCGCACCGGAGGTAATTAAAGAACGAGCCATATGTATAGACGGAGATATAGGTGAAACTCTGAATGACATAGTATGATTTATGAATAGGTAGATTCTTTTTAGCAAATGAGAGAGAGTACGAACTGCTCATGGTTTACATAATTTATAATAAAAAGACTATCCAATAAAATAATTTTATGATAAAATATCTTTTGCAGCTTTTTTACATTTGTTTTATCAAGGAGGATATTTTATGTGGCAAAAGATAAAAGAGTATGCCTTTTACGGAGATACAGACAGAGAAAGCTATCACAGCATTAAGGACAGGCTTGAAGCCTCCAATAGAATTACAGCGCTTGTTTTTGCAACCGGAGCTTCAATTCTTATCAGTATAATGCTATTGCTTTCTTTTTTTCTGGATGGATTTTCAGGCTCAAAGCCTGTTTATATCTTTGGTGTTATTTTTTCAATTATACAGATTGTAATTGCTCTTTTATCTAAAAAGATACCTGCACTTACATATGTATCGGTTTACATGGCTATATCGGTATTTTTGATATACGGAATTGCCATTGCAACACTGACAAGACCTGACCAGCAGACAGTAACCTTTATGGTTATGCTTATTTTCGTACCTCTTATATTTGTTGACAGACCAATACGTATGGCTGCAAGTCTTATATTTTATATAATAGCTTTTATTATAATGGCTTGTCAGACCAAGACCGGTTCGATTTTATCTGTTGATATTACTGATGCGATAATATTTGGTGTTTTAGCTGTATTTTCCGAGTCAGTAGTTTATAGGGCGAAGATAAGAGGATATGTTCTTGAAAATAAGCTACACATCATGAGTGAAACCGACCAACTTACAGGTCTCAACAACAGAAACTGCTATGAATGGAGACTTGAAACATATCCATCTATCTATAAGAAATCTATCGGCTGTATATACATTGATGTCAACGGACTTCATGAGCTTAACAATACAAAGGGTCATAAGGCCGGTGACGAGATGCTTCAGTACATAGCTGATGCTGTAAAAAAACAGTTTGGCAAAAAGGATACCTATCGTGTTGGTGGAGATGAATATGTGGCATTTGTTCTTGATTTGTCAAAAGCAGAGGTGGAAGATAAAATAAAAGAAATGAGGGCACAGGTATCAGAGCAGGGTTATCATGCAGCTGTGGGCTTTGAATTTCATGATGCTAAAGATGTGGATATAAATACTCTGATTGTAAGTGCCGAATCAAAGATGTATAAGGATAAATCGAATTATTATAAGGTACATGACAGGAGAGCGAGATAAAAATGTGATATGTAGACGGTGATATGACATGGTGACAGGCACCGTATAACATCAAGTTAAATAACGGAGAGAAAAATGAGTCAGAATAAAAACAATAATGATGAAAATCTTATATGGGAAGAGATAAGGACTGAACACATAGTTAAGGATGAATGGATTGATTTTCGTCGTTCAGCTTTCAGATTTCCAGATGGTACGGAATTTGAGCCGTATTATACCTACAGCAGACGAAATTATGTTGTAATAGTAGCCTCTGATGAGGAGGGGAAATATATCTGTGTCAGACAATTTCGTTATGGTATAAAGCAGGTAACCACTGAGTTTTCGGCAGGCGGGATAGAAAGAACGGACGGTAAAGAGTATGGTGAGGATGATAAGGCGATAACGGAGGATGCGTTAGAGGCTGCCATGAGGGAGCTTAAAGAGGAAACCGGTTATGTATCTGATGAATGGAGGCATCTTATAACAGTTCCGTCCAATGCAACCATAGCAGATAATTATGCCTACGTTTTTGAGGCGAAAAACTGTCGCAAGGTTTCTGGACAGAATCTGGATGATACGGAATTCTTGAATGTAAGAAAATACACTGCCGAGGAGATAGAAGCCATGATAGAAAAAGGGGAGTTTCAGCAGGCTATTCACATAATGGCATGGCTTTTATCTCAACGATAAGAATAAAATAAAAAATCAATAAAAATCAAATATATTATACAGTCCGCCGTAAAAAAATGTAGCATTTATAACGGAATAATGATATAATATATTTGAATTTTTTGTAAAGGAGGTTACTTATACGTAAATTTATTGGACTTAAAACAGGAATTGCAGTTATGTCTCTTGCATGTATGTTTTTCGGAACTACACTTGTAGGACATGCCGGTAATATTCAGGAAGAAGATTTGGCGTTTTATGAAGAACCACAGGAGGGCGAAGAACCACAGGAGGGCGAAGCGCCGCAGGAAGATGAAGAACAGGGTGATGAAAGAAATCTTGAAGAAGAGTTTGAACATATAATTGATTTCGGACAGGAGCCTAAGGAAGGAATCCCTGATCTCGCATTTTATGGTTGGGATGATGAACTTCAAACCTCGGTATCACTTGTTTCATTTGAGGATATAAAGGATTTTTCCGCTTCCTTCAATGAAGTAAAGGGTACAAATGAAATAGCATTTAAGGATCTTAAAACTGTTGATTTTCAGATGTATGTATGGGAAGAAGACTGGGGATCGGACGGTGGAACACTACGCTATGGATTCAGAGATTATAAATGTGCGATTATAAAGTATACAATCCCCGCAGATTCTGAAGTTGCTTTCCACATAACTGACGAAAATGCTCAGGTTTATTATGTGCCGGGTGACGGATACTACGGAGATGCCGGAGGCACATACTTTATATCAAATATTTCCGACGAGGAGATTGAAGAATATGTTATAGTTTTTGCTTCAACTGATGAGGATAAGGATTTCGAAGAACCTTATTGGGATGATGAACTTCTTCTTGAAGTAGATAATTTGTCATTTTTGGGTAATGTAGTTGTAATATCATGGAATGATGAAGTACCCGGTCTTGTTATGGAGGCTATAGAGGGCAATAAGGATTTTGAAGGTAAGATTGTTCCTACCATTGTTTCAGGAGATCCCATGTCGGATGAGTATCAGGAGGCAATTAAGAAATTTACAAACAAATATACTTGTCTTGCTGCGGTAGAGGTTGGCAATATCAATGATATATTGAAAAATAGTGACAGCTATAATTATGTTCCGCTTTCAAAGGCAGGATTCGACGAAAAAGCATATATAAGAAGCTCTTATGAGGTGGCATTAAATAAGGGTAACAAAAAAGGGGTTCTTTATGGAGCTACATGGCAGTATCCTCTCGGAAGCTTTGTATATAGAAAGGATATAGCTGAAAAGGTATTTGGTACAAGTGATGCAAAGGATATTCAGGAGCTTGTAAAGGATTGGGATACTTTTATAGATACAGCAAAGAAACTTGACGAAAAGGGCTATAAGATAATTTCAAGTATGGACGACCTCAGTTTCGAGGGCCGTTCGGCGGTAAATGCACCAACGGATGAGATAAAGGCTGCTATAGAGCCATATTCAAATCATACAGAGATGTGGTCCAATGAATGGGATGCTGATTTTACCGGAGATGTTTTCGGTCAGTTTGGTTGTACCTGGATGACAATGGTATATGAGAATTCAATTCAAGGAACAGATGTCTATGGTAAGATGGGAATTGTTCCGGGACCTACAGCTTGTACATGGGGCGGAACATATATATTTATTTTCGATACAGATAAACAAACTGATGTCAATATTGCAGGAAAGGTGCTTTCTCTTGTATGTACTGACTATGATACAATGTCAAAGTATTATGATGACAGAAATGAATTTGTAAACAATATGCTTGTAATCAACGATAAGATAGCAGAGGATAAGGTTGATGAAAAGTATCGTGAATTCTACGGTGGTGACAATCCTTTTGTAGTATGGAAGGAAACTGCAAAGAGACTTGGTGGAGAGGATGACCTCGGTGAGGTATTCGCTGCAAATGAAGGTATAAGATTCTACGAGGACGAGGATGGTACCAAAAAGACCATGGATGTGGAAGGAAAGAGAGTTCAGGATGACTTTAAGTGCGACGGAACCTATACATATTACTTCCAGTTTGATAATTCCGCCATGACTGATAGACTTACATATCATCCTGACGGAGAACATGTTATATATCTTGATGAGGAAGGACATGAGGTATTCTCAAACTTCTCACATGTAAAGCAATCAATTGCCGGAGAGGAAGTGGATGATTACTGCTTCTTTGATGTAAACGGTTATCTTTATGTTGATGTTCTTACATGGGATCAGGCAGGTGAGAAGCTTTATTACGCAAATCCTTACGGTGTAATGCAGACCGGCTGGTTCCAGTTCTCTGACAATGTTGTATGGGCAGACGGAAAGCCTGTTGATGAAGGTATGGCAGGCGGATTTGGTTATGCGACAGAGGATGGTTCTCTTATGAGAGACCAGTACACCTTTGACTGGGAAGGCAGAATGTGTTATATGCAGGGCAACGGAGTTGCACTCTACTAAATAATTATTAATAAAAAAGTATATTAAAGGGATGATGACAGGTTATGCATCATCCCTTTAACTATGCGTTTGCTTAGCTTAAACTTTCGTGATATAATGAGCAAAGCGACGGTCTCGCTTGCGTGAACCGGCATTTTGCCAAAAAAACATCGAGCTGTAAGCGAGATGATATAATGAATTAATTATTAGCGAAGGAGGAAGCTTCCTTGACTGAAAAAGAAAAAAAGGATTTAATTGAAGAATTTGAGAAAAAATTAAAGATTAATAACAATGAATTTGCAAAGATGAAAAACACGGTTTCTAAGGCGTGGATGCTTTTGATTCTTGTAATAGCAGTTATTATTACATATAAGATATCAGCAAAGCTTCATACAGAAAAAAAGCCGGATATAGATACGGCGTTTGTCAGTGCTAAGCTTGAAAATATAAGTGAGCTTGCAACTGCAGAGCTTGAATATACCGGATTGGTATTTTATTCCGAAGGTAGCATTCCGTTTATCACTCAGACAGGATTCACCATGAAATATACTGCTAATGTCAAGGCAGGAGCTGATATATCGGAAATGGATATTCAGGTTACCGATAAAAAGGTTATTGTTAATATTCCCAAGGCTAAGATTTTATCAATTCAGGTTGATACGGATTCCATAGATTTCTATGATGAAATGCATTCACTTTTTAATTGGAGTGATAAATATGATGTAACACAGGCTATATCTGCTGCGGAAGAGGATGCGGCTTCAAAGGTGGGAAAGTATGACCTTACGGATAAAGCTGACGAACAGACAAAGCTTGTTATAGAGGAAATTCTTAAGGATTCTATAGGGGAAAAAGAGCTTGTGATTAATTTAATTGAATCTGAGACAAAATAACATTGTTGAATGATTGATGATTGCCAGATAATAGTTCGGATAAAAATTTAAGTTGTCACGACAATATTATGATGATTGTTGTGGCAACTTTTCTGACTTTACAGAAAGTTTATCCTTTAAAGTACAAAACGCTCCGATAAGAATTACGAAAAAATCTGAAATTAAAAAAAATATATTTTTTTAAAAAAAGACTTGCTTGTTACGTAGCGTAATATTGTAATATCAGGCTCATAGGAGGTGAATCGCTGTGTCAAAATATACAACCGGAGAGATGGCTAAGCTTTGTAATGTTACTGTAAGAACCGTTCAGTATTATGATTCAAGAGGAATCCTTGTTCCGAGTGAATTAAGTGAGGGAGGAAGAAGACTGTATTCGGAGGAGGATTTAAAAAAGCTTAAGATTATCTGCTTTCTTCGTGATGTCGGAATTCCGATTAAAGGGATAGGTGAACTTCTGGAGGAGGATAATACTGAAAATGTAATTTCTGTTTTGCTTGAAGAACAGGAAAAGGTTTTACGTGATGAGCTTTCGGAAAAACAGGATATGCTTGACAAGGTTGAACAGATAAAAAGGGAGCTTAAGGGGCTTGATAATTATTCGGTTGAATCCATCGGTGACATAGCATACATTATGGAGAATAGAAAGAAGCTCCGTAAGTTGCACAAAATGATGATGGTCGTGGGCATACCTCTTGATTTGGTTGAGGTAGGTTTAATAGCACTTTGGATTGTAAAGGGAATCTGGATACCGTTTTTGGTATTTGTGCCTGTGGTAATGGTCGGAGCATTTTGGTTCAGTAAGTATTATTTTGATAAGGTTGCCTACATATGTCCGGAATGTCATAATGTATTTAAGGCAAAGCATGTCGAAGGCTTTTTTGCATCACATACGCCAAGACTTAGAAAGCTTACCTGCAGCTGTTGCGGACATAAGGGCTACTGTGTTGAAACATATGGAATGGAGGAGTAAATATATGGATAAAATAAGAGAATATTTACCGTTTATAATACCGCTTGCTATCGTTGAGATAATTTTACTTGTTGTAACACTGCATCATATATTTACACATGAGAATTATAAAAGAGGAAGCCGTCTGCTTTGGGTGCTTGTTACGATAATAGGCATGGAATTTATAGGACCTATACTTTATTTTGTTCTTGGCAAGGAGGACGAATAATTTGGATGTTTTAAGTATTGAAAATCTTCATAAAAGGTTTGGCGATAAGGAGGTACTTAAGGGTGTTACGCTTAAGGTACCGGAGCATAGTATATTTGGCTTTATCGGCAAAAACGGAGCCGGTAAGACTACAACTATGAAGCATATCCTCGGACTTATCAAGGCAGATGAGGGAAAGATACAGGTTGCTGATGAAACTGTTGTTTACGGTCAGACAAAAACCAATAAATATATAGGCTATCTTCCGGATGTACCTGATTTTTATTCGTTTATGAATGCGAGAGAATACCTTAACTTCTGTGGAGAGATAACAGGTCTTGATAAGAAGACTATAAAAGAAAGAAGTGACGAACTTTTAAGTGCTGTCGGACTTGATAAGGAAAAGCATCGTATAAAGGGTTATTCAAGAGGTATGAAGCAAAGGCTTGGTATAGCACAGGCACTTTTAGGCGAACCAAAGCTTTTAATCTGTGATGAACCGACCTCTGCGCTTGATCCTTTGGGAAGAAAGGAAATACTTGATATACTTCTTTCGGTAAAGGACAGAACCACCGTGCTTTTTTCCACGCATATACTCGCAGATGTAGAGCGTATATGTACGGATATTGCATTTTTGGACGGAGGAAGTATCAAGCTTTCAGGAAAGCTTTCAGATATAAAAGGAAAATACCGCTCGGATGAATATATAATTGAAGCAGAAAATGACGAAGCTATTAAAGAACTGCTTAAGGAATTTAGAGGACTTAAGAGAGCAGACAATATGTCCGGTAAGGTGCTTACATTTAAGGAAGCGGACATAAGCCTGTATAAGGTGCTTGGATATATTTCGGAGAAAAAACTTCCGGTTATAAAGGTTGAGAGGCTTGAACCTTCTCTTGAAAATCTGTTTTTGGAGGTGGTTGGCTGATGAAATCTCTATACGCATTTACGAAAAAAGAAATAATGGATCAGCTTCGCAGCAATAAGGTATTAGTTCTCGGAATAATATTTATAATATTCGGAATAATGAATCCTGCGATAGCCAAGCTTACCCCGTGGCTTTTTGAAAAAATGTCGGATTCACTTTCTGAAAGCGGCATACAGGTAGGAAAAATAACAGTTGATGCCCTTATGTCCTGGGAGCAGTTTTTCAAAAATATTCCTATGGGACTTATAGCATTTGTTCTGCTGGAAAGCAGTATATTTACCAAGGAATATCAATCCGGAACCTTGGTCTTATCCCTTACAAAGGGACTAAAAAGGCACAACGTGGTAATAGCCAAAACCGTTGTTTTGGTTTTGCTTTGGACTGTATGCTTTTGGATGTGTTTTGGAATAACCTATGTATATAATGATTTTTACTGGGAGAATTCTATAGCTGATAATCTGCTTTTTGCCTCGTTTTGCTGGTGGTTTTTCGGCATATGGGTCATAATGATTATGGTGCTTTCTTCGACACTTGCACAAAACGGAAGCGGTGTGCTGCTTGGAACAGGCGGAGTGGTCTTTGGAATATATCTTATCAGTATGATACCGAAGGTTGATAAATATATGGAAACTATGCTTACTACAGGATACAGCCTTACAACAGGAGCATCCGAGACTTCGGATTATACTGTGGCGGTTATAGTTACATTGATTGTAAGCGTGGTATTTTTTGTTACAGGAATAATTGTGTTTAATAAGAAAAGGTTATAGGTAATATTGCTTGCAATTAAATCAGAATAATGGTATTTTATCTTTTGTAGACTTTATCAATTTTAAGTGGAGTGGTGATAAAATGAAGAGTCTTTTAATTAAGGATACTACTAAGGAAGAGCGAATGAAAATCGTTCAGGAGGGTTTGAACGGCTGTGGCGGAGCCTGTGATTTCTGCAATGGCTGCGATAACTTAGGTGGCGGAAGTATAGATGCTTTTTATGAGCCTTATATAAACGGAGAGGTAGAGCTTAGGGATTTAAATATGAACTACAAAAGCAATACCGGTATGGTGCATTAATTATGCAAAAGGAGATTTGGTATGAGACCACCGGAGATAGAAAACTCGACACCGGAGGAGCGTGCACAGTGCATAAAGGAGATGTTTCCCTGTATAGCGGATTGTGATATGTGCGGGATATGTCAGGTGTTTCGTGGTAAAGATCCCGAACTTGCCTATGCGGATTACATTGAGGGAAAAAGAAGCTTTATGGATGTTTCGATGGATTACAGGTAGATTTTGGTATTTTAAATTGAAAGATTTGGGTAAATACTGTAAAATATACTTGTTTACAATTTTATAAGAACATTTTGAGGTGAAAACAATGGGTTATTATGGTATGGATTTTACTTATATTTTAGTAATTATCGGAGCAGTCATAAGTATGATTGCATCGTGGAATGTCAATGCAAGATTTAAAAAGTACAGTACAGTCAGGAACAGCCGCGGACTTACTTCCCAGCAGGCAGCAGAGACAATACTTCATGGTGCAGGCATATATGATGTAAGAATTGAAAGGATAAGTGGCAATCTGACGGATCATTATTCGCCAAGCGAGAAAGTTTTAAGGCTTTCTGACAGTGTTTATAATCAGACCTCGGTTGCGGCAATCGGTGTTGCAGCACATGAGTGCGGACATGCCATACAGCATCAGGTAGGATACGGACCACTTAAATTAAGGTCGCTATCCGTACCGATTGCAAATATCGGTTCAAAGCTTTCCTGGCCAATAATAATTGCCGGTCTTATCATGGGCTCGACAGGGCTTGCACAGGTTGGAGTCTGGCTTTTTGTGGCAGTGGTATTTTTCCAGCTTATCACACTTCCTGTAGAGATTGATGCATCCCACAGGGCGATTAAGATACTTGACAAAAGTAATATGCTGGCAGGTGAAGAGCTCGCAGGTTCTAAAAAGGTTCTGATGGCAGCAGCACTTACTTATGTAGCGGCACTGTTCTCGACTATACTTCAGTTGTTAAGACTTATTATGATTGCAAACAGCAGCAGAAGAAATTAGTAATAAATGATTTATAGTAAATGCTTCGCAAAAATGCGGAGCATTTTTTATTATGCACAGAGACGCCGAAAGGAATATGCCAGCTAAAGCTGACCGGCGGCTCGCGCACGAGTAGGGGGCGATTTCATCTTCCCTACTCGATTTATTAACAAAACAGAAACATTTCTCAAACAATCCAAAAACATTTCCCCTGTAATATAAGGCTATCAAATAAAACAAAATGTGCCATGGGTATGAGCCTTGTCACATAAAAGAAATTGGAGGGAAATGTTATGAAGAATAGAATTTATTTAGTTACAGGAGCAGCAGGATTTCTCGGAGGAACAATATGCAGACAGCTTGTAGAAAGAGGAGAGAGAGTAAGGGCGTTCGTTCTGCCGAATGATAAGGCGATTAAATATGTGCCGAAAGAGGCTGAGATAGTAGAAGGAGATTTGTGCGATATAGAGTCGCTTGAAAGATTTTTCTCGGTTCCTAAAAATCTTGAGGTAATTGTTATGCATATAGCAAGTATTGTAACGGTAAATCCTTATTATAATCAGAAGGTTATGGATGTAAATGTAGGCGGTACTAAAAATATCATAGACATGTGCAAAAAATATAATTGCAGCAAGCTCGTATATTGTAGCAGTACAGGAGCTATACCGGAACTTCCGAAGGGGGAAAAAATTGCAGAGACAGAGGACTTTCATACCTTAGATCCTGAAAAAGTTGTGGGATGTTACAGTCAGTCAAAGGCTCAGGCAACACAGCTTGTGCTTGATGCAGCAAAGGAAGGACTTAATGCATGCGTAGTTCACCCGAGCGGTATACTCGGACCGGAGGATTTTGCGGTTGGCGAGACTACATCAACCTTGATTAAGATAATAAATGGTGAAATGCCGGCAGGTATAGCAGGGTCCTTTAATCTATGTGATGTGAGAGATCTTGCAAAAGGTGCAATAGCTGCAGCAGACAAGGGCAGACAGGGCGAATGTTATATACTCGGAAATGATGAGGTATCATTTAAGGATTTTGCAAAGCTTGTGTCTGAAGAAAGCGGTTGTAAGGGTGTGAAATTCTTCCTGCCGCTTGGTATGGCCAATGCCTTAGCTAAGCTTATGGAAAAGAAGGCAGAAAAAAATGGAGAAAAGCCTATTATGACTACATTTTCAGTATATAATCTAGCAAGAAACAATGATTTTGATTCAAGTAAGGCTAAAAAAGAATTGGGATATAAAACAAGGTCATACAGAGAAACAATAAGAGACGAAATTGACTGGCTTAAATGTGCCGGTATGATAGCTTAATAGGAGGTGGTATGAATGAAAACAGTATGTGTGATAACAGGTGGCGGAAGTGGAATGGGATTTGAAACCGCAAAATATATGCCTAAGGATAAGATAATTGTTCTTTCAGGCAGAACCATGTCAAAGCTTGAAAATGCAGTTAAGGAACTTGAAGAAATGGGATACGAGGCACATGCCTTTTCCTGTGATACATCGGATAGAATGAGTGTAAGAAAATTAGCAGAGTATGCAGCTTCACTTGGAGAAATAAAAAATGTAATAAATGCAGCAGGACTTTCCCCATCCATGGCTAAGCCTGAACAACTCTTAAGGGTCAATGCTCTGGGCACGGTATATGTCAATCAGGAGTTTTCAAAGCTGATGGATAGGGGTAGTGTAATAGTGGATATATCTTCTAATTCCGCCTATGCACTTCCTAAATTTATGATAAGTGAAAAACTATATAAACTTGCAGAGATTAATGAAGGCGGATTCTTGGAAAAATGCATAAAGAAAAGCAATCTTCCGAAAACTGATTATCAAAAATCAGGTTTTGCATATGCATTATCAAAAAACTTTGTTGTGTGGTATGCAAAAAAGTGTGCATTTGAATATGGAAAAAAGGGTATACGTGTTGTATCCTTAAGCCCGGGACTTATAGCTACGGGTATGGGTGATTTGGAAAAAGAAGAAGGCGGTTCCATGCTCAAATTCGGTGCAGAAGAACGTATGGGTACACCAAAAGAGCTTGGATTTGCAATAGCAGCGGTAGCAGATGAGAGAAACGGATACCTGGCAGGCGTTGATATACTCTGTGATGGCGGATGTACCAATGGAAAAAAATTTAAAAACTAATAAAACAGCAACAAAACTTTAACATTTCTATGTTACAATAAAAACAAATTTATAAATGAAATATGGAGTGTGACATAGAAAATGTTTAAAATATTGGTTGTTGAGGATGATAAGGATTTAAATAAGACAGTTTGTGCATATCTTAAGGCGAGAGGTTATGAGACCGTAGGAGTATTAAATGGGGTTGAAGCATATGATGCGATGTATGGAAATACATATGACCTTATAATTTCAGATATTATGATGCCTAAAATAGATGGATTTGAATTTGCAGAAACAGTCAGAAAAATAAATACAGAAATACCGATTCTTTTTATGACTGCCAGAGATGATTTTGCAGCAAAGCAAAAAGGATTTCTGGCAGGAATAGATGATTATATGGTAAAACCCATTAATTTGGAAGAATTGGACCTTCATATTGGAGCACTGTTAAGAAGAGCAAAGGTGGCAAGCAGTAAAAAACTTGTTGTGGGAAATTTTCAGATGGATACTGACGAGAGAATTGCAACTGTAAACGGTAATGAAGTATCGCTTACGCAAAGGGAATTTAATTTACTTTTTAAGCTGCTGTCATATCCGAAGAAGACATTTACAAGGTCACAGCTCATGGATGAGTTTTGGGATGTAGACTCAGATGCAACACCAAGGGCAGTGGATGTATATATGACTAAGCTTCGTGATAAGCTGTCAGAATGTGAAGATTTTGAAATTGTTACAGTCAGAGGTTTAGGTTATAAGGCAGTACCGAAGGAGGATTAGATGAAAAAAAGAACAATATGGAATATCTGGCGATTTCTTATAATATTTCTTTTAATCTCATTTATTGTGACCTGCAATTTTTTTCTTTTTTTAAATTCTATGAGTTTTACCAAGGAAATGATACAGGACAATGCAATCTATACTTTTTTCAATGTGGTCTTATTAAGTCTTATATTTGCTGTTTTGGATAGTCTGCAAAGACATTTCACAATAAATCGACCTGTAAAAAAAATAGTAGAGACGACTAATCAGCTTGCAAAAGGAGATTTTGAAGCGAGAATTCCGGATTTGCATAACTTCTATGGCAGAAGCGAATTTGATGATATCGCAGACAATATTAATCATTTGGCAGACGAATTATCAGGTATTGAAACTTTAAGAACAGATTTTATATCTAATGTATCACATGAATTAAAAACACCTCTTGCGGTAATTGGTAATTACGGTACTATGCTGCAGGATCCGGAGATATCATATGAAAAAAGATTGGAGTATGCAAAGGGGGTAACGGATGCATCTAAAAGATTAGCAGAGCTTATAACTAATATATTAAAGCTTAATAAACTTGAGAATCAACAGATATATCCTGATAAAAAAAGCTTTGACTTAAGCGAACAGTTATGTGAGAGCATTATTAATTTTGAAAATATCTGGGAAGCTAAAAACATAGATTTGGATACTGATATTGAAGATGATTTAATTATAAATGCGGATGCAGAGCTTTTATCATTGGTATGGAACAATCTTTTATCTAATGCATTTAAATTTACTGAGGTCGGAGGAAAGGTTTCGGTAACTGCAAAAAAAGACGGCAATTATGCGGTTGTATCTGTTACGGATAGCGGATGTGGTATAGATGAGACTACCGGCAGGCATATATTTGACAAATTCTATCAAGGTGATTCATCGCACGCTACTCAGGGAAATGGTCTTGGGCTTGCGCTTGTAAAGCGGGTAATTGATATAATGGAAGCGGATATAGAGGTTAAGAGTAAGGTAGGAGTTGGCAGCACATTTACTGTGAAAATAAGGAGAAATTAAAATGGAAAATAATGAAAATACATTTACATACAGCTATTCTGCAAGTGAGCAGGAGGAGATAAGACGAATTGAAGAAAAATATTTGGGAAAATCCGAAATTGAGAATAAGATGGAACAACTTCGCAAGCTTGATGCAGGAGTGACGATGAAAGCAACTATGGCATCCATTATAGTAGGTGTTATAGGTACATTATTGCTTGGAGTTGGAATGTGTTGCTGTTTGGTCTGGACATCGCTTTTCGTAATTGGTATTATAATAGGAGTTATTGGAATTATAATACTTTCAATGGCATATCCGATATATAAGATGGTGCTTAACAAGGAGAAAGAGAAGGCAGCACCACAGATACTTACACTTGTGAATGAGTTAAAAAGGTAATAATTGTATGAACGATAAACGAAAAGAGAAAAATCAAACACTGAAAAGACTGAATATACTTGGGATTGGCAACAAGCTGTTGCTTGTATTTATTATATCGGTTTTTGTTATAGGTGTTGGACTTATAGTGATGATTGCGCAGGATGGTATAAAACAGGCTTTCAAGCAGAATTGGGGTTTGATACTGCTTATTGTTTTAATTGAGTTTATTATATTCTGGATAGGAATCATAATGGTCTATCTTACCTCTGTGCAGCTTGGTATAAAGATGAGGATAATCGGAATTGTATGTGGCATGATTCCTATCGCTCATCTTATCGCGCTTTCGGCTATAATCAGGATTACGGGTAAAGAAGCAAGATTTGAGAAAAAGAAATTAAAGCTTAATAAGAAAAGACGTGATCAGCAGATATGCAAGACAAAATATCCTATACTTATGGTGCATGGAGTCTTTTTTAGAGATTCCAAGTATCTTAATTATTGGGGCAGAATACCGAAGGAGCTTTCGCAAAATGGAGCGACGATATATTACGGAGAGCATCAGTCGGCAGCAGCGGTTACGGATAGTGCCAAGGAGCTTGCGGCAAGGATAAGACAGATAGTAGAAGATACAGGCTGCGAAAAGGTTAATGTTATAGCTCACTCCAAGGGTGGTCTTGATATAAAAACGGCTGTTGCAACTATAGATATAGCTCCATATGTGGCATCCATTACCACGATAAATACACCGCACAGAGGATGTGAATTTGCAGATTATCTGATGGGAAAGGCACCACAGGGATTAAAGAATAAGGTGGCTTCTGTTTATAACAGCACACTGAAAAAACTCGGAGATGAAAATCCGGACTTTATCGCGGCGGTTACCGATCTGACAGCATTAGGATGCAGTGAAATAACCAAGTTGACTGAGAACTATGATTATAAGGATGCCGGAATATATACGCAGAGTATAGGCTCTATAATGAAGGAAGCGGCAAGCGGTGCATTTCCGCTTAATATGAGCTATCACCTGGTTAAGCATTTTGATGGCAGAAATGACGGCCTTGTAGGAGAAGATTCATTCCAGTGGGGAGAAGATTACACCTTTCTTGAGAACAAATATAAGAGAGGTATATCCCATGGCGATATGATAGATCTAAACCGCGAGAATATTGACGGGTTCGATGTCAGAGAGTTTTATGTGAAGCTGGTGGAGAAGCTTAAGGAGAGAGGACTGTGATCTTATTCCACCGACTTAAGTGATTCCGCCATATTGATTTTATCCAGCTTCCTGTTCATAAAAAGATTAACAAGAAGGTTAAATGCAAATGTCAGAATTATGCTGAGTAAAAAGCTGATAGGCTTGATATTAATTCTGAAACAGACCATATCTATTATTATTTGCGACATAACAAAGCGGTGTAAGAGTATTCCTAAAAATATTCCGATTATGATACCGATAGTAGTTAAAAATATATTTTCGCGGAACACATAGGAGGCGGTTTCCTTTTTGAAGAAACCGAGTACCTTTATCGTAGCAATTTCTCTGATACGTTCGGTTATATTGATATTTGTAAGATTATAAATAACGATAAATGCCAATACTGCTGCACATATAATGACAAGTATAACGACATATACAAGACTTTTCATCATACCGGCGACTCTGTTCCTTAAATCATTAAATAATGAGACACGGGCTGTGTTGCCATCCTTCATAAGGTCAGCGGAAAGCTTGTAAAAATCTGTTCCTTTCGGAAAATTGATATAAAGGGTATTATAGTTTGTATCTTCCTCTAACTGTTCTTCAAGTGTTTCGTGGGTCAAAAATATAAAATTATATACATAGTTTTCGTATATTCCTGATATTCTAACCTTTAACTGCCTCATATTTTCGTCTCTTAAGGTTATATAATCACCGACATTTATATTATAACGCTTAGCAATACCGTTGCTTATAAGTGCTTCATCCTTGGAAGGAGGAGCGAGTGGAGTGCTGTTCTCTGTATGAAAATTAAGGTATAGACTTATATTGTCGTAGCTGAGAGGAACCATAAGGTTGATGCTCTTTACATTATCAGTGGTTATTATATCCCAGGAGGCTTCATGGATTATAAGATAATCGGAGACTGTCCTGTCAATTTTCTCCTGAAGTGAATCCGGAAGCTTAGAACCTTCTCCGTTTAAGTAAACCAAAGAAGCATCTGCTGTTTCTATGTTGTCGTACTGCATATCGGCAAAACCGGCTATGGAATCATAAAGACCGAAGCCTGTTAAAAGCAATGCCATACAGCCTCCTATACCGAGAATCATCATAAAAAATCTTTTCTTGTATCGGAATATATTTCTGAGGGAAACCTTATATAAAAACTTTAATTTTTTCCAAAGAAACGGTAAATATTCCAAAAAAATTCTTTTTCCTGCCTTTGGGGCCTTTGGGCGCATGAGACTTGCTGCTGTTTCCGAAAGTTCAACATGACATGAAAACCAGGTTGTTCCTATCGAACATATAAGAGCAACAAGTATCGAGATAATAGCAAGCTTTATATCAAATGAATATTTTAGCGGGATTGCAATATACATAAGCTCATAAGCTTTCCATATTACCTTTGGAAAAAGAAAAATACCTATACTATATCCGAATATGCATCCGAGTATGGCTGCACTTCCGGAGTAGAACATAAACTTATTCATTATTTTTATATTTGAATATCCCAGTGCCTTAAATATGCCTATCTGTGTACGCTGTTCTTCTACCATGCGGCTCATGGTTGTCATACAGACAAGTGCAGCGACAAGTATAAAAAACACAGGGAAAACCCGCGCTACCTGTGCAACAATACCCGAGTCACTTTCAAAGCAGACATATCCGACGTTGGTATTTCTTTCAAGTAAAAATGTTTCCAGACGAATACTATTTGCATATTCAGAACTTAGATAATTTTTTAAAAGTATATCAATGTCTATAGCGTCAAGTGATTCGGCGAGAAGCTTTATCTCAGACGGATTGGCAAGGTCAGAGATGTTTTTATTTTGAACATAGTCTAAAAGCTCTGTCAATTCCTTGTATTCAGGAAGATTGGTTACTTCGGGAACATCCGATGAGTTTATAGCTTCGTATGCGAGATTGAGATATCGCCACTTAGAAGCAAGATTTATAGCTGCTTCCCAGGTGTCCTTTTTTTTCTGCATATAATCAGAGTATTCTTCTGAATATATAGGATAGTCCTGATCGAATTTTACAAATATTTCCGTATAGATATTACTTTTAAAGGCTTCGGGAAGCACATAGACATAGCCTGCCACACTTCCGTTGCCAAGTGAGGTTGAACCGCGTTCAAAGTTAATGTAGTAAGAAGAATTTACATATCCGACAACCGTAAGCTCTTCAAAGTCAAGAGCATTTAACGTATCCTCGGAATTGTCTGTTGTAACACGAATTTTTTCTCCTATTTTGGGTATATCTCTCACACGTACATCAATTACACATTCATTCTTGGTTTTTGGCATTTCGCCTTTTACAAGAGATACACCGTTTATATGTTCCATTATGCTGTGCGTTTTTAATATCATCTCCTGCTTGGAGTTATGGGAGTAAATTATGTCATAGCTGTAGGAACCCTCTGCATATCTGACGTCCGGCAGAAGCTTAAATATAGCAACCTCCTGAGAGGTCCAGCCTATCGTGGATATGAGCCTGTAATCATATAACTGCTCTTCCTTTAAGTACTCGTTAATGGTTTTTAACATAGAAGGTGTCGTGTTTTTTATTCCCGCAAAAAAACCAACCCCGAGAGCGATAATTGCAAAGATTGCAAAAAATCTCCCGAAGCTTTGACGGATTTCTCTAAAGGTTGTTTTTTTCATCATTGATTTCATAAGGGGCTACCATTCTATATCTGCGATATCTTTTATATCATTATTAATTTTTATCTCGGCAACTGTTCCGCTTTTAATGGTAATGATTCGGTTTGCCATAGCAGTAAGAGCCTGGTTGTGAGTTATGACGATTACGGTTTTTCCAAGCTTACGGCAGGTATCCTGAAGTATGGCAAGGACAGATTTGCCGGTTGCATAATCAAGAGCACCGGTTGGTTCGTCACATAGCAGGAGCTTGGGATTCTTGGCGAGAGCTCTCGCAATTGCAACACGCTGCTGTTCGCCTCCCGAAAGCTGCGCAGGGAAATTGTTGATTCTGTCTAAAAGTCCCACCTGAGTAAGAATTTCCTTTGCATCAAGAGGTTCTTTGCATATCTCGTTTGCAAGCTCCACATTCTCAAGAGCTGTGAGATTTTGTACAAGATTATAAAATTGAAATACGAAGCCTACATCATAGCGTCTGTAAGCGGTAAGCTTTTTTTTGTCGTAGGAGGATATCTCGTTACCATCAAGAAATACCTGTCCCTCAGAAAGCGTGTCCATTCCGCCGAGTATATTAAGTATTGTAGTTTTGCCGGCGCCTGATGCTCCGACAATTACACAGAATTCGCCCTGTTCTATTTCAAAATTAACGTCACTTAAGGCGTGGATTAGAACCTCACCGCTTTTATATATTTTTTTTACATTTTTAAATTCCACATAACTCATATCTGTTCCTCTGATATTTGTATACTGCTACAGATAAAATGAATATTTTAATAAATTATATAATGCTTTTAAATTGGTTAAATTATATCAAAGTGCCATATAATCTGCAAGCATAATAAAAGCTTGCTGTTTGTGCAGCAGGGTAAGAAAAATGTTTTTTGTATTTATTTATATTTTGTTGGAAAAACAATAGATTAAATGATATACTATTATACTGTAGAATTATGTTTTATCTTATTATGGAGGAAAAAATGAGCAGGTCGGATTATAACACTGGAATATACAAAAGAACAAAAATATATTCAACTATTATATTATGCATTATAGGTATAGGAATAAATATAGGCGGTGGAGCATTGGCTACACATTTTGGTTGGCCGTTTTATTTTGATACTGTCGGTACTGTTATTTCGGCAGGACTAGGCGGATATATACCCGGAGTTTTGGTTGGCCTTTTGACCAATTTTATAAAATCGATTTACGACAACTCAGCTATATATTATGGATTTTTAAATGTACTTATTGCAGTATGTACAGCTTATTTTGTACAAAAGGGGTATCCGTATAAGATTTCCACAACACTTATTTTTACCTTCGTTTTATCCGTTATCGGAGGAATTCTTGGCTCTGTTTTTACGTGGGTTTTGTATGGGTTTGCCGGAGAGGGAATTTCAGTTCCTTTTGTAAAATATTTGTATAATAACGGTACTTTTACAAGACTTCAGGCTCAGTTTTTGGCAGATTATCTTATAGACCTTGCGGACAAGATTATAACGGTACTTATTGTGCTTGTTATCATTTTGATATTACCGGATAAGCTTAAGAAAAAACTGATGTTTGACGGCTGGCATCAGACGCCTCTTTCAAAGGAACAAAAAAAGGCTATCAGTGAAAATAAGTGCCGTTCCATGTCACTTCGTACTAAGGTCTTACTTGTACTCATGACAGCATCATTTTTTATAGCAACAGCTTATACAATAATAAGCTTTGTACTTTATAGAAATTCAACCATTAATGACCATATAAAGCTTGGAAAGGGAGTGGCATATCTCGCAGCATCTACAGTTGATGCGGATATGGTTGATGCTTATATGAAGAATGGTGAGGAAGAAGATGGCTATCTCGAAACAGAGAAAAGACTTTACGACATAAGAAACAGCTCGTATGATATCAAATATGTTTATGTATATAAAATAATGGAAGATGGCTGCCACGTTGTGTTTGACCTTGACACGGATGAGCTTGAGGGCTCTGCACCCGGAGAAATAATTGAATTTGATGATGCCTTTATGGATTATCTTCCTGACCTTTTGGCAGGAAAGGAGATTGAACCTATTATTTCGAATGATAAATATGGTTGGCTTTTAACTGTATATCAGCCTGTTTATGATGAAGACGGAATATGTCAGTGTTATGCTGCTATTGATATCTCCATGGATCAGCTTAGACAGGATCAGTACAGCTTTTTCACAAAGCTGATATCTATATTTCTTGGCTTTTTCATAACCATACTTACCATCGGCTTGTGGCTTGCTGAGTATAATGTTATAAAGCCTTTAAATGCCATGGCGCTTAGTGCAAGCTCCTTTGCATATAATAGTGATGAGGCCAGAAACAACAGTGTTGATAAGATTAAGGAGCTTGATATTCGTACGGGTGATGAGATAGAAAATCTTTATCTTGCACTTGTTAAAACAACGGAAGACAGTATGCAATACGTTTCAGATATAAAAGAGCATACCGAAACTATATCAAATATGCAAAACGGACTAATTATGGTTCTTGCAGACCTTGTTGAAAGCAGGGATAAATGTACCGGAGATCATGTTAAGAAGACAGCCGCATATGCAAGTCTTATTATGAGGCAGATGAAAAAAGAGGGCATATATGCCGATGAACTTACGGATGAGTTTATATATGATGTTGAACACTCAGCTCCTCTTCATGATATAGGAAAGATTAAGGTTTCGGATGTCATTTTAAATAAGCCGGGAAGGCTGACGGACGAAGAGTTTGAGGAGATGAAAAAGCATACTACTGCCGGCGAAGAAATAATAGAAAAGGCTATGGAAATAGTACCTGATACGGGTTATCTTAAGGAAGCAAAGAATCTTTCAACCTATCACCATGAAAAGTGGGATGGCTCCGGCTATCCTAAGGGACTTGTTGGTGAAGATATACCGCTTTCTGCTCGTATTATGGCAGTTGCGGATGTATTTGATGCTCTTGTATCTAATAGAAGCTATAAGAAGGGATTTCCTTTTGAAAAAGCAATGGACATAATAAAAGAGGGGATGGGCTCTCATTTTGATCCTTTGGTTGCAAAGGCATTTGTGGATGCCGAGGATGAAGTAAGACGTATCGCTGAAGAGCACAGTCGAATATATGAAAATGATAATAAAGAGGATAGCAAAGATAAAAAATAAAGTGATAATGAATTAATATTTTTTTAAAAAAGTAAAATATTTTTGGAGAGTGTTAATGCGTGTAATATACGAAAAAGTTTCTTCCGACGAAGCTGAGCAGGCTATAATTAAAGCAGTTAAAAGGACTGATGAGATAGAAACTGCAATCGGTCTTTTGGAAAGCGCCGGGGGCAGAATTGCGGTTAGCAAGGATGGACAGACTTATCTTCTGGAGCATAACAAGATTTATTATATTGAATCAATAGACAAAAAGACCTTTATATATACAAAAGAGAATTGTTACGAGACAAAGCTCAGATTATATGAATTAGAGGATATGCTCAATGCTAATTTTCTAAGATGTGCTAAGGCGATGATTGTAAATATAAGGAAAATTCGCTCTGTTAAATCTGATATGAATGGCAGAATGAATGCTAAGCTTTTAAATGACGAAACTGTTGTGATAGCAAGAAGCTATGTTAAGGAATTGAAGAATAGATTGGGGATATAGTTATGGATAAAAAAAAGACTAAGGTTATATTTGAAGAGACACTTATGATATCTACCGGTATATTCTTTATGATAGGTATAGGTGGTGTTATAACACATCTTTCGGGAGGTGAATATTCGCTTGCCTGGTATCATCCGTTGTCAATAATATTTATTAGTTTTTTATGCTCGCTTCCCACCTTACTGCTTAAGGAAGCTGATGGCGGTAAAAGCGGAATTCTAAGAATTATTCTCCATTGCCTGTCACTTTTTGTAATCGTATCTGTCGCAGGGTATATATTTAAGTGGTATACTGATTTGTCCGGATATATTTCGGTTATAATTATATTCTTCGTTGTATATGTGTTTGTATGGAGTTCATCTATCTGGATGGGCAAGATAGACGAGACGAAGATTAATAAGGCGCTTGAACAGTTTCGCGATGAAGAATAAAATATTGAATAGAAAAAAGATATATATAATGCTATAATATTTTAAGCTAAAAAAGAGGGGAGGTATGATATGAAGAGAAAAATAACAGCTTTTATAATGATTTTTACATTTATTATACTTATACCGTCATTTAAGCTTCCGACACATGCAGCAAGTATAAACGGACATGATTTTGAGGTGTACTCTGGGTATTATTATTATGATCATCTTAACTCCGAGGAAAGAAAAATGTACGATCTTTTCAAAGCAGCTGCGGATGATTTGTTGTACAACAATGCTATATGTGATCCGGAATTTCCTCAGGCAAGCATGTCGCAAAAAATCTCTTATTCAGGTGTTAATATAACAAGAGAAAGAGCGGAAGATATATATCTTATGTTTGTGTATGATAATCCTCAGTACTATTTCCTTGAAAAAACGTTGATGTCTAATTACTATGCACCGGAGGTATGGATGGAGGTTTATGTTGAATTCAAAGATCCTGCCGTAAGAGCTAATGCTACAAATATGATTATTACTAATCTTAATACGATGGAAAATGACTTATCCATAAGACTCGAAGGGATAACCGAGGAATGGGAAAAGGAGTTAATAATATATGAATACGTTATAGAAAAGCTTGAATATAATTGGGAATATGCAAAAACGTGGGAAACACTGGAACATTCACAAAGTCCATACAGTGCTATTATTGACAGATATACAGTCTGCACAGGTTATACATATCTTTTCTCGATGCTTTGCAGGTACTTTGGAATTGAGTGTATAAATATACCGAGTATCAGGGAAGGTCGTCATGTATGGAATATGGTTAAGATAGACGGAGTATGGTATAACGTAGATGTAACCTGGGATGATGGAGTATCATGGGGAGATTATGCTAATTTCAATCTTACAAGCTTAGATATAAAGGACTCATGCCACACTCCTGAAGACTATCTGGCAGATTATACGCCTTTTAATGAGGCGACGGAAATTTTTCCGTATGAACCGTCATATGATTTCTACGGCTATGACCCTTATGCTCCCGATCCGTTTAATTACGAGCAATATGTCGAGATAGAGATTGACGGTGAGTTGACAGAAATATTTGTCGATGAATTGGCGAGATACCAGGGATATATTTTCTATATGGATGAGGAAGATAATATAAGATGTTATGAAGAAGATACGATGAAGCCTGTGAAAAATGATTTTAAATGTGATGGTGTATATACTTATTATTTCCAACTTGACGGAACTGCAATGAGAGACAGATTAACTTATCATCCCGATGGAAAACATGTTATATATTTTGATGAAGATGGACATGAGGTATTCAGTGACTTCGCAAATGTTAAGATGACAATATCCGGTGATGAGGTAGATGATTACTGTTTCTTTGATGTAAACGGCTATTTGTATGTTGATGTTCTTACTTATGATAAGACAGGAAGATTCTTGTATTATGCAAATGAGTACGGTGTTATGGAACGGGATAAATGGTTTAAGTTTTCGGATACTGTTACATGGGCTGATGGTACACCTTGTGAAGGCATAGCAGGCGGCTTTGGTCATGCTGAGCCGGACAGCACACTGCTTACTGACTTTTACACCGTTGACTGGGAAGGAAAACTGTGCTATATGCAAGGGAATGGTGTAGTATTATATTAATGGAATAATATATTTATAAAGTGCAACTTGGTTTAAGTTTTTTGCATCTTAAGCCAATTGCACTTTTTTAATTTTCGGTTTTGTTGTATTCTGAATTTGTTCGAAAATCAGGTCAAAAGACAATATGATATACGAAAAATCAAGAGAGAGGAAAAAAGTATGAACGCAATTAAGGTAGAGCACTTGGTAAAAAAATACAAAGAGCACTTAGCTGTGGATGACATTTCCTTCGAGGTAAATGAGGGAGAGCTTTTTGCATTCTTAGGAGAAAACGGTGCAGGCAAGTCTACAACTATAAATATTCTTTGTACAATACTTGAGAGAACTTCCGGAGATGTGAAGATTTTTGACAATGAGCTTGGCAAAGCCGATGACAAAATCAGAGATTTGATAGGCATTGTATTTCAGAATTCGGTACTTGACGGTAAGCTTACAGTCAAGGAGAATCTATATACGAGGGGCTCATATTACGGACTTTCCAAGGCAGAGATTGATGCAAGACTTGAACAATTTATGGAGGTCTTTGAGTTAAAGGAAATCTGGAACAGAAAGTATGAGAAGCTTTCGGGCGGACAGAGAAGAAGAGTGGATATTATAAGGGCGCTTATAAATGAGCCTAAGATACTTTTCTTAGATGAGCCGACGACAGGACTTGATCCGAAGTCAAGGAAGATTGTCTGGGATTACATAGATTATCTTAAGAAGGAAAAGAGGCTTACGATATTTCTGACCACTCATTATATGGAAGAAACAAGGGATGCAGACCATGTTGTTATACTTGATAAGGGCAAGATAATTGCCACGGGAACGCCGACAGAGCTAAAGACAAAGTACGCCTCATCAAGACTTGTGTGGTATGTGAATGAAAGTAAGGATAATGAAAAGCTTATAAAGGATTTTGAATATTCCTATGATGCGGACCATTACAATATATTATTTAAGGATAATATAACAGAGTTTGTATATCAGAATAAAGACAGAATAACAGATTACGAAATTATAAAGGGAAGCATGGATGATGTATTCCTCAACCTTACAGGAAGGGAGATGGCAAAATGAGGAAGTTTATGGGATTAACTAAGAGAAATCTTCTTATATATTTTAAGGACAGACAATCAGTGATTTTTTCGATGCTTACTTCTATTATAGTGCTTGTGTTATATATGCTTTTCTTAAAGAATACATACATTGATTCTGCGCACAGTGCCATGAAGGGACTTGAGGGCTTAATAGATGAGAAGGACATTGATATGCTTATCAACTTTATCCTGCTGGTTGGAGTAATCGGCTCAGCTCTTATCACAGTTCCGTATAACTGTCTGTCAACTATCGTAAATGACAAGGAAAATAAGATTGATTATGATATCTCTGCTACACCTTTAAAGAGATGGCAGATTGTACTTTCTTATTTTGTGGCATCAACCATATCAGCATTTATTATGAGTGCGATTGTTCTGACAATAGGATTTTTGGTTTTATCGAGTCAGGGCGATATGTATATACCGGCAGAGAATATTGCCTATGCATATGCACTTACTTTTCTTGGCTCATTATCAGCAACAGCCTTTTTTATGCTGATTATTATTTTCTTTAAATCATCATCAGCAAGCGGTGCGTTCTTCGGTATGCTCTCGGCTGCCTGTGGTTTTGTAATCGGTGCATATATACCATTATCACAGTTCTCAAAGGGAATACAGGTTTTCTGTAATTTCTTCCCGGGAACAGGTGTAACCGTACTTTTCAGGAACACTATACTAAACGGACTTCTCGACAAGATTAACACCGACATAGGAGGAGTTGATAATGGAGAGTTCGTAAGCAGTATGAAGGAAGCATTTAATTTTAAAGGAAGTTTGTTCGGAAATGATATAAGCCTGACCGGCATCGTATGGTATGTACTTGCATTTTTGTTTGTATGTATAATCGCAATGGTGCTTGTATATCCGAAGGTGTATAAGAGAAAGTAAACTAATTAGACATGGGCGTGAGCCTTGTCGCATACATTTTAAAACCGTATAATAAGTGACTTCAAGTTGGAATATAAATAAGCAGGTGTATATAAGAGCATTTGACCCGATTTGCGTAAAATCAAAAGCGAAAATTCTTTATGAGGCGCGTTAAATAAATCGAACTGTTTGAGCGAAGCGAGTTTTCGATTTTTAGCACCTATAAAGAATTTGAGTGCTTTGATTTAGCAAATTGATGGTTAGCTCTTATATATACCTGCTTATTTTTTCAACTGAAGTCATTAGTTTAGATGTGACAAGGCTCACGCACATGTTAAATATGATTATGCTCGTTTCTTGGCTTGCTTTACGCGGTACATCATCTGGTCACTTTCGTGAATGAAGGCGTCAATATCGTCTATATTTCCGTTTGCAGATGCTGTTCCTATGCTTATGGATACCCCGAGATTCATAGGTGCAAATGATGCTTCGATTTCCTTTATGATTTCATTGGTACGTTTTTTGATTTCGTACTCGTTAAAATCCTCATCTGCCACAACTGCAAATTCATCTCCACCAAGACGTGCAATTAAAGACTCAGGGAAATGTTTTTTTATAATTTCAGAGGTTTCTTTTAATACGCTGTCTCCCTTAGCGTGACCAAAGGTGTCGTTGACACGTTTGAAATTATCCATATCCATGAACAGAACGGTCATAGGTAAATCCTGATTATTGTATATATAATCAAAGAAATAGCGTCTGTTGTAAAGTCCGGTAAGCGAATCTGTGTTGGCATATTTTAATATTACTTCCTCGTATTCACGCTCACTTGTTACATTTCTGTAGAAACAATAATAACCGGTTACATTGCCAAAGTAATCAAAAATTTCCTTTTCAGTAACCATAAATATCTGGTCTTTTCCATTCAGGTTTATAATCAGCTCTTCTCTGAACAAATGGGAGGCTTCCTTGTAATGTCTGAGCTTTGTGACCTGTGAGACGGACTTTTTCCATTCGTTATAGTTAAATGTATCAAGATGCTCTGCGGCATTCATGAAGACCTCTCTGTATCTGCTGTTTGACTGAATATAATTCCAATCCTTATCGCATATAACAACTGCAAGAGGTATATTGTCTATAAGCATTTCAAGCTCAAGGCTTGTATTGTTAAAATCAGTTATATCATGACCTATGCCGACAGTTCCCATAACCTCACCGTCGCGTCCGTATAAAGGGGATTTGTAGGTCATAAAATGTCGCATACCGGCATCAGTTTTGACAAGCTCATCTGCTGTGATACGTGTTTTCTTTTCCATAACCTCACGTTCGGACTCAAGGCAGCGGAACTCTGATTTTCCACCATCCTCAGGTGGCACATCCCATATATAGTTATGTCCCTTACCATGAACCATCTCGCGGGTTTTATGAACTGTATTTTCAAATTTGTCGTTTACCAGCCAGTGAATTCCTGCTGCGTCCTTGAACCATACTAAATCCTGAAGACTGTCCATAAGTGAGTAAAGCCAGGTCTTATATAACCATGCATTATACTTTGTAATAAGCATATTGACTGCACGATTTAATTTAAATAACATGAAATCTTCGTTCATCATACCCGGCCATAAATCAATTATATTCTGCGGAAAGAAATCCACAACAGTATTTATATCATTTGGGGGACCGGCATATATTATATTTATATTGGATGGCTCTTTTGAAAAATAAGGCTTTAATGCATTTACATTATCAGATATAAGCAAATAATCCTGACCGTAAATATCCTTAAATTCATCCACAGCTTCTATATTTAATTGAACATTTTTCACAGGCTTCATCTTCCACAAAAGTTCAGCGAGATTTTTGTTTTGATGGAGAACCCTGATTCGTAAAATAATGCTGTCCATTAATATAATTCCTCCGTATTATTTACAGATATCGGCATTTTACCACAACTGATAAATTATGGCTATATTTTTTTACCATAATAATTGATTCGTTTTTTCTTAATATAACTAACGATTTTACTTATGATTTATTGATTTCTTATTACCGATGAACGAGCCGTGTTAAATATTGAAGTGTATTTGTTTTTCTCTGATGCAAGGCAGGCTATATAGTAAACTGTATGGGCATCGTCATCAGTTATAGGTATATTGACTCTGTCGGGCATCTCGGAGCCACGCTCTATCATGCGGTCTGAATTAAAACAGGGAAGTGAGGAAGCAAATATCAGCTCATATAATGCATCCAGACTGTTTTGTATAAGAAGGTTTTCCTTTGGAAGATTATCTTGACATATCTTCATCCAAAAGCCGATATTTTTTGCTACAAGCATTCTTAATTCCTTCATATCCTCAAAGTTTACGCCTTTCCTTTCGGAAAAAGGATGGTCCTTCGGGACACTTAGATATATTCTTTCTTCAAGATATCTTTGACTGAAAAGTGCCTCGTCCTCCGGCTGTTCGTGTAAGATTGCCAGCTGGTAGATACCGTTTTTAAGACCTTGAAGAAGCTTGTCATCGTCCGTAATTTCAGACGTTATTGCCATATCGATATAGTATTCCTGTATATATGGAAGAAGCTCGCCTGTGGGAAACGGTGCGCAGCTTCCTACACAAAGGGTCCTTTTGCTTCGGTCAAAGGCTACAACCCTCTCTAACATTTCCCGGTCTGCCTCAAGAACTCTCTGTGAATACTCGGCGGCAAGCTTGCCGGTATCATTTAAGGAAATCTTGCTGTTTTCCCTGTCAAATAGCGGTACACCGAATTCCTCTTCGATTTTTTTCATGGAACGGCTTAAAGCCGGTTGCGATATATGAAGCTCCTCGGCTGCGCGAAGGAGGGTCTTGTTTTTGGCAAAGGCCACAAGCTGTTCTAAAAGATAGATTTCAATCATATCGTATTTTCCTCACTTTATTACATAACAAAAAAATTTTATATCCACATATTCTTTATATGTATTAAGAATAAACTGAAAAGTTGCTTTAAAATATGTAATGGTATAACTAACACTTATACCATTATACCTGATTGGCATTAGACAAACAAGAGTATTTTGTGTAATATTTGTAATCAGAGAGCAGGTTATATATAAGCTAAATGCAAGGCCAAAGTTTTATAACCAAAGAAAATAAACATACTGATATTTAAAAGGATTGAAAGGAGATTTTATTATGGAGTATTTTGCATTAAACAACGGAACTAAGATGCCTATGGCAGGTATAGGAGTATTTATGATGTCACCTCAGGAGGCGGAAGCTTCTGTGGAAAGCGCTTTAAGAAGTGGTGTAAGACTTATTGATACAGCAAACGGTTATATGAATGAGAGCGGTACAGGTCGTGGTATAAAAAAGAGTGGCGTGGCAAGAGAGGATATCTTCCTTGTAACCAAGCTCTGGCCAACAGTATATGAGAAGGAAACCGCTGTTGAAGAAACCTTAAAGAGACTTGATACGGATTATATCGACCTTCTTTTCTTACACCAGCCGACTGACAACTGGAGAGAAGGATATAAGAATATTGAAAAGGCATATAAGGAAGGCAAAGTTAAAGCAATAGGACTTTCAAACTTCCCTGAAGAGTTACTTCAGGAGGCTATAGATACCATGGAGATTAAGCCACAGGTGGTTCAGGTTGAGGCACATCCTTATTTCCCACAGACTGAGCTTAAGAAGCTTCTTTTAAAGTATGATATGGGACTTATGGCTTGGTATCCTTTAGGACACGGTGATAAGAGTCTTATCGAACAGCCGGTATTTGGCAAGCTTGCCGAAAAGTATGGTAAGTCCAATGCACAAATTATTCTTCGTTGGCATATACAGTCAGGAAATGTAGTTATACCGGGTTCAAAGAATCCGGATCATATCCGTGATAACTTTGATATATTTGACTTTGAACTATCTGCAGATGATATGGCAGAGATAGCAAATGTAGATAATGGTGTTCGTTATTATACGGCAACTCCTGAGGCGCTTGCTGCATATGCAAGTATGGAGCTTAAAGAGGATTTATAGGCAGCATTTTCAATAAATGAACATTTTTGGAGAGGTGATAAGATGGCGAAGGCGCTTGTAACATATTTTTCAGTTTATGGAACTGCAAGAAAATTAGCCGAAGAGATAGCGAAGCAGACAGGAGCGGATATCATGGAGATAGAACCTGTCGTGCCGTACGACAGCAACAGGGATAATTATGATGCTCTGGCAAGGTATGCTAAGAAGGAGCATGACGAGGATATGAGACCGGCGATTAAAAATAAGCTTCCGATAGAGATGAGTGACGCAGAGAGCGGTGCATCAGGGGCAGTTAAGAAGTGGCTTGAAAAGCTGGCTGTTATGGCGTAGTAAATTAAAAATAACAAAGACAACCCCCATCCTACTGCAGGCAGGATGGGGGTTTGGAAAAGTTAGAATAATGAAAATTGAGGAGCATTATTATATGAATTCATTTACTTACAGTTATCCGGTTAAGGTTTATTTTGGAGAAAAGGCAGCAGAGAAAAATCTTGCTGCAGAGCTTGCCAAGGTTGGTAAAAATGTGCACGCATGGCACGTGTTACTTAACGCCATGCTTTGCACATTTTTTATAGAGTCTGATATATTCCGTATCAATTATGTGACAGGCTCACGCCCTTGTCACATTTAATGATATAGGTTATTGCGGTTTGTTTTTTTTCGTTTTATAATATATTTATGTGTATGATTTATAAAGAACGAAAGGGGTTACTTTATGGCAAATGATATTTTTAATGGTGCAAAAAAACTGGGTTTTGGATTGATGCGTCTTCCACTTAACAACCCTGATGATCCGGCTGATATAGATATAAAGCATCTTGAGAAGATGGTGGACTTATTCTTAGAGAGGGGCTTTACATATTTTGATACAGCTTGGATGTATAATGCATTTAACAGTGAGAATGCCGCAAGACAGGCACTTGTCGAACGTCATCCGAGAGAAAGCTTCACACTTGCCACGAAGCTTCATTCGGGATTCATACAGACTGAGGCAGACAGAGACAAGGTATTTAATGAGCAGTTAAGGAAGACGGGAGCAGGTTATTTTGATTATTATCTGATTCATGATGTGAACATACATAGTATAGAGATATATGACAGACTTCATGTATTCGAATGGCTGCAGGATAAGAAGGCAGCAGGGCTTGTAAAGCATGCGGGATTTTCCTTCCATGACAGTCCGGAGCTTTTAGACAGGGTTTTGTCAGAACATCCTGAGGTGGAGTTCGTACAGATACAGCTTAATTATCTCGATTATGACAGTCCTGCGATAAGGTCAAGGGAGTGCTATGAGGTAGCGGTTAAACATGGAAAGCCGGTTATTATTATGGAACCGATTAAAGGTGGTACACTCATCAATATGCCGGATGAAATCACTGATATGTATAGGAACTATAATCCTGATGTGAGTATTGCTTCATGGGCCGTACGCTTTGCTGCCTCGCATGATAATGTGAAGATGGTTCTGTCAGGTATGAGCAATATGGAACAGCTTGAGGATAACACAAGCTATATGCAGAATTTCGTTCCGCTTAATGATGAAGAAAAGGAAATTATCAATAAGGCTGTTCATATACTTAACAGCTCTATAGCAATTCCTTGTACAGGATGCTCCTACTGTACTGACGGCTGTCCTATTAAGATTGCCATACCGAAGTATTTCTCACTTTATAATGCAGAGATGAAGGACAATCCTGATGGTAAGAAGGGCTGGACACCGCAGGGAGAATATTATGACAATCTTACCAAGACCTTCGGTAAGGCAAGTGCCTGCGTAGGCTGTAAGCAGTGCGAAAATATTTGTCCGCAGCATCTTAAGGTTACGGATTTTCTTGCCATGGTAGCTGAAAAGTTTGAGTAGGGACAAATGATAAGGAACAATTTTATAATATTTGTATTTTATGATGGGAGGTATGATGTATGCTGCTTAGACAGATAGAGCATTTTCGGGCAGTTATAGAAGAAAAAAGTTTTACTGAGGCGGCAGTAAAATGTCATATCTCCCAGTCTGCCATCTCGCAGTCGATAAAATCACTTGAGGATGAGCTTGGGGTAAAGCTTTTGACAAGGAAAAATCGCAGCTTCGATGTAACCGAAGCAGGCGAGTATTTTTATAAGAAAAGTCTTGTGATTCTTTCGGATTTGGATACCCTTAAAAAAGAGACAAAAAAGATAGATAAAAAGGATGTTGCCGAGCTTTCGCTCGGACTTTTGGTGTCCTATGACGGAGATGAATTTAATCGTGCCATGGCAGCATTTTCGGAAAAATATCCGGAGGTTTCAATAAGTGTTATAAGCGGAAATCATGAGGATTTATACGAGGCTTTGGTGAGCGGTAAGATTGACATCGCACTTAATGACCAAAGACGTGCATTTTCTGATGCCTACGAGAATCTTATTTTGGAAGAAAATTACTGCTTTGTGGAAATAGCGACGCATAATCCGCTTTCGAAACTTGATAAAATCGATATTGAAGATTTGAAAAATACACCGTGTATCCTTATTGCAAATAAGAAGCAGCAGGAGGAGGAAAGAAAATACTATCGTGATATAGTGGGCTTTAAAAGTGACTTCTTATTTGCCGAAAATCTGCAGGAGGCACGCATGATGGTTGTTTCAAATAAGGGGATTTTCCCTGTTGAGGGAACGGGAACCGGTTCATTTTTTGGCGCAACCTTAAAAAGGCTTCCGCTTACAAGAGGCGGCAATCAGATAAAACGCAGATACTGCGCATTTTGGCAAAAGGAAAACTCGGGATTTTACGTGGAGGAATTTGCGGATATACTTAAATCAATGTTTGGAATGTGAAAATAAAGGATGTTACGGAGAGTAACAGTCTTGTCACAGTTCTTCTCTTTACTGTCACGGGCATCCGGATATATGGTGAGGTTACAAAAATAACCGCACCGCGGAGTAAAAGGAGGTCATATGTTATGACATTTGGAGAAAAATTAAAAGAGGCAAGAAAAAATGCAGGCTTATCACAGGAGCAGTTCGCTGAGAAGATGAGCGTATCAAGATCTGCTGTAGCAAAATGGGAAACTGATAAAGGTATGCCGGATGTGAATAACCTTAAGGTGATGGCGCAGTTGCTTGATATAAGCGTGGACTATCTTCTTGATGAGGATGAAAAGCTATCATTTAATGAAATCAAGGAGCCGATCAATCTTGATGAATTTGAAAAGTCGGGAAAATGCAGAGACAAGAAGGATGCAGTATGCTATGCAAAGCATGCTGATGCAGATTCCATATATCCTTTGATACGCAATAAAAAGATGAGTAAGTCAGAATGGATTGCTGATTTTCTTGTAGCTCCGGGAATTATACAAGGGGCAGATTACCTGAATGATGCATCAACGTATTATTTGGTGGAAAAGGGCGGAAAACAGATACTTGTCAAAGTTACAGCTGATTTCATATCATCGAGTGAACTTTCAACAAAGGTTAATCCTAAAAAGTTTGAATTCGGGAAATACATTTTTAAGAAGGCAACATATCAACTGATATGATAGATATTTTTGTCTTTATAAATAATTGAATAATACATACTGTATGTGACAAGATTTACGCTACATGTTACATCTGTTTTATAAAAAAGCTGAAGATTTTCATTTTTTTCATAAGAAAAAGCTGAAAATTTTCAGTTTTTTCTTTGACAAGACTCACATCTTGACTATGGATTTTTTTGGCGTTATAATAGCAGGTGTTAGTTGAAACTAACCTAATAATCGGATTCAGTAATAGGAGTACATCAATGAAAAACGAGCGGATTGTTGCGATTATTTATGCTTTTATGGCGGCTTTTTTTTATGCATTAAATGTACCGTGTTCAAAGCTTTTGTTAAGTAACGTTGCTCCGACATATATGGCAGCCTTTCTTTATCTGGGAGCAGGTGTCGGGGTTGGAATAATGTATTTATTTCATTTTAAGAATGAGCCGAAAGATGAGAGACTTCAAAAGAAGGATTTGCCGTACACACTTGCTATGGTGGTTTTGGATATTATCGCACCGATACTTCTGATGTTTGGTGTCAGATTGGGAACGGCTGCAAATGCTTCCTTACTCGGAAACTTTGAAATTGTGGCAACCACTATCATAGCATTTATGGTATTTAAAGAAAAAGTTTCCAAAAGACTTTGGGGAGCGATTGGTCTTGTTACTCTTTCAAGTATAATTTTATCATTTGCAGGAAACGGAAGCTTTGATTTTTCGGTTGGCTCTGTATTTGTTTTGGGAGCTACGGTATGTTGGGGCTTTGAGAATAATTGCACGAGAAGTATATCGGAAAAAAGTACATATCAGATAGTTACGGTAAAGGGTATATGTTCGGGAATGGGTTCTCTTATAGTTGCAGCTATTATGAAAGAAACATTTCCAAAGGTGGCAAATATATTTATGGTAATGCTGCTTGGATTTGTGGCATACGGACTGAGTATTTTTACATATATCAGGGCACAGAAGACGCTTGGTGCGGCGAAGACAAGCGCCTATTATGCGGTTGCACCTTTTATGGGAGTATTTCTTTCGTTTGTTTTCTTGAGAGAAGGAATAACTATAAGCTTTATCATAGCACTGTCCATAATGATTATAGCTACTGTGGTAATTATATATGATACGCTGGCTCACAGCCATAAGCATGCTCATACACATGTTGTGACGCATACTCATGACGGTACGACGCATACTCATACGATAGAGCATACGCATAATCATGTGCACGTATTGAGTGAAGGAAAGCACGACCACACTCATTCGCTTTCGGAGCTTGAAAAGTATCTAAATCACAGAACGGTTTAGAAATGTGATATTAAATGCAGGAGGTAGAACCCGATGTTGGTTACATTGCTTTTAACACTTGGAATGATGGTATTGTTTGTTTTGATGGTGGTTGTTGCATCATATTTTATGCCGGTGGCTAAAATGGCGGAATTTTTTCCTGAAGATATACAGGAGAGGCTTAAGCCGCGAATTGAAAATTTAACCATGACAAAA
Organism: uncultured Lachnospiraceae bacterium; assembly: GCA_902788555.1. Taxonomy (GTDB): domain Bacteria; phylum Bacillota; class Clostridia; order Lachnospirales; family Lachnospiraceae; genus Coprococcus_C. The sequence continues at coordinate 47,330 of CADAKQ010000024.1, forward strand.
AAGCGTGTTGTGGGGATTATACTGTTTTCCCTGATAATGATAGCGATGCTTGGGATATTTGTATACGCGGGAATTGACGGAATTTATAACGGATTTAGCTATGGTCAGTTTCTTACAAGATATCTTATTATAGGAATCGGTATCAAGCTTTTTGACATTGTCGGGTTTGATTGGTTTGTAATGACTAAGACACATTTCTTCCAGCATTTCCTTCCGGAGACAGAAGGGTGCGCGGGATGGCATAACTTTGGATATAATCGTATGCAGCAGCTTAAGCAAATCATAATGATTTTGATATGCTGCCCGATATCTGCATTGATTTTTTATCTTATAGGAAGATAAATTAATTGAAGAAAGTAAGGAGTTTTCATAATGAAAAAATTAAAAGGATTAAGTGAGCAACAGATTGAAGAGATATCTCATCAGGTATCCGATGCATTTTATGACTATAAGTATAACGATGAAGATGAGGGGTTGATTAAATATATTCATTCAAGAGAAGATATGTTTATCTACATGAATGCTATCGTTAATGCAGCGTATAAGAGTGGACTTCTTTATACCACATCCGATAAGCATGAAGGCTATCTTATGCTTTCGGGAGAAGGCTTTGGAAGAGTTGGATTTATTGACGGTTTGAAAATGATATCAGCAGAGAAAAAGGCCCTGGGTGGATTTGGAAATATGAAAAGCTTTATAAAGGCATGCTTTGCCGAGGGAAATACCATAGAAACAAGGATGAGGAAGGCTAAAAAGAAGTTTATCAGGATAGAAATGCTGGTAGTAAGGCCTGAGTATCAGGGACAGGGATTTATGAGGAAAATACTTGATGATGTATTTAAATATGCCAAACAAAAGAACCTTCCTGTTATACTTGATACTGATGATAAGGACAAATGTGCAAGATACGAGCATCTTGGCATGAAGATAGATCGTGTAAGAAATTGCGGTGATAAATTCCATATGTATGACCTCATAAGAGATACCGGTGAAAAGAAAAATATTTCGGGAGTACCTGAAACCATGATTCAAACTCTTTATGCAAGAGCGAAGGAATCAAAAAAGAAAAAGCATTTTATCTATGATGAGCAGGCTATAGACATAGTATCAAAGCTTGACTATGATTTTACAAAGGCTGACAAGGATATGAAAATGAGCTCCGGCGTAATTGCAAGAACCATAATGCTGGATAAGATGGTTAAAGAATATATATCAAAGCATCAGGAGGCTACTGTTATAAATATAGCCTGTGGTATGGACACAAGAGTTTACAGAGTGGACAATGCGAAGATAAGATGGTACAACATAGATTTGCCGGAAACCATAAATATAAGAAAGAGATTTTTGGATGAAGAAGGCAGGATAAAAATGATAGCCTGTTCTGCGATGGACGAAAAGTGGGCGGATGAGATAGGAACAGTCGAAGGTGATGTTCTGGTTGTGATCGAGGGACTTACGATGTATCTGTCGGAGCCTGATGTGAAGAAAATCCTTGATATTATTTCGGGACATTTCAGTAATAATAATGTGACACTTTTTATAGAGTTTATGTCTCCGTTTGTTGTTAAGAGAATAAAGGAAAAATCGATAGATCAAAGCGGTGCCAAGTTTACCTGGGGTGCTTCATCCGGAAAGGAGATAGCTGCTCTTTCGGAAAAAATAAGCTTTGTAGAGGATAGAAGCCTTGTGGAAGGAATGGAAGTAATGTATCCTGTATATAAGGTGATTGGCAAAATTAAACCGGTAAGAAATATATCAAATAAAATTGCCGTGCTCAGAAAATAGAATAATCAGATTAATTTTACTTATGCGAAAGCTTCGGATTTAAGATTGATTAATAATCCGGAGCTTTTTATAATGATTGTATAAAATATAGGGGCAGGAGCTTGACGATAGGACAAGATTTATGGCGATACTTTCAACGCTTCTTGGTTGTCAGGGAATTGATGAGTTTAAGGCTATGATTCCTGCGGCTCTTAACTTTGGCGTTACACCGGTTGAGGTTAAAGAGATAGTTTATCAGGCTGTGGCATATCTTGGTATACCGGATATGTTCTCAGCATTTGGAGATTAGAAAGCTGCTTGAAAATGTTGCAAAAACATTCGAATAAAAAAGGAATTATGGAGGAAGATAAAATGAAATATGACAATAGAGAAGAATTTGAAAAGGTTGATGCCGATACCTATAATGCGTTGTAGAGTGATTATTGAATCATGTGAGAAAGCTTACTCTTAATGGGACAAGGCTCACGCAGCGTGACACACTATGATAAATGCACCAAAATTCAAAGTTTTGGTGCATTATTTTGTTGTGCAAAGATGATTTTTTCATTTTCATTTTTCAAAAAAGGTACTAATTTGGTACGCTAGGATAATGGAGCCGTTAATTCATCTATCTTAACACCGAGTATGCTGGCAATCTTCATAAGCGTTGCTATATCCGGCTTTCTTACGCCTGTTTCCCATCTATGAATGGTCGGGGGCGTGACATTTAAAAGCTCGGCAAATTCATTTCTGCTCATGCCACGCTCTTCCCTGTATTTTTGTATTCTCATACCGACGTAGCCTTCGCCTGAATACTCTTTGGCAGCCAACTCATCTGTAATATCCGAAACGGGAAAGCGAAGGTTGTCAATTGCCTTAGCAATGGCTTTTTTGGTGACAGGCTTTAATAAAAATGTGCTGGCATTGGTTTCATAGCTTTCCAGCGCATATTTTTCATAGCCTGTTATATATATGATGTTGGTTCTTGGATATTTATCAAGTACCGTCTTTGCAAGTTTGATTCCGTTAGCTTGCGGTATATCTATATCCATAAATATAATGTCGAATCTGGTATCGTTGCATAATTCTACTATTTCACTTGATCTGTGGGCTCCGGTTATAGTGGCGTTCGGAAGAAGTTCATTAAGGTCTAGTATGATTCCGTCAACTATTGATTTGTGGTCATCTGCTACGAGTATTTTCATAGGATTCTCCCTTCTTGACTGTTATTGTTCTTCATTTCAACTGATGTATTCAAGAGTGCTGTTTTGTATCTTTACTGTCTTTGACAGGTATAATGATATCTGCCGTTGTACCATTTGGCGTAATATTAACTTCAAGTCTTCCGTCACAAAGAAGCTCAAGCCGTTTTCTTGTATTAGATATTCCTATCGCAAGGCGGCCGGATTCATTTTTGGCTGTATTGGATGATGTTATATTTTTAGCTTCTCCTGTCTGGTCTGATCCGGTTATGTGTGTGCCTTTTCCACTATCGACGGTGCGTATAACAAAACAGTTATCCTTGCGAAATGAACTTATAGTTATCGTTCCCCCGTCCTCATCTATCCCATGTCTGACCGCATTCTCAACAATCGGCTCAAGACTGAGCTGTGGAATCCGGAAATCAGTTTCCCTAAGGTCATATACTATATTGATATCCCTTGTCCTGTCGGCTTCGGCTAAGGAAAGGAATGCCTTAACGTTATCAATCTCTGCCTCAAAGGATATCATGTCATCTGATTCAATGTTTCTAAAATGTGCTTTCAGATAATCGGAAAAATCATCTATGGTCTCAATAGCCCGTTCTTTATCTGTTCTTATAAGAGTTCTAATTATATTGACTGAATTGTATATGAAATGGGGCTGTATCCGGCTTCTAAGAAGCTCCATTCTGTCATCTGTAATCTGTTTCTCTTTTTCCAGCATTTGTTCATAAAGCTCCTGCTTATATATGGAGGTCAGGTATATATAATAGGTCAGAACGCATAGTGATGTGACCGGAGTGACAAATCCGCTTAAAATATCCCTGCTTTCTAAAAAAGCGATGCTAAATGAGAGTATTACGATAGTTGATATGATTATGCTTAAGTTAAGATTCTTTTTCTTAAAATGATGTATTGAAAGGACAAATAATGAAAGCACATATATTAACTGGACAATATATACGGAATCTGAAAGAGGAGTCGCCTGCCATCTGTTTTTCTCGTCTATCCAGAATACAAATCTTGCACCGAAGGCAGCCGGTACAAAGAGCAATGCGTTAATCACAGCGGGGATAGTGAACAATATATGGTTCCTTCTTCCGGGAAGGATTATGATAATCTCTAACAGGATTATAAATGGGCGGATAATATACATTGCCGTGTCAGCAATAAGTCTAATATATATCAGGTCATTAAGGTCCAAAGCTTCCGGCATATAGCGGGTTAATCCCTGAGTCATTGCATCAAGATACTCAAATATACTGATTATGAATATAAGAATAACCGCTATATTAAAGTACTTAGAGGATGGTATGGAAAGTCCTCTGTTTGTGAACATGGTGGCAGCAAGGACAACTAATATAATTAAGGTTATATAGTTTGTGATCAGATAATCTGCAATCATCAGGAAAACCTCTTTTTAATCCATCTTTTTGATTATGGTATCATTTTTTGTTTTGACTTTCAATGTCTGTTAATTCTTTTTTATTTCCAGAATGGAAATGGAATTTTTGTGGGGGGGGGTAGTAAAATAAAATATATTTATGACTGTTTAACCCATTCAACATATGATACGGAGACTGTGTATTATGAAACATAAAAGAAAAACAGGAAGAAAGCTGCTCGCCTTTTTGCTCACTCTGGCGATGGTCATCGGGCTGATGCCGGGGATTGGATTGACGACGTATGCGGAAGGCGGCACTACCACCTACACCATCACTATCCCATCCACGTTGAGCGTTGCTAACAGCGGCTGGAACGCCACGGACGGCATCAGCGCCACGGGCACGCTGGAAAACGGTAAGAAGCTGACCGTCACCGCAAGCTCTGACGGCGAATTTGCCCTTGTAAATCAGAGCGATAACACAAAAAAGGTCGGCTACATGCTGGCAACCGCATCCACGGACACGGAGGCTGCCACCTCTTGGACTTTTGATAGTCTGAGCGACACCGCAACAAAGAAAGATATGGGCATTATCGTGGAGAACTACGATAACAAGCCCGCAGGCACCTACACCGATACCGTGACCTTTACGGCGAGTGTGGAGAGTTCGAGCGTCCCCGTAACAAGTGTTGCAATCAACAACGCACCTACAGAAGCACTTTTCGTCAATTCTACGGGAACGCTCACGGCAACGGTTTTGCCCAATGACGCGACGGATAAGACCGTCACATGGTCGAGCAGCGATTCCGACTATGTGAGTATTAATGCGGAAACAGGCGAATACACGATCATGGGTAAAAAGGGTTATGGCTCGGCTACTATCACTGCGACAGCTACCAATGGCACAGAAGATACATCTGATGATGTTACAACTACTTGCACCATCACAGGAAAGGTTACTTATACTTCGTTGAGTGTTGGGACCGTGCTTCGTACGGGAGATACATTCTACACGGGTAATACAGTGTACTTTCAAGGCAGTACAAACGCATCTTTCGGTACTTCCAACGGAGTGATCACAATTGTTGAGGTTGAAAAAGCTGGCTACAATAACAAATACTATCAATGTCAACGTGGTAGTAATGGAACGTACCCAAACTGGAGCTATGTCGTAAAGGATAATACTGACGGATTATATATCACTGGTGGTTCAGGTATAAGCCAAGACAGGTTTACTCTTGCAGTCCATACGAAGTGAGTAGAGAAAGAAAGGTCGTGAGCCTATGAACCAAAAATCAAATATCCTTGCGGCCTTTCTCGTTCTTGCCCTTGCGCTCCTGTTGACCGCCTGCGGTACGGGCGGCGACAGGGTGGAGCGGTTCGCCAAGGCCAATCCCGGAAGCGGCGAGAACATCGCCATACCTGACTATGAGAATATTATTTCCAGAATGGAAATGGAATTTTTGTGGGGGGGGGATATTCTAATAGGAAGGATGATTGTATTATGAAACAGAAAAGAAAAACAGGAAGAAAGCTGCTCGGCTTTTTGCTCACGCTGGCGATGGTCATCGGGCTGATGCCAGCGATGGGGTTGACGGCGTATGCGGGAGGCAGCATTACTACCTATACCATCACTATCCCGTCCACGCTGACAGTAAAAAACAGCGGCTGGAACGCCACGGACGGCATCAGCGCTACGGGTACGCTGGCGGAAGGAAAGAAGCTGACCGTGACCGCAAGCTCTACGAATAGCTGGGCGCTCAAGTCCGGCGAGAACTCCGTCGGCTACAACCTGGCGACTGCAACGGGCACTTACAGCAGCAGCGCAACTCCCGCCTCTTGGGAGTTCACAGCGCTTTCCAATACCGCAATGACCCAGCCCATGGGCATCATCGTGGAGGATTACAGCGCCAAGCCCGCAGGCACCTACACCGACACCGTGACCTTTACGGTAAGCGTGGAGGATGCCAGGCAGCTCTATAGCTTCACACTTACAGGACCGTATACTGGTGACACTCTCGTGGTGGAGTATTATGAGGGCGATACATGGAACGATATGGTTGCGAAATATTCGAAATTAAAAATAATTAAAAACTGGATTGGATTTGGTAGTGATGGTATGATCTCCAAAAACGGCGGAGATTGGGTTTTAACGACTGATACGGTTGATCCTAATGCGACCTATACGATTGAATAGATAAGCTTTACTTTGCTGGACAATTTTTGTTGGTTTGGCAGCTAAATAAAGAAAGGTCGTGAGCCTATGAAACGAAAACAGAATATCCTTGCGGCCTTTCTCGTCCTTGCCCTTGCGCTACTGCTGACCGCCTGCGGCGCGGGCGGCGACAGGGTGGAGCGATTTGCCAAGGCCAATCCTGGCAGCGGCGCGAACATCGCCATACCAGGCTATGAGAAACTAAGCTTTGCGGCGGGCAAGAGGTCGCAGGCCGTGAACCTGGAAAACCCGGCGGAGAACAACTGCACCTTCGTCCTAACGCTTTCGTTGAATGAAAACGGCGAAACCCTCTGGACGGGCAAGGCGCTCTCCCCCGGCGAGGCGTTCACCCGCATCACGCTGGAAAGGGCGCTGGACGCGGGCGAGTATCCCGCGACGCTCCATTATGACTGCTATACCATAGAGGATAATAGGCCGCTCAACGGAGCAAAGATCCAACTGACACTTGAAGTGAAGTAACAAACATAGATAGTGTCAAGTGACGTATGAAAAAACGAAACAAATAAAAAAGGCACTTTTGAACCTTGGAAATTGTAGATATTTTATGTTGTGATGGGCTTACG
>CADAKQ010000025.1 GCA_902788555.1 uncultured Lachnospiraceae bacterium
GTCCTTCTAAGACCTGATATATGATGAGCATCCTTAAGGAAACTACATCCGTTGGTTACACCCATATCCTGCCGACTTTGCTCGATAAACCGGTATTTATACTGTGTAGATGCGTTCGGTAAGTGTCTTGGATTGTCCGGGTGCAAGCTCCATATATCCTGTTTCGTCATCAGGAATAGGAAGATTTGGAGCATCGATTATCCATGTACAAGGTTCCGGACAGAAATAACCTTTATCACCGTGGTCATTCCATATAATCCAAAACTTGAAATCTTTGCAAACCTCGTAGATAATCTTCTTGCCGGTTTTTACATCTGAAGCGATTGCGCCATAGAATGGTTTGCCATCAAGAGAACCTTCCTCTGCAAAAAACACATCATTATCAATATCATGAAGTACAGGAATCTGTGAGCCTGTGATGTACTGCTTGTCATGATTGTTAAAAGGAAGGAACTCGCCTGTAGGAATACAGGATTTACTAAGCTCCCATTTATCTCCGACAGGTATATAAAGTCTCATATCAAGTCCTTCACCTGTTTCTCTGAAAGGACCGTTGATTGTCGTGTGATTACATACGCCAAAAGGAAGCTGCTTAGCGGATGTATTTGTCATGGTAAATTCGTAATCAAGACCGTTATCGCTAAGGGAAAAGGTAAACTCTGCCTTAAAGCTTACAGGATAGGTTTCAAAAAATTCATCCTTTTCATCATATATATATTCTGTTTTTGCAACAGCCTTGTTATCTATAACCTCAACACTTACTATAGAATGCTCACGCTTATGGAGAAAACCGTGTAAATGATTTCCGAGAGGATCATTAATCGGAAAATGATAGGTAGCATCTGAACACTTAAGCACTCCGTTGGAAAGTCTGTTATGAAGATAAAGTGTCGGAAGACCATAAACCTCAGGTGATTGTTTCAGTTCTTCTATCGTAAGAGCTTCATTATATCTGAATACTTCAATATCGGCTTCTGTATCCTGCATACGCAAAACATTACTTCCAAGAAACGGAGCGATGAGAGCCTTATATTTTCCTGCAGTCAGACAAATAGCCTTCTTTCCCTTGTAATCAGTAACTTCAGCCAAATAACTCATAAAATTTAATCCTCCTTATATAAAACACTATTTCAAGTCAGCCATTCAATTCTTTAGCAGATGTATCATATTTTAAAGTATTAAAAGCCATTATGAAATGATTGTTTACAATGATAACATATTGTTAAAAATGTGTCTATACATTATATTGACGGTTTTTCAAATAACTATATAAAAAAGTAACATTAATTAAAAAAAAGCGTATATTAAATATGTGTTTTGAATATCTATACAGCCATTAACCTAAATATACCGACTCACCCAGTAAATTATTGTTAAAGTACTAAAAAAGTGGCTGTTTGAAATAAAGGGCAGTACACCTGAGTGTGCTGCCCGTTTTTTCTATACTCCTTCCGCAAAACCGAATTTTATACTGATTGGGTCACGAAGTGACTGACCGCCTTTGGATTTTACACGTGTTGTAATATTTAGAAAATAATAGCCTGTTGTCGCATAAGGCTCCAATGGTTCGACTTCTATAACTTCATTTTTTACATCATACCTTATGTAGGTTTGAAGCTTTTGATCCTGAGAATTGGTAACATACATAGTGTCGGAATTAACAGTTTTAGGGTCGAGCGGAATATTGAATGTAACACGCCATACAAAATTTCCTGTTTTAAATTTTAAATCCTGTTTAACCTTATTTGTAAGAAATGAAGGTACATCTTCTATATCAAGTAATTTCTTAGCCATAAGACACCTCTTTAAAATATGTATATGTACATCATATCACAAGAAAAAATAATATACAATGAATAAATTTGTATTTTTTTGTAAATAATTAACAGATGATTGGTACTTAATTATTTGTTACATAAATGTTACAAAAGTGTTAGGAGATGATTAAGATGATAAAAAAATTAAGTATGCTAAAAAACTCCTACAAAAGAAAATTTCTGATATTTGCTGCATTTGTTATCTGCGCGGCTTATATCGGAGAAACACATAAGGGTAATACGCAATATACAATTTATTTTGGAAGTCAGCCTATAGCAGTTACAAGTGTAAAGCCGGAGGCTTTTTATAAAGCATATGGAGATGTAAAAGCAAAGCTTTATTCCGAAGGAAAGAACAATCTGGATAATGATATTTATATAGAAGAAACATCCCTTAAAAGCAATGATATAAGATATGTCGGAGAAAGTGATATCACTGAGGTATTATATAGCAGAATGGATGATAAGGAGCCGATACTGACAGGAAAAACCACACAGATTTTCAAATATGTCAATCCGTATTATGTTGAATGTGAATATGTATATGATGACAGTATGTATGAGGATGAAATGAATGTAACACAGTATGAGGCGCCGGGAACCAGAGAGGTTACAGTGATTGAAACATATTATAATGGGGAGAGACACGACAGAAAAATACTTGAGACCAATATTGTAACGGAGGCTGTGCCGAGGGTGGTACATGTCGGAACAGTGAAAAGACCTCTATATGTACTTCCGGTTACAGATTATATATTGACATCCTGCTTTGGACCAAGATGGGGAACCAATCATAATGGAATTGACTTGGCCGTACCGACCGGGACAAGCGTTGCCGCGGCTGCGGATGGAATCGTTATTCAGGCAGGATGGAATGGAGGCTATGGCATAAGTGTGTATATAGACCATGAAAACGGAGTGATAACAAGGTATGGTCATATGAGCGAGACTCTTGTATCTGTGGGACAAGAAGTAAAGCAGGGCGATATAATAGGTCTTTCCGGAAGCACCGGTGACAGCACCGGACCGCATGTACATTTTGAAATGAGAGAAAATGATGTACCGATAGACCCATCAAAATATGTCAGTTATTAAGATTTGTTGTTTAGAAAAAATAAATCACAACCGATAATAATTTTAGATAATAAATTAAAGGTTGGGTGTTATATGGGACAAATCATAGATAATCTTAATAATATCAATAAATTACAGCCGAATGATGCATTTGGCACCAATAAAAAAACCTCATTTCAGGAGGATATGTCAAAGGGAATTTCCGAAAGTGACAGGGATAGTCTGCTTGGATATAAGTTTACCAAGGAGAAAAAAGAAGGGTATCTTGAAAATACAACCATGAAAAATTTTGAGGAATACCTTAAAAACAGACAGGAGAAGGCCAGACAGGCGGGACAGGATGCCGCTTCCGAGGAAAAAAAGGAAAAGGAAAATGAAAAGGAAATAACGAGAAGCCTTTCCGCAGAAGAGATAAAGAAGCTTAAAATTATGGGTATTGATGTCGAGGGAGCAAGCATGTCGGATTTGCTTGGCATGGTTAATACCATGAGACACAATGAACATAAGGATGAACAGATGGAGCTTATGGCGGGTATCGCCCTTTCAGATGGTGATACTGACAATATGACTATAATAGGTGGTACGGTTAAGACAGGTGGAGTTAAAATTGATGTAGACGTATCGGATATTGCCTTAGCGGATGAAAAGAAAGTTACCGATGCAGATATGGCTGAGGATTTTTGCTTCGAAGAGAATGAGATAATTTATCTTTTACATAATGAACTGCCTGTAAATGAGGATAATCTTTATAAAGCGCATTTCAGCGGAACAAAAATTGATGAAACAGGAATAACCAATAAGGCATTTGAGGAGATGAAGCCTCAGATAGAAAGGGTAATTGAGCAGGCAGGTCTATCAGTTTCGGAGGAAACGGTAGAAGAGGCAAAGCTTCTTATAAATAATGACATTCCCGTTACAACCGACAACATAAGAAGGTATGAGGAATTAAAGGAGTATGTCGGCAAGGATGCGAGTGAGGTTTTAAATGCTGCTGTAAGAGAGGACGAAGAAGTACCGGCACAAAAGCTTATAAGTGATATAAGTCTCATATCGCCTGATTTTGTCTATGAGATGGCAAAAGAGGACAAGGAGGTAACGATTGCATCAGCAACGAGGGAGCTTTCAAAGCGTGGATTTAATTTGGATATAAAGGATAATGTGGACCGTGTACCTGATAATGATGAGAAGCAGTCCTATACTGCTTTATCCGTGTACGAAAAGGATTTGGAAAACGGAACGCTTGAAAAAAAGGCTGTTACCGCGAGAAGGCAGATGGAGGAAATAAGACTCTCCATGACAATGGAGGCAGCCGTGCGTATGACGAGTCTTGACGTAAATGTTGACACAAGAGAATTATCAAGATTTGTCAATATGCTGAGAGACGTTGAAAAAAGGATGCTTAGCGATACATTTAAAAATGCAGGAGTTGAGCCTACAAATGAAAATATACTTACCTACAATGAATTTATGGGTAAGGTTAATGAAATAAAAAATGCACCGGCAGAGATTCTTGCCGCACCTTTATCTGAAAAGAGTGAATTTACGGTTAATTCCCTTTATATGAGGGCGGTGGCAACAAATGCCGAATATGCGATGAGAGCTTCGACGGTTTCAGAGCCTAACACGGATATAAAGGCATCCGGGCAGACGAATGAGGCAAGATTTGAAACTGTGGTAAGAAGCTACGAGGCTGTCGGAACAGCACCGAGATATGATATGGGTGACAGTATAAGAAAAGCCTTTGCTAATGTCAATGATATCTTAGAAAGTATGGATATGCCGGTTAATGATGAGACAGAGCGTGCAGTAAGAATCCTTGGCTATAATCGAATTGAGATTACGGAAGCTAATATAACCGAAGTTGTAAATTATGACAGACAGGTTAATGAGCTTATAAGCAATCTGTATCCTGAAGCCGTGCTCGGAATGATTAAGGAAAATATCAATCCACTTGATACGGATATCGAGGATTTAAATAAAAAACTGCGCGACAGAAGATATAACGAGGGCGTTACCGAGGCAGAGGATTTTGCTTCTTATTTAAGAGATATGGAGGCAAAGGGCGAGGTAAGCCCCGAGGAAAGAGCAAGCTACATAGGCATATATCGTATGATGGATAAGCTTGCCAAGTCGGGAGACAGAGAGGCAGGCTGGTTATTTGCGAACAGCAGTCGTCTTACGGTCAGAAATTTACTTTCAGCCATGAGAAGTCGCAAAAATGCCGGAGTTGATGTATCGGTTGATGATGCCTTTGGTGCACTTTCCGATATCAACGTAAAGGGCTCCCGCATAGATGAGCAGATTGAAAGGGCATTCAAGGAAAAACCGGATGTTGCTCCTTTTGAGGAAGAGTCTGTTGCAGAGGATATAGAAAGCTTTAATGAGCTTGGAGAGGAAGTAACCGAATTCATAAGAGAAAATAATATAGAGCTTTCTATGGTAAATGCCTTTGCGGTTGACAATATGATAAATACTCCGGGCGGCATATACCGCCTTGTATACGAGCTTCTTGCGGATATGAAATTTGATACTGACGAGAAAGATAAGCTTATCGACGGTGAAACCGAAAATATGACGGATTCCATGTTGGGTGAGGATATCGATATAGACCTTTCGCAGTTTGAGATGGACAGCATATTGGAAAGCCTTCGCGGAAGTGAAGAAATGTCACAGAAATATGATGATTTAAGAAATCAGATAACGGAAATGATGTATCGTATGGGTGCATCAGGACGTTTGGGAAGTAAGGAGCTTGCTTCGGTAAAGACTATAAATGCAGGCTTTAATATCATGAGCCACATGGCAAAGAGGGAGAATTTCCGAATACCTGTAAGAACTGAGGAAGGCATAAATGTAATCAATCTTAGTATAGAGCATGATTCTGAAAATAAGGGAAGTATAAATATAAATATGCCTACAAAGAAATTGGACAATATTTCCTGTCAGATAAGAGTTACCCAGCAAAAGGCACTTTATGGACATATTATATCGGACACAAGTGATGGTAATAATATGCTTATGAGCCTGTCTGAAGAATTCGGAAGATTTTTAACGGATAGAGGCTATGAAACTACAGGCATAAGCCTTGGCAGATTAAAAGAAATCACCCTTTTTGATGGAGAAGCTTTTGATGCATCCGAGAGGACACTTTATGAGACGGCAGTTTCACTGGTAAGAGGATTAGCAGATATAAGTGGTTAATTAAAGGATGCTTTACGCCGATAAAACTAATAGATTTGTTAAACGAAAGCTGTAAAGCGTATGTGCAAAAAGTGAGGTAATAGAGTATGAGAATAAACCATAATTCATTGGCACTTAATGCAAGTGACCATTTTGCAAGAGTAAATGATAATATAGCAAAGTCCATGTCAAGACTATCTTCGGGAAATAAGATTACCAATCCTTCGGATGATGCGGCAGGACTTGCCATATCCACAAGGATGGATTCACAGATTAGAGGATTGAACAGAGCGTCCTTAAATTCCAATGACGGTATATCGGTTATACAGTCGGCTGAGGGAGGACTTAACGAGATACATTCCGTACTTGAAAGAATGAGAGAGCTTGCTGTTCATGCGGCAAATGATGTACTTTCAGAAGACGACAGAGATATGATTCAGATGGAGATAGATGAGCTTGCCAAGGAGATAGACCAGATAGTTGATACAACTGCATTCAATGACCAGAAGCTTTTGGATGGTTCGGTATCAAGAAGAAGTCTATCAAGCGTTTACAGCATCCAGACTACATATATTTCAACAGAAGTAAACGCAGGTGAATACGAGTTGAGCGTTACAGCACTTGCTGAAAGAGCAACCTATACAACAGGCTTTTCATATTCCGGTGCTACTGTGAGTAAGGAGCAGGCAGGTTCATTTAAGGTTAATAATTTTACTGTTGAGATAACTGAAGGAATGTCCATGACAGAGGTTTATGAAAGCCTTCAGGAGCATTTAAAGAAGATAGGCATAGATGTATTTGCTTCAAATGACGGTGGTGATACCGAGGCTGATTTTTCTTCGGGTGCACCTGTTATATTCCGAACCATGGGATACGGTAAGGACGAAAGAGTAGAGATAAGCATAGATAATCCTGAGCTTGAAGCATTGCTTGGAATTTCAGATGGCGATAAGGAGGTAGGTAAGGACTGTGTTGCCAGCATCACACCTTCGGATAAGGGCTTTAGCACAACCGCAACCTATACTTCTGAGGGTAATTCCATAAGAATAATCGACAGAAACGGTTTTGAAATGCTTGTGGATGTTGACCCTGAGACCTACGACCCTGCAGAGACTGATACTGTTATAGAGGTACTTACGGCAGGCGTTATGACGATTCAGACGGGAGCAAATTCGGGTGAGGAGTTAAAGCTTGATATACCAAGTGTAAGCTCCAAGTCACTTAAGATAGATAATCTTATAATGTATACTAACGAGTATGCATCAAAGGCAATCGAAGCATTAGATGAGGCTGTTAAGAGGGTATCAAATATCCGTTCAAGACTCGGCGCTTACGAAAACAGACTCAATGACATATATGATAACCTTGAGGTTCAGGGTGAAAGCTTAACAGCCGCATATTCAAGAATCATGGATACCGATATGGCTGAGGAAATGACCAATTATACACAGCAGGATGTACTTTCACAGGCAGCTATATCAATGATGCAGAAGTCTAACGAAAGACCGGAATCACTTTTACAGCTTTTGCAGTAGGAGGGTTTAAATGACCAGCGAGTTAAAAAAGGAATTTACCTTAAGAATAACACAGGCAAACCATAGCGGCCTTATACTTATTCTGTTTGATATGGAAAAGGTATATGTGGAGGATGCACTTTCCGCATATGAAAAAGAAGAAAAGGATGAATATCTAAAAAATATCAATCAGGCAAAGAAGGTACACAATGAACTTATGTCTGCGATAAATCCGGCAGATGAAAAGGGCAGAACCTATCTTAATATTTTAAGATACATTTATACAAAGCTTATAGATTCGTCAGTTAAGAGAATGCCATGCGAGCTTGACAGATGTCAGAATATGATGGATAATCTTCGTACCGGCTTCGAGAAGCTGCACGAGATGGACGATGAGGAACCTGTTATGAAAAATACCCATCAGGTATATGCAGGTCTTACCTATGGTAAGGGAACCTTAAATGAAAGTCTTTCCGGTGCAGACTACAGTAACAGAGGCTTTAGAGTGTGACACGGGGCGTAAGCCTTGTCACAAATAGGAGGTAAAGAAGATGATTAAAGAAGATTGCATATTCTGCAAGATTGCGAGGGGAGATATCCCGTCTGCAACAATTTATGAAAGTAATGATTTTAAGTGTATACTTGATGTTGCTCCGGCAAATAAGGGACATGCACTAATAATTCCGAAGGAGCATTCCGATAATATATTTGAGCTTGATGCCGAGATGGCAGCAAAGATATTCTCATTTGCTACTGTTGTTGCGAAGGCTATAAAAGAAGAAACCGGCTGTGACGGGCTTAATATAGTTCAAAACAATGGCGAGGTTGCAGGACAGACAGTAAACCATTTTCATATGCATATCATTCCGAGATTTAAGGATGATGATGTGAAAGTAACCTGGAAGCAGCATGAAACCGAAAGCGAAGCTCAAAATGAGCTCGCTTGTGCAATTAAAAAAAGATTATAGTACACCCCTATATATACGTAAAAATCCTCATGGTTGAAGGTAACTTCGGCTGTGGGGATTTTCCTATTATATTATGTAAAAAACTGTTGATAAAAATCGGGAAAATAGATAGAATAATAGTTGAAATGTGATACATTTGATTGCTTTGTTGAATAAGCTTTATTCATAGTATAGAAAGAGGTTTTTATGAAAAGAAAATTAAAGAAGATTGTAACATACATAATAATGACGGCAGTCCTTTCTTCGTCAAACAGCTTTATGGTTCATGCGGAAGATATAACCGATACTGAGGCCGAGATTGAAATGGAAGCTTCAACTGATGCAGGATTGGAAAATGATACGGAAGCTTCAGATGATGTCGAAGCCTTGTCTGTAACGGAGGCTGTTGATGAATATATGCCGGTTGGCGGATGGAAGCCTGCCGAGATACATTATGTTGAAGATGTCGAAGAAAAGAAAGAGGATACCGACGGACTAAGATACGTAGAAAATGTTATTAATTCTGCTTCGTATGTGGAATCTGTTTTTTCAAAGGGTGTCGGAACGGTTGGCTATAATGCTTTGACTAAAGAAGCACAAAAAGAATTTTATAATAATATGGATGCTGTGGCGGATTCTTTTATGAATGCTACAAAGGATTTGAAAGCAACGAAAGTTACTTACACAGTGGATTCAGAGGGCTCAGAAACTATAACAAATTATATTTATATAATTGGTATTTTAAATTATTCTTCTCTTGGTATTTCATTAGACGAGGCATATCAGGCGTATTTTGCATATGATTATGACCATCCGGCGTATTATTGGATTAGTAATTCGCTATTAAATAATGATACTTCCATTTATCTTTGTACGGAAGAGGAATATTCTAAGATAAGTGACAGAGATGCAATTAATGAAAAGATTGAAGCAGGAGCTGAAAAGTATGCTGAGATGGCTAATAGCTTAGACGATACACTTGATAAAATTGCGGTAATTCATGACCTGATTATTCAGGATGTAGATTACGCATATGACGGTGGTGTCCCTGTTGAAGAAAAGTGGGCTCACAGCGTACAGGGGGTATTTGATGGACACAATGAAGTTGTTTGCGAGGGATATGCCGATACCTTTTCTCTTATGATGAATTATCTTGACATACCTAATTATTACATAGTGGGAACAGCCGGCTCAGGCGGTGGTGGCGGTCATGCATGGAATGTGGTTTCCTGTGATGGTGGAACAACCTATATGTATATGGATTTGACATGGGATGATTTGAGTGATGAGAAGTTTTATGACAAATATTTTGGTATGCCGCAAAGTGATTTTGAGACATCACATACTGCATTTAAGCCTGAAAATACTGGAAATACCTGGCTTTATGCCTTGCCTGAGAATATAAACGACAACTTTTCGGGCACATATTATAATATGGCGGGCTTTTATTTTAATTCATCCGATTGCAGTTTGGAGCGCGCAAAAATGATGAATACAAAGATAAAAAGATTTCATAATAATTTAACCTTCATCTCAGATGATTATACAAGCTATGCTAAAATGTTTAATTATCTGGGTCTGACGAATGTCGTTTATTATGAAGTGACCTATGGTGGAACAATATATTATACCGCAGTTCTTCAGATGACGGAGCCTTTGGATATTTCCGAATCTGAAATTGTTTTGACGGAGTCGGATTATGCCTATACGGGAGATGCCATAGAACCAAAACCGCAGGTTACACTAAACGGGATAAAGCTTATAGAGGGACTTAATTATACTGTTTCATATTTGAATAATATCAATGAAAGTACGGATATTTTACCTGCAACGGTTACTGCGATGGGAAAAGAAAATTTTACGGGAGAAAAAAGTGCAAACTTCAATATTCTGGAGCCGGTGCTAAAGAGCAATATGGTGAGTCTTTCTGCGGATACATTTTTATATGACGGTCAGACTAAGAAACCGGATATAAAAGTTATAAAAGATGAAGTAGAATTAATTGAAAATACAGATTATTCAGTTGTGTTTAGTGAGGATGAACCGAAAAATGCCGGAACGTATTCGGTTACAATAATCGGAAGAGATACTAATTTTGGTACTGTTACGATGACCTTTACTATAGAGAAAAGACCTGTTACCGTAAGTGGTATTAAGGCTAATGATAAAACCTATGATAAAACAACTAAGGCTGTACTTGATTATTCGGATGTAATATATGATGGTTTAGTTGATGGGGATAGCTTAACTGTTTCGGCTGTCGGTACATTTTCCGATGCTTTGGCAAATTCTGATAAGACGGTAAATATTACGGATTTAGTTTTGGGTGGAGAAAGTTTAGCTAATTATATCCTTGCGGAATCAAATCAACAGACTGTTGCTATAGCATCAATTATCAAAGCGAATCCTGTTATTACGACTATACCTAAAGCTGTAAGCGGACTTGTTTACACCGGAGAACCTCAGGTACTTATTACAGGTGGAAGGGTTTCCAACGGAACGTTGTATTATAGTCTGGATGGAAGTAAATGGAGTAAGGAAATAGCCGATATTGCAAAAACCGAGGTAGGAACATATGAGGTGTATTATAAGGTTGTCGGAGATACAAATTATAATGATATTTCATCTGAAAAGATTTTGGTAGAGATTGCTAAGGCAGACAATAAAACTGAGAATAACGAAAATAAGGATGACAATAAAAAATCCGACAGTGATTCGGATAATACGACCGGAAGTGAAACCGAAACCAAGACTGATGATAAATCCGACGACAATACCAATGATAATACAGACAAAAAATCAGATGGTAACACCGATACCAAGGCGGATGAAAAGTCCGATGAACAAAAGAGCGATGACAAGACAGAAGCAAAAACAGGCGATAAGACTGACGATAAAACAGGAACAAAATCCGACGATAAGACTGACGATAAAGCCGGCGAAAAATCAACCGAAGAAAAGGTTGAGCCTGTGGGAGAAGAGTTTGCCTCATATCAGGGATGTGATTTTTATGAAGATGAGGATGGCGATGTAAGATGTTATGATGACAACGGCAAACCGGTAATTAATAACTTTAAGTGTGACGGAGAATATACCTACTATTTCCAGCTTGACGGTACCGCCATGAAAGACAGACTTACTTATCATCCGGACGGAGAACACGTTATATACTTTGATGAGAACGGACATGAGGTATTCAGTGATTTTGCGCATGTTAAAAAAACCATTGCAGGTGAAGATGTAGATGATTATTGCTTCTTTAATGTATTTGGTTACATGTACGTAGATGTACTTACCTATGACAAGAGCGGAACAGTGCTTTATTATGCTAATCCATACGGGGTAATGGAGATGGGCAAGTGGTTTCAGTTTTCAGATACCGTTGTTTGGGCGGACGGAACGGAAGCTGTCGGTATAGCAGGCGGATACGGTTATGCTAATTCCGACGGAACACTTCTTACCAACACACCTACCTTTGATTGGGAAGGCAGACCTTGTTATATGCAGGGAAACGGAGTGGCTTTATATTAAATGAGATATGAGGGGCGTTTGAATCAACGCCCCTTTTTGTGTGCGACTTTATATATTTCTTTTGTAAGGTACTATATAATCGTGTTTTGAGAAAAACACTTTATTCTTGACAAGCAGGATATAATAGAGTATTGTATGAATATATTTTATAAGAGAACTCTCTTATTCAGAATGGTGGAGTCATAAGGGACTGTGAAGCCATGGCAACCCCGACAAGGTCGGAAGGTGCCGTCCTGAGCGATACTAATTGGTAGTCGAGCAATAAGAGGATTTGAGCATATTTGTTTTCAAATCCGGTTGCTTGCCGGATTCTTTTAATTTTATGGAGGAAAAAATGGAGAAATTATTATTTACATCAGAATCAGTAACAGAAGGACATCCTGATAAAATCTGTGACCAGATTTCAGATGCGATACTTGATGAATTGCTTAAGCAGGATCCGATGAGTCGTGTTGCGTGTGAAACAGCAATAACTACAGGTCTTGTGCTTGTTATGGGTGAGATATCAACAAAGGCTTATGTGGATATACAGAAAATCGTTCGTGATACCATAAGAGGTATCGGATATGACAGAGCAAAATACGGCTTTGACTGTGATACCTGTGGAGTAATAACAGCTATAGACGAGCAGTCAAAGGATATTGCCATGGGTGTTGATAAGGCACTCGAGGCTAAGGAAAATACGATGAGTGATGATGAGATAGAGGCAATTGGTGCCGGTGACCAGGGTATGATGTTTGGTTTTGCGACAAACGAAACACCTGAGCTTATGCCTTATCCTATTTCACTCGCACACAAGCTGGCTTTAAGACTTACAGAGGTCAGAAAGAACGGAACACTTCCTTATTTAAGACCGGACGGAAAGACACAGGTTTCCGTAGAGTATGATGAAAACGGCAAGCCGGCAAGACTTGATGCGGTTGTTCTTTCAACCCAGCATGGTGAAGAGGTTACTCAGGAGCAGATTCATGCGGATATTAAGAAATATGTATTTGATGAGATACTTCCAAAGGAGATGGTGGATGAAAACACCAAGTTCTTCATCAATCCTACAGGAAGATTTGTAATCGGCGGACCTAACGGAGACAGTGGACTTACGGGACGTAAGATAATAGTTGATACCTATGGCGGATATGCACGTCATGGCGGCGGAGCATTTTCCGGAAAGGACTGCACCAAGGTTGACCGTTCGGCAGCCTATGCTGCAAGATATGTTGCAAAAAATATTGTGGCAGCAGGAATAGCAGATAAATGCGAGATACAGCTTTCATACGCTATCGGTGTTGCAAGACCTACATCAATTATGATAGATACCTTTGGAACAGGTAAGCTTTCGGATGAAAGGCTTGTTGAAATCGTAAGAGAAAACTTCGATTTAAGACCTGCAGGCATAATAAAGATGCTTGATTTAAGAAGACCTATTTACAAACAGACAGCAGCCTACGGACACTTCGGAAGAACCGATGTCGACCTTCCATGGGAGCGTACCGATATGGCTGACAAATTGAAGTCATATTTATAAAATGACGGTCGGATAAGATTAGACTAAATCCATCGCAGGCACGCTCTCGCTACTCTCGGACGCAGCGGTACTAAGCTCGAAAAGACCTCGCTAAGTGCCGGCTTCCTCAAAGTACCTGCTTATGGATTTGTCTAATCTTATCCGACCTGTGAATTGTATGATATAATTAGTTATAGGAGATTTAATTATGAAGAATATGCTTAATTTTAAAAACTTTACTGCTGATGAACTTATGGAGATTCTCGAGCTTGCTCAGGATATGAAAAAGAATCCCGAGAAGTACAGCGAGGCACTTAAGGGAAAGAAGCTTTATACTTTATTTGAGAAAACTTCAACAAGAACTTTCCTTTCATTTACAACAGGTATAACAGAGCTTGGCGGAACATATTTTAACCAGCTTTGGGAGGATTCAAACTTTGTACTCGGAGAGCCGGTTTCGGAAATAAAATACGTATGCAGAAATGTTGATATTATTATGGCACGTCTTGTTAAGAATGAAACGGTTGAGCTTTTCGGAAGAAATGTAACTGTTCCGTTTATAAACGGCTGCGATAATTCCTATCATCCATGCCAGATACTTGCAGATGCACTTACGATTATTGATCATTTCGGAAGCCTTGATGTAAAGCTTCTTTATATAGGGGCAAAGAATAATGTATTTAATTCACTTGTAGAATTTTTTGCGAAGATGAAGAAGGGAACTCTTTACGGACTTACGCCGCTTATAAATAATACGGCATGTGGAGAAGATTTCTATGAGGAAGCAAAAGCCACAGGACATTATGTAGAGCTTAATCCTGCAATGTCTATCGAAGAAGCCAAGACCTATGTAAAGGAAATGGATATTCTTTATACCGACACTTGGGTTGATATGGAATTTTTCAACAATCCGGAGTTTGCAGAAAAAAAGGCTGAAATTATGTCTAAAATGATGCCGTACCAGATAAATGATGCCTTCCTTGAGGGAAGTCATGCGGTTGTTATGCATGATATGCCTATGCATGTCGGCTTTGAGATTTCAAAGAGTGTTGAAATGAAGAATCTTGACCTAATATTAGATGAGGCGGAAAACCGACGTCATGCAGAGAAGGCTGTAATGTATACTCTCATAAACAGTAAATAGGATTGGGTAATTGTGTCAGGGATACGCACCTTGTTATTTTTTGCCGACTCAGACTGTATATAAAAATGTACTCGCATGGCGCGTGTTACTTAACGCCATGCTAAGCACATTTTTATATACAGTCTGCTGATTTTGACAAATTTGACGTAACAAGGTGCGTGCTCCTGACAAAATTTGTGGAGTTAATTAATGGATTGGAAGTATTGGATTACCATACTTGGTATGGTGCTTTTTCTTGGCTTTGGTATATCGGTGTGGCTTTGTATATCAGCCATTAAAAGGCAGGAAGAAATTATAATTGCAAGCAGGCTTCATCATAGAATGAGCGGTTATGAAATAATAATGGCAAATGTTGGACTTATATTTGCGGTTGTTATGATTGCCTTCCGATATTATATTTTTATGCCTGCAGTTATCTGTATGGTTTTATTTATAATCCTTCAAACTAAGATACAGAGCGGAATTACTGAATCAGGTGTGCTTATAGATACCACATTTATTGAGTGGGAATTTATGAAAAGCTATAAGCTTGTTTACGACGAAAATGATGGTAGTACTATAATTTTAAAGATAAGAGCTAACAGAAAGCAGTATGTTCTTGTATGTAACAGGGAAGACAAGAAGAAAATTGAGGAAATATTTAACGGCAACAATATAAAAATAACAAAGACAATAAATAATTAGTTCAGGTTGACATGACAGGGGCTTTCGTAATATTATATCTGTTAGAATTATTATTAGTTTGCAGCAGGATAGGCGGTAAACTGTGTGTCAATTCTGATTGCAAATGATGGGAGGGTAATAATGAAGCATTTAATTGATCCAACCGATTTAAGCGTTGAAGAGATTGATAGTATACTTAATCTCGCACTTGATATTATTGAGAATAAGGAAAAATACAGCGAGGTATGTAAGGGTAAAAAACTTGCTACATTATTTTTTGAACCAAGTACAAGAACCAGACTTAGCTTTGAAGCAGCTATGATGGAATTAGGCGGAAATGTACTTGGTTTTTCTTCTGCTGATTCGTCATCAGCGACGAAGGGTGAAAGTGTGGGAGATACCATAAGGGTAGTAGGCTGCTATGCAGACATAATAGCTATGAGACATCCTAAGGAGGGTGCTCCGATGCTTGGTTCCATGGTATCACCTGTTCCTATTATAAATGCAGGTGACGGCGGTCACAATCATCCTACTCAGACACTTACAGACCTTCTTACAATTAAACGTGAAAAGGGAGATTTAAATAATTTTACGATAGGTCTTTGCGGTGACTTGAAATTTGGACGAACCGTACATTCTCTTATTAAGGCGCTTTCCAGATATGAGGGTATAAAGTTCATTCTTATATCGCCAAAGGAGCTGAAGGTTCCTGATTATATAATCACAGAAGTATTTGAAAAGAATAATATAGATTATAGGGAAGTAACAACTATGGAAGAGGTTATGCCGGAGCTTGATATAATCTATATGACCAGAGTTCAGAAGGAAAGATTCTTCAACGAGGCTGATTATGTACGTTTGAAGGACACATATATATTAGATAAAAGTAAGCTGAAAAATGCCAAGGAGACACTTTCAATCATGCATCCGCTGCCACGTGTAAATGAAATTTCCACAGAGCTTGATGATGACCCGCGTGCAGCATATTTCAGACAGGCGTTAAACGGAAAATTTGTGCGTATGGCACTTATTCTTACACTTTTGGGGGTGAATGTATAAATGAAGGTAGACAGTATACAAAATGGAATTGTATTAGACCATATTTCTGCGGGAAAAGCATTTCAGGTATATCATGACCTTGAGCTTGATAAGCTGGATTGCAGTATAGCTATACTTCAAAATGTTACGAGTAATAAAATGGGAAGAAAGGATATCCTTAAAATAGATCAGGAATATGATGTTAATCTTGATGTGCTCGGGTATATCGATCCTGATATAACGGTTAGCATAATTAAGGATGGTCAGACTATAGAGAAGAAGAAGGTTGCTCTTCCCAAGAAGCTTATAAATGTTAAAAAATGTAAAAATCCCCGTTGCATTACCTCTGTTGAGCCGGATATCCCACAGATATTTGTGCTAACTGACGAAAAAAACAGAGTATACAGATGTATTTACTGTGAAGCTGACAAATAAGCACTTCGTGCTTGCCTGCCTCATATATTTGTGATATAATTCATAAGACTATGTATAAGCCTAATACATAAAGTCAAGAGGTGTGAAATGGAAAAATATGTTATTAAAGGCGGGGTGCCTTTAGATGGAGAAGTAACAATTGCCGGTGCTAAGAATGCTGCTTTGGGTATTCTCGCTGCGGCTATTCTTACTGATGATGAATGTATTATCGAAAATGTTCCTTATGTAGAAGATACGAAGGTACTTTTAAGAGCGATAGAGGCTCTTGGTGCTACGGTTAAATATATAGATTTACACACAGTATCAATATGCGGTAAAACCATAGACAGAGATAATCTCTGTGTGGATGATGAATACATAAGAAAAATAAGAGCATCCTACTATCTTTTGGGTTCGATGCTCGGAAAATTTAAGTATGCACAGGTGGCACTTCCGGGTGGCTGTGATATAGGACTTAGACCTATTGACCAGCATATCAAAGGCTTTGAGGCACTTGGAGCCAAAGTAGATATAGTAAGTGGCGGTAAGGTGGTGGCACAGGCTGAGAACCTTATCGGACGTCATATATATATGGATGTTGTAACTGTTGGTGCAACTATAAATATTATGATGGCGGCAGTTCTTGCAGAAGGAAAGACCACTATAGAAAATGCGGCAAAGGAGCCGCACATAGTTGACGTTGCGAACTTCCTTAACAGTATGGGAGCCAATATCAAGGGTGCGGGTACAGATGTTATAAGAATACGTGGTGTACAGAGGCTTGTCGGAACGGAATACTCCATAATTCCTGACCAGATAGAGGCAGGTACATTTATGACGATGGCGGTAGCGACTAAGGGAAACATACTTATAAAAAATGTTATTCCTAAGCATATGGAGGCTATATCTTCAAAGCTTTCAGAGATAGGTGCAACAGTTATAGAATATGATGATTCCATTAGAGTTATGGCTGACGGAAGGATGAAGTCCACACAGATAAAAACACTTCCTTATCCGGGATTCCCGACAGATATGCAGCCGCAGATGGCTACGACACTTGCACTTTCAACAGGAAACAGTATTATTACCGAGAGCATATTTGAAAACAGATTCAAATATGTAAATGAACTGGCGCGTATGGGAGCAAGGATAAAGGTTGAAGGTAACTCCGCTATAATAACCGGAGTTGAAAAATACACGGGAGCAAATCTTGTTGCACCGGATTTAAGAGCCGGAGCTGCACTTGTTATCGCAGCGCTTGCCGCAGATGGCTATAGTACAATCGAGGATATAAAATATATCTTAAGAGGATATGAGGACTTCGATGGCAAGATAAGAGCCTTAGGCGGACAGATAGAAATAGTCGATGACGAACGTGATGAACAAAAGTTTAGATTAAGAGTAGGATAAATACTTATAAAGGCAGAGATAATCTGCCTTTGATATTAATAAAGGGGGAAATAAGATGTCAAAGAGACCATATTATATCACAACTGCCATAGCATATACCTCAGGTAAGCCTCATATAGGTAACACCTATGAGATAGTTTTGGCAGACAGCATAGCAAGATATAAGAGATTTGTCGGTTATGATGTAAGATTTCAAACGGGAACCGATGAGCATGGACAGAAGATTGAGATAAAGGCGTTTGAAAATCTTTCAACACCAAAGGAATTTGTTGATGATGTTTCTTCACAGATTAAAGGTATCTGGGATTTAATGAATACATCGTATGATAAGTTTATCAGAACTACAGATGAAGATCATGAGAAGCAGGTTCAGAAGATTTTCAAGAAGCTTTATGATAAGGGAGATATCTACAAAGGAGAGTACGAGGGAATGTACTGTACTCCTTGCGAGTCCTTTTTTACACAGTCACAGTTAGTTGACGGCAAGTGCCCTGACTGTGGACGTGAGGTTCAGCCTGCAAAGGAGGAAGCTTATTTCTTCAAGCTTAAGAAATATACACCTAAGCTTATTGAATATATAAATTCAAATCCTGACTTCATTCAACCGGAATCAAGAAAGAATGAGATGATGAACAATTTCCTTCTTCCGGGTGTACAGGATTTGTGCGTGTCAAGAACATCCTTTAAGTGGGGAATTCCGGTTGATTTTGACCCGAAGCATGTAATCTATGTATGGATAGATGCATTATCAAACTATATTACCGGACTCGGATATAAGGTGGACGAGCCTTCAGATGAAAACTTCAAGAAGTATTGGCCGGCAGACCTTCACTTAATCGGTAAGGACATATTAAGATTCCATACCATTTATTGGCCGTGTATGCTTATGGCACTCGGACTTCCTTTACCAAAGCAGGTATTCGGACACCCGTGGCTCTTACAGGGTAACAACAAGGGCAATAAGATGAGTAAGTCAAGAGGAAATGTAATTTATGCAGATGACATGGTTGATTTATTCGGAGTAGATGCTGTAAGATATTTCCTTCTTCACGAGATGCCTTATGAAAATGACGGACTTATCTCATGGGAACTCGTTATAGAAAGAATTAATTCTGACCTTGCCAATACCCTTGGCAACCTCGTAAACAGAACTATATCTATGTCCAATAAGTATTTTGACGGTGTGGTTACTAATTCCGGAGACAGTCAGCCTGTAGACGAGGATTTAAAGAAGGTCGTTATGGATACAAGATTGAAGGTTAATACTTGTATGGACAAGCTTAGGGTAGCCGATGCCATTACAGAGATTTTTAATCTGTTCAGAAGATGTAACAAATATATAGATGAAACTGAGCCTTGGGTACTTGCCAAGGATGATGAGCATAAGGACAGACTTAACACAGTTTTATATAATCTTGTAGAGAGCATAATTGTCGGAGCTTCGCTTCTTGAACCATTTATGCCTGAGACCTCAGAAAAGATATTAAAGCAGTTAAATGCTGAAAAAAGGAGAGTAACAGAGCTTTCAAGCTTCGGACTTTATCCATCGGGAAGTAAGGTTACTTCCGAGCCGGAAATTTTATTTGCAAGAATAGATACTGAGAAGATGCTTGACGAGATAGAAATACGCTTCCCGTCCAAGGAGGAAGAGCCTGAGGAAGAAAAGCCTAAGAAGGAAAAGAAACCTGAGCTTAAGATCCCTACCATAGAGACTAAGCAGAAGGAAGAAATTACCATAGATGAGTTTAATAAGATGTCTCTTCAAATGGGAGAAATCTTATCCTGCGAGGAGGTAAAGGATTCAAAGAAGCTCCTTTGCTCACAGGTTCAGGTGAACGGTAAGGTTCTTCAGATAGTATCGGGAATTAAGAATTACTATACTCCTGAGCAGATGGTCGGAAAGAAGGTTGTCGTAATAACCAACCTCAAGCCTACCAAGCTTGCCGGAGTTTTATCAGAGGGTATGCTTCTTTGTGCTGAGGATTTCAATGGAGATCTTGCACTTTTGACTGCTGAGAAGGATATGCCGGCAGGAGCGATGATTAGCTAAATATCGATTTGTAGCATAAAGGGTCGGCAGGATATAGAGGGTGTAACTACCGGATGTAGTTTCTTAAAGTATGCTCATCATATATCAGGTCTTAGATGGACACGCTCTCGCTCGTTTTCGACGTAGGCTCACTAAGCTCAATATAATTTCAGAAACAGGGCTATAAAGCTTTTTTACATAAATGTAAAAGCTTTATAGCCCTGTTTCTTCATTACATTTCGCTAAGTGAACACGTCTCAAAACGGTCCTTTCTAAGATCTGTATATGATGTCGCATCCATATAGTTTCTGAGTCGGAAGTTACCCCCATATCCTGCCGACACGCTACGCGTGATTGAATAAGTGTTTGTATGTTTCTTATTTTTTGTGAGCTTCCATATATGGCTATAAATTGGATAAGCCTCAAACCAAGCCTGATGAGCAAGAAAATAGAAAAAATATTGATTTTCGCTCATCCTGTTAGTTATGACCTACTTTTTTCATAGCACTAAGCCGTTCTTTTTCTGTAGTTTTAAGCTACGAAGGCATAATTGATTAATATTTAAAATAGGATGTGGCTAACAGAACACGGGAAAAAGCCCAGATTTATAGCCATATCCAAGTAATTTCCGGAAGAATAAGCGGATTGTGGCTAACAGAACACGAGGAAAAATCCAGATTTATAGCCATATCCAAGTAATTTCCGGAAGAATAAGCAGATTGTGGCTAACAGAACACGAGGAAAAGCCCAGATTTATAGCCATATAAGAAAAAACATCGACTTTGTTGGATAAACCGGGTTTTTACTGCCCGAATCCGCAATCTTCTTCGACATTATAGATTCCGTTGAATGGAAGTGTTTCGGGGGTGTCTTCGCCCCATGCACGAGGCATAGCCATCCATGTGATGAAACCTTCAGGAAGCTCGGAGGTTTGGACACCTTCTAAATAAAGCATAAATGTCGTACCGCCGTCCAAGCCGTATACATCGCTGTATACATTACGTTCTCTGTATTCTGTACCGTTGTAGTCATAGGTTTCTATAAACTCTTCATCGGTAGTGGAGTGACCTGTTATTTCGATTGACATCTTATAAATATAATCACTTTGTTTCTCGTCAACTATAAATCGGCCATAACAGTTGCCTATATATGTTGTCCCGTCGTATCCGTCACCTGATTCACCCATGTTGCTGTCGTGATAGTATGCATCGAAGGTTCCGTCCTCATATACGGTAAGAGTGGTTCCCCAGCCTCCGACGCCGCTTGAAAAATAGTAATCTCCTGCTGCTTCTTTTGGGAACTCCATAGCAAAGCCGTTTTCTTCGACATCCAATATGTCAGACGGATCAAGCTGGCTTATAGCCTGACCGTTCCAGGATAGATAATCATAGTCTTGAGGGTTGTCATTATAGTCAGATATGACGGCAACCGTACAAAATCCATCCATGGCTTCACCGACAGGTTCGTCCTGATCGGGAGTAGAATAATCCTTGGAAGGGATAAACATATAATTGTCGCCCTGCTTTAAAAGAGCATCATAGGAAATATTATACCCTGTTGTCGGGACATTTGTTATCTGGACAAAGTAGATGAAAGGCCCGTAGTAATCATCACTATCTATGATATCCGGAAACATGGCGGATATATCTATTCCCGTCAGTTTTTTAAAAGCCTGTAGCTCACGCTTATCAAATAAAACATACATTCCGTCGGCACCGTCTATATAGCCGCAGTGGGAATTTGCAACAGCCGCATTGTCTGAGGTATAAAGATTTACTATATCGCCGTCGGCACTGACGGTACTCATCTTATTTATATAATCGGAAAAAATCCGGGCATGCATATCCTTCGGAATAGCATTGGTATCTCCATTTGATTCTATCAAAATTAATTCGTCTGTTTCCGGATTGTGAAAGTATGTGTTTGTTTGTCCTGCGTCATAAGCGGCTTCTTCATATACAAAGTCAGCAGTGGGGTCTATCTGTATACCTTCCCTATATAATTTGTTTACTGTACCCTTATCACAGGTTTTGGTAGGCTTACTGTTCTTTTGTATGATTTTGAGTTCATCCATAAGTGAATAATCACTCGAAGCATTACCGGAAAGAATATAATAATCATAGTTTGAAAAATCGTAGCTGTATATGTTACCGCTTCCGTCCATAAACCATCCGTCCTGTTCATATCCCCATGCATAATTGCTGTAGTTGCATACCACTATAATATCATCCTCAGAATAATCAGGCTGATTCTCAATATCATTATCAGATTCGGTTACGGTTATTTTTTGTTTATCTTTATTTGAATCAGAAGCCTTTCCGCAGCCTGACAGAGAAAAAATAAAAATAATAAATGAAATATATAAAAGAAACTGTTTTCTTGGCATAATAATCCTCCATTTTGTTTTATATAATATACGTATAAAAAACATATTTTTATGGTAAGTATAACATTTTTATATATATTTGTCTAAATTGGAGGGGGTTTTATTAGAATAGAATATCGAATTACAAAAGCTGGTCATCTTCACTGGGAATATACCGGGCGATATCTTGTATATCACAGGACAGTATACGACACAAATCATTAAGTGTAGTGGTCGTTAGTGGCATATTTTTTCTTAATTTGTGAATTGTAGCACTTGAAATCTTGTGCTTTGTAATCAATGTATATGTCGATTCGCTTGATTCTTCCAATGTTTTCCAAAATGGATCATAGCATATCATATTAATTTACCATATTATATAAAATGTACTTACAGATATTATGTGCATTTTATCCTTTATCATTCGTTTTTTTATAGTACAAGTATAATTTCTGCTTTACAACTTGACTATAGTTGCGAAGATGACTACAAGAAAAATATAATATAAACTAGCAAATTCTACAATTTTACTTGACTATAGTCGTTAAAATGACTATAATAATAAATATCTAATTAAAATCATAGTTGTTTGGGCAAAGCAAGGGAAATCTTGTGACGCAAAGCCATAGGGTCCGATTTTAGGTATGATAGGAATGGGAAAAGAATGCTATCGTATTTAAAACAGGCAGCCGGTTGCAGGTTTAATCAAAGTCGGTAACATTCATTCCCTTGTTAAAAATATGTGAGATGATTATTATAAATAATTTAATGTTTGAAAAGGAGAAAAAATAATGTATTGTAACGAATGTAACTATCAGCTTAGTGATGGAGCAAAATTCTGTCCGATATGTGGAGCTAAGACACTTTATTATTTTAATAATGAAAATGTACAAGAAAAATCAGATATTAAAGTATCTAATGATAAAATAATTCAAGATAAAATTGCTTTCAAAAAATTACATTACAAGAGAGAAATGTATGATGATAATTATTTTAAAAGCAAAGAACAAATTATTCAATATGCCAATTACGCATTGATATTTGCGATGATATGTGTATGCATAAAGTTTGCAATTTATATTTATTATGTGATTGAATTATATGCTGATGGATATGTTAATGAATTTAAAATTAGTCACTTTGAATTTGTTTTTGATTTTATAAAAAATATTTCTATATTATATTCGTTAAGAGTTATTGTTTATGAGGTTTATTTTACATTAAGAAATATGTTAAGCAATGTTAAAAATGATATTTTCATAAAAATGGAAGATGATAAACAGTATAAGTAATTAGTGATTTTTGATATTATATTTTTTTGAAAAAAGAGAGGATTGGTGGGTTATGTATTGTACTAATTGTGGAAGACAAATTATTGATTATTCTATTTTTTGTGAATATTGTGGAGCGAAACAGGAAGAACATAATATAAGTGATATGTTAGATAATAATCAACAGCAAAAAATAAATGAAGATATTGCGGTTTTTTCTGATAAAAAAAGCATGTCTCAGTCCATACATAATATAGATGATTATAGCAATTTGGATTCAATGGAAAGTAAATCAATAGGTAAAGATTGTATTATAAATAATAATTCTGATAAATCAGATAACCTAAAAAGTAATTTTTTTAATAAAAATATTAAAAAAGATTTACCTGTTAAAAAAATTATTGTTCTTTCTTCGGTAATCATAGCCCTTATTATTATTTCATTAATTGCGGTTTCTGCAATTCAGAATATTAATGCAAAAAAAGACATTGATTATGTTGTTGAGCAATTTAATAAAGATGAAATAGATTATAGCAAAGCAATAAATTCACTAAATAACATTAACTGCCATGAAAGAGATTCTCTGATGCAATATAGGAGTTCAGCAATATCTCATATAGATAAACTTAATAAATCCAAGGAAGCTTATGCATCAGCTCAAGAATGTATGGAAGCCGGAAAATATGATGAGGCGATTCCTTTATTTGCATCTGTTGCGCAAGATGATTTAAATTATCAGGACGCACAGAATCTTCTTACAGAATCACAACAAAAATATTTAGATAATGTGGATGAATTAGCAGAACGTTATATTTCTAATTATGATTATGATTTAGCAATAGAACTTTATAATCAGGCAAAAAAAATATTGCCGGATAATGAAGAAGAATTTAGTAACAAAATTGCTGAAATTGAAGAGGCACAGGAGGCGTATGTTGCTGAACAAATAGCTGAACTTGAGAACTCTGCAAAAACAAGTCTCGATAATCATGATTATCTTTCGGCTATTGAAGAATATCAGAAGCTTTATGATTTAACAGAAAATGATGCATATGAAGTGAGCATAGAAAGTGTAGAATATGATTGGTCAAATGCAGTAATTAATGATGCAGAAGAACAACTTGCCATTGAAAATTATGATGCTGCCATAGAAATACTTAAAGAACCTAAAAAGCATATTGTTAATAATAGTGCAATTATTGAAGAAGAAAAAAGAATTGACAGTTTTAGACCACTTGATTTGACAACTTTAAGTCCTATGGCTTATGGCTCGGAGATTAATGAGGATTCATGGTGGGATACATATCAATTTGAAGAGTGGAATTCAAATGTTTGTGATAATACAGGTGTTTATGGGGGAAATGGAGTAGTTTTTGCCGCATATACTTATATAACTTTACCTGACAGATATTATTCATACTGGAAAAAATATTCAATTAAAGATGATTATGATACATTTTCTTGTAAATTTGCAATACCTGGAACTACCGAATCATATCTTAATACTGAATTAAGTATGGTTTTAATTGTGTATTGTGATGATCAGTTGATTTATACAAGTGATGCTATTACTGGCGGTTCGCTTCCGTTGTATATTGATGGTGTAAATGTTTCGGGGGCTTCAACTATTACATTGGAAATAAAAGTATCAAATAATACCGGTGCTCAAGTCGCAAATGATAGATTTGCGGTAGGTTGGGTGGATCCAAAACTATCAAAGAATTATGTTCCGTTAAATTCGAAAAATAATTTTAATAAACCGGAAGATAATAATATTGTTGAAGATAATTTGCAAAGTTTAAATTCTGCTATAGATCAATCTAATACAGGGAAAGTACCTTTTTATGGAATATGGTGTTATAGTTCAAAAAATGAAGAAGAAGCCATGGACTTTTCAAAATCAATAGCAGAAAACGGAATAGATTCGGTTGTTATTGTTTCCACAGATTGGAGCAATTTGAATAGTGAAAAGTATTATGTCGTAACAGCAGGAATATATGAATCAGAAGACACGGCTAATGACAATTTAAATTCAATTAAATCATTGGGATATGGTGAAGCATATGTTAAATACTCAGGGGAATATATAGGAAAATAATTAAAAGTATCTTAAGATGATTGGAAGGATGCGTATATACAAACTCTTAAGGATTGTGATGAATAATTAATCGACAGATGCATTAAAGCTAATTACTATGAACCAGAAGCTGATAGTCTATTATGAGATGGGAGGAAAATGAGATGAAGAATTTAAAGAGAGCAATATGTTATGGTATGAGTAAAAAAATGATTGTATTAAGTTTAATATTATTTTTAGGACTTATGTCTTTTATGGAAGTAAAAGTTTATGCAACAGAAACTGTAACTGTAGATGGGTTGATAGGAACTGTAGATGAGGATGAGGGCATATTTACGGCTATATCCTGTGAATCAACAGGTGATGTTGTAATTCCTGCGAGAGTAATAATTAATGAAAAAACGTATGTTGTACATATTGATAGTGCTTTATCTGATTTGGATAAAGGTATAAGTGATGCTATAGGTTTTTTTAGTAATGCAGGTGAAATTCAATCTATTACATTTGAAGAAGGCGTTATTGTTGATGATTGTGAGGGATTGTTTTTTAAATGTAGTAATATTAATAGTTTGAATTTAAGCAATATTAATACGAGTAATGTAACAAATATGAGTTATATGTTTTATTACTGTAGATCATTAGCAAGTCTGGATTTGAATGGTTTAGACACAAGTAATGTAACAGATATGAGTTATATGTTTGATAGCTGTATTGCGTTGACTAATTTGGATTTAAGTAAATTTAATACAGGTAATGTAACAGATATGAGTTATATGTTTTACTTTTGTAGATTATTGACAAGCTTGAGCTTAAATGGCTTTGAAACAAATGATGTAACAAATATGAACTATATGTTTTATCGTTGTAGTGCATTGACAAGCTTGGATTTAAGCGGTTTAGATACAAGTAATGTAACGTATATGAGTGGCATGTTTAATAGCTGTAGCGCATTGACAAGCTTGGATTTAAGCGGTTTAGATACAAGTAATGTAACAAATATGGACCAAATGTTTGCAGGCTGTAGTGCATTGACAAGCTTGGATTTAAGCGGGTTTGATACGAGCAATGTAAATAGTATGGAAAGTATGTTTGGCTGTAGTGCCCTTACAAGTTTGGATTTGAGCGGATTTAATACAGATAATGTAACCAATATGAGGAATATGTTTTCTGGTTGTAGTAGCCTGACAAGTTTGGATTTAAGCAGTTTTGATACAAAAAATGTAACAAAAATGAACTATATGTTTTATCGTTGTAGTGCATTGACAAGCTTGGATTTAAGCGGTTTAGATACAAGTAATGTAACGTATATGAGTGGCATGTTTTCTGGTTGTAGTAGCCTGACAAGTTTGGATTTAAGCAGTTTTGATACAAAAAATGTAACAAATATGAACTATATGTTTTATCGTTGTAGTGCATTGACAAGCTTGGATTTAAGCGGTTTTGATACAAGCAATGTAACAAGTATGGAGGGGATGTTTAAAGAATGTATTGCTTTAACAAATTTAGATTTGAGTGGCTTTGATACAAGTAATGTAACAAATATGGGTGAATTATTTAGAGGATGTAGTGCGCTAATTAGTTTAAATGTGAGTAGCTTTGATACAACTAATGTAAGATATATGGAGTATATGTTTAGCAACTGTAGTTCTTTGGAAAGCTTAGATTTAAGTAGTTTCGATATATATCGACATCCATACTATATGTTTGTGTTTGGCGGAGAGTGCAATATACGCTTTATCAAAACACCAAGATCAATAAATACAGGATATCCTATTCAATTACCTTGTGAATTTGTAGATGAGTCGGGTTGGACGATTAGTTATATTGATTGTTATAGACCTTCTTACACTATAAGGAGAAAATATTCGGTTACTTTCAATACAAACGGAGGAAGTATTTCCGAGGACAATACTTCATATTATGTTTATGGTTTAAATACAAATTTGCCAACTGAAGTGATAAAAAATGGTTACTCTTTCGAGGGCTGGTATGAAAATGAAGGTTGTACAGGTTTACCGGTAACCGTAATTTCAGACACATCAACGGGAGATAAGGTATATTATGCAAAATGGAAACAAATAACAGACGTGAACGAAAAGACAAATGTTGATGAGACAAATACTGAAAATGATAATTCGGATAAGAGCAATACAAATACTGATAATAATGGAACAAAAGAAACGGATAGTGATGATACAACACCAGAGATAAAGCCTAAGAAGTCGGATGATATAATAACGGAAGTGACATCTGAGGAATTTGATGACACAACACCGGAAAAATCACCGGAAAAGCCGGATGATACAACACCAGAAGTAACATCTGATGAACCTTATGATATAACACCAAATGAAGCATACCCATCAGCACAGGCTGTTGAACCGATTGGAATAGAGTTTTCATCGTATCAGGGAGTTGATTTTTACAAGGATGATAGTGGAGATGTAAGGTGTTATACAAATGGTGTTCCCGTAATTAATGATTTCAAGTGTGACGGTGAATTCACTTATTTCTTCCAGGCAGACGGTACAGCTATGAAGGACAGACTTACCTACCATCCTGATGGTGAGCATGTCATATATTTTGATAGTGAAGGACATGAAGTATTCTCTGATTTTGCCAATGTTAAGAAAACTATAGCCGGAGATGAAGTTGATGATTACTGCTTCTTCGATGTATTCGGTTATATGTATGTAGATGTAGTAACCTATGATAAAACAGGAACAGTACTCTATTATGCCAATGCATACGGTGTCATGGAGATGGGCAAGTGGTTCCAATTCTCTGATAAGGTTATGTGGGCTGATGGCAGAGAAGGAGATGAATTTAAGAACCAATACGGATGTGCTAACGCTGACGGAACACTTATAACGAACACTCAGACTATTGACTGGGAAGGCAGAAGCTGTTACTTACAGGGTAATGGTGTGGCAATTTACTAAGCAATTATTAAATGATTTGATATAGGAGAAAGAAAAATGAGAATAAAAAAAACCATAACGACAGTTTTGAGTGTGATACCTCTAATATTCGGAATCAGTTTTATAAACACAAAAGCGCAAGAGATAAATTCGGGTGAAGAATATGAACATTGTTTGTCTGTATCTGAAGAAAAAGATATATTGCTGATGGAAGAAAAAGAACTTTTGGTTGGTTCGGAAGATAGAGAAAATAAGGAAAAACCGATAAAGGAAACGGTATATAATGCAGATGGAAGTATACATAGGTTTTGGACATTTGAATATGACAGTAATGGAAATATAATTAAGGAAACATCATATGATACAGATGGAAATATTGATGGTTACTATACATTTAAATATGACCATAACGGAAATAAAACAAAGGAAACAAGTTATGATGCAGACGGAAGCGTAGATGGTTACTATACATGTGAGTATGACAGTAAAGGAAATGAAATAAAGAAAACGTATCAGCATGAGGATGGAAATATATATCGTTACATTACATATGAGTATGACAGTAGAGAAAATAGAATAAAGGAAAAGTATTATAGTAGAGATGGAATATTCGCATACCATATAATTGAATATGACCATAATGGAAATGAAATAAAGAGAACAGGTTATGATGCGGATGGAGCTATAAATTGGTATGATATATATGAATATGACCATAATGGAAATGAAATAAAGAGAACAGGTTATGATGCGGATGGAGCTATAAATTGGTATGATATATATGAATATGACCATAACGGAAATAAAACAAAGGAAACAAGTTATGATGCAGACGGAAGCGTAGATTATTACTATACATATGAGTATGACAGTAAGGGAAATGTAAGAAAAAGAATCTTTTATAATAATGGAAGTATAGAATATTACAATATTTTGGAATATGATTCTTTAGATGACGAAAAAGAACCGGATTCTAAAACACAACAGAAATATGCTGAGATTCCCCCGAATTATTATTCAAAACATGAAGGGAATTATTTTTATAAAGATATAAATGGAAATGTAACCTGTCTTGATTCAAATGGTAAAACTGTAATTAATGATTTCAAGTGTGACGGTGAATTCACTTATTTCTTCCAGGCGGACGGTACAGCTATGAAGGACAGACTTACCTACCATCCTGATGGAGAACATGTCATATATTTTGACAGTGAAGGACATGAAGTATTCTCTGATTTTGCCAATGTTAAGAAAACTATAGCCGGAGATGAAGTAGATGATTACTGCTTCTTTGATGTATTCGGTTATATGTATGTAGATGTAGTAACCTATGATAAAACAGGAACGGTTCTTTATTATGCCAATGCCTACGGTGTTATGGAGATGGGCAAGTGGTTCCAATTCTCGGATAAGGTTACTTGGGCTGATGGCAGAGATGGGAATGAATTTAAGAACCAATACGGATGTGCTAACGCTGACGGAACACTTATAACGAACACTCAGACTATTGACTGGGAAGGTAGAAGCTGTTACTTACAAGGTAATGGTGTGGCGTTATACTAAAATTTATTAATTAGCAGATAAATAAGGTTTGCATAGCAAATATCTGTTATGCAAACCTCCGATTGTTTATATCAGTATTTGTATATGTTATTTCTTCGTATGGTTAATCGGATATTTTATTCATTTTTTAATTTTATGTGACATATAAAAATTCCAAAAGAAATTAAAGCTATAAAACACAAATATAACATTATATTTGAAAATCTGTTTTTTGTAGTATCAATGGTGAGATTATAATAATTTGGCCTATACCCATAATTCTTTTCAAAGGAATTTAATAATTGATATAAGTATTAGCCATTTCTCAAATTTCCTTTTTTCCAGCATCTATTCCTTTTCCTCCGATATATTTTTATAAATCCTTTAGCTTAAAACTGCTTTTTCCTGATTCCTTTTCCTGATAAAGCGAATCGCCAGTTTCGTTGTTTTCATCAGCTTTATCATCAGGATTATCAGATGATGCATCCTTTTTCATATAAGTATCATAAAATGAGTTGTTAAATATGGGGTCATTATCTATTTTTGTATCTACCGGTTTTGTTACAATCTCGTCAGATATTTTTTTATAATTAATATAACAAAGGACTGTTAATAGTCCAAATGCGAGAGTGAAAAATCCTGAAACAATTAATCCTATAAACATAAATGTTTTTGAATAGCTGGTATTTATTTCAAGATTGTAGATATATGAAAACTTTGTTTTATCCCTTTCATAATGCATTGTGTTAGGATTAATGGAGTAGCTTCCTATAGTTATTGCTTCGTTATAAAACTGTCTAACCTCTGAGTCAAGATCCATTATATGTCCGGTTATTACTATAGGATCAGGAGGACTAAGGCTTTTGCCGTTTGAATATTCCTTTATTTGACGAGCAAAATTATTAAGCTTATATATTGTTTCGCTGTCCTGTGATGATATTGATATTAAGCTGTCATCCTCGAGCCATGCTATATAATGAAAAGTTGTATTTGTAATCCCTTTAATCCTATTTTTGGATTCGGCGTAGGCTTCAGTCACATAGTAAAGCTTTATTGTAACATTATCATTTTTTCTCAGCCTTTCACCGGAGGATATAATTTTGTTCGCATCCTTTGTCTTTCCTGATAGTGCAAAGGAAGAATTTTTAAAAAAGAAAATAAATAGGATAGCGCAAATTAAAAATAATGCTGCAAACATAAAAATATCAGAGCTGATTTGGTGTTTTTCTTTATAGGACATTTTGTTATCCCTCCTGTGTGTTCAAATTATACTTCTGATTATTAGATAAATAAAAATCAAAATTGGTCGATTCGAATTTTGTGTATCTTGACAAACAATAGGTTTAATGCCATAATAGCTTTGTTAAATAACAAAAAAGAGAGGTGGATAAAGTGTCAAACGGCGACAGTCATGGGCAAAATGGGCGATTGTGCATATACGGATATCTTAAGTTGCAGCCTGACTTTGCGCCTGCCACTTTATTTATGATGTATATGTAATTTTATCTGCCTGTGTATGCCCACATACATAGGTATTTTTATGTCCTTTTGTCCCTTACGTCAGCGTTGAATAATTAAAAGCTTCAACGAATGAAACGGAGGGTTTAAAAATGGAAGATGAAGTATTAAACGATATTGCGGTTGAAAATGATATAGCTACCGCAAAGCCTGATTATGAGGCTGAAATTCTAAGTATCATACGAAGCAACGCTTCCCCCAAAACAATACTTAATAAATTAGAGGATTATCATGGAAATGATATTGCTCAGGTTATCGGCACGCTTAATTCTCAGGAAAGGAAAAAATTCCTTCGCGTGTGTAGCGTTGAAATGCTTGCAGATATTTTTGAGCATATCGATGAAGAAGATGTAAGCGGATATCTAAATGAAATGGATATTCGTAAGGCGGCTGCCGTTGTCTCTGAGCTTGAAACGGATACTGCTGCAAATGTTTTGCACAACATAGATAAGGAGAAACGGACTCTTATAATTGATGCCATAAATCCTGAGGTTCAAAAGGAAATCCGCCTTATCGCATCCTTTGACGAGGATGAAATCGGTAGCCGTATGACTACCAACTGTATAATTATAAGGGAAAATCTGACCGTAAAGCAGGCTATGAGTGAACTTGTAAGACAGGCTGAGGATAATGACAATATCACAACAATCTTTGTAGTAGATGAAAATGATGAGTTTTACGGAGCTATAGATCTAAAGGATTTGATAATTGCAAGGAATACGGTTCCTCTTGAGGATTTGATAGCAACCTCCTTCCCTTATGTGTATGCTACTGAAACGATAGATGATTGTATTGAGGAATTGAAGGATTATTCCGAGAGTGTAATTCCTGTTCTCGACAATATGAATAAGCTGCTTGGCGTAATTACCGCACAGAGCATCATCGAGGTTGTAGATGATGAGATGGGTGAGGATTATGCCCGACTTGCAGGTTTGACTGCGGAAGAGGATTTGCAGGAGCCACTTTCCCAGAGTATGAAAAAACGTCTGCCGTGGCTTCTTATACTATTGGGACTCGGTATGATTGTATCAAGTGTTGTCAGCTTATTTGATAAGATAGTTGCCCAGCTTACCATAATCATGGCATTTCAGTCTCTTATACTTGATATGGCAGGTAATGTGGGTACTCAGTCTCTTGCGGTAACTATACGTGTGCTTATGGACGAAAATCTTACCTTCAAGCAGAAAGGTCATCTGGTCACTAAGGAAATGCGCGTCGGCTTTTGCAATGGCCTTTTGCTTGGCATTATATCCTTTATATTTGTGGGACTGTATCTTATAGGCATTAAGCATCAGACAGTGCTTTTTGCTTTTGCGGTTTCCGGATGTATAGGAATATCGCTTATACTTGCTATGCTTATATCAAGTGCAGTGGGAACCCTTATACCGTTATTTTTCAAAAAGATTAAGGTTGATCCGGCAGTTGCCTCCGGTCCGCTTATAACTACCGTCAATGACCTTGTGGCGGTTGTAACATATTATGGTATGAGTTGGATTTTGCTGCTAAATATACTGCATCTGGGATAGTAATATTATGGTTGTCGCCCTACTAATCTGGCAACAGATAGGAGGTGGGTGCTATCGATATATTTGTATCCTTTTTGGTTTCCGTTATGGCAGGTGTTGTTGGCTA
The DNA here is from genome assembly GCA_902788555.1 of uncultured Lachnospiraceae bacterium. Lineage (GTDB taxonomy): Bacteria > Bacillota > Clostridia > Lachnospirales > Lachnospiraceae > Coprococcus_C. Next base: position 33,589 of record CADAKQ010000025.1, read on the forward strand.
CTATATCTGCAAATGGTTAGATGGAAACGACAGCGACAATTAGCCTCGGAAGCTCAACCGTAAATAGAGAAGAATCCCCGATAGCTGGAACTATCGGGGATTCGATTTAAGTGCCATCGACACTTGTATCCTTTTTAGCTGTCGATATTATAACATATGCAAACAGCTAATTCAAGTATTCCCATATTTTTTATACAAATAATATAAAATCAATTGAAAGCCAAATAAACATAAATGTTTGCTTGGCTCACTTTAATGTGGTATAATAAATCATCTATATATAGGAGGATATAGATTTCGAAAGGTTAAAAACCTTAGCGCCAGCACCTGTATGGAGGGATTATCGTGACTTGCTGACAGAGTATTGGTTCAAAGGCTTGATCGATATTGATACAGGTTGACGAGGAGGAAGGTTATCGAAATTTCGGCGGATGCTTTCCCGCATTGTTACCGGATGCGATATGTGAGATTAAATATGAGGGTAACTTCAAAACAGAGGTCTTACAACCGGTAAAAATCAAGAATACATTTTATCATAGATTGATATCAGATATGAAAGTATATTATCAAAAATGGTGTTTTGTATGACTGATTTCAATTTGTTAAAATATTATCATGGGTTTTGATAATATAATGCACAGCTTGTAAATAAAATATAATTATATGGGACAAATCTGTACATTTGAAGGATTTGTCCATATGCTGTCAGTTTGAAAATTTAATTTTAAGGAGACTATTTTATGTGCGGAATTATTGGTTTTACAGGTAATATTCCTGCAAAGGATATTATTATAAATGGTTTGGAACAGCTTGAGTACAGAGGCTATGACAGTGCGGGTATTGCACTTTTGTCTGACGGAGAGATAACTCTGAGGAAGAGAACCGGAAAGGTGGCAGAGCTGAAAAAACTTTGTGACAAGGAGGAAATGACTTCAACCTGCGGTATAGGTCATACCAGATGGGCGACACACGGAGGAGTAACGGATACCAATGCACATCCTCACAGATGTGGTAAGGTTGTGCTTATCCACAATGGTATAATTGAGAACTATCGTGAATTAATAGTTGAGTACGGACTTCAGGATACTATCGTTTCGGAGACTGACTCGGAGGTTGTTGCGGCACTTATTGACAAATTCTATGAGGATGATCCTTACAGAGCGATTAAGCATGTTGTAAAGCTTCTTTCGGGTGCCTTTGCACTTTGTATTATGTTTCAGGATATACCGGGCAAGATTTTTGCAATCAGAAATGTAAGTCCTATGGTGGCTACATCCTGTGAGAAGGGTTCGGTTATCGCATCGGATCTTACGGCTCTTATCGCATTTTCAAAGGAATACTTTGTGGTACCCGAATATCATATTCTTACACTTACAAAGGATGGAATAGATGTAAAGGATTTGAAGGGCAAAGAGGTTAAGCCGAATATGCTTACTGTAAACTGGGATATAACCAGTGCGCAAAAGGGCGGCTATCCTTTCTTTATGCTTAAGGAAATTTATGAACAGCCGGATGCTATAAGAAATACTGTTGTTCCGAGAATTTCAGACGGACTTCCTGATTTTACCGAGGATGGAATAGATGATGAAGTATTTGAAAACTGTACAAATATTACTGTAGTTGCCTGTGGTACGGCAATGCATGCCGGTATGGTTGGAAAGCAACTCATAGAAAGAAAGCTTCGAATTCCGGTAAATGTTGAGATTGCATCGGAATTCCGATACAAGGATCCGATTATAGATGAGCATACGCTTACCATAGTTTTATCACAGTCGGGTGAAACGATAGATACGCTTGAAGCCTTAAAGCTTGCAAAATCGAAGGGCTCAAAGGTTTTGTCAATAGTAAATGTAAAAGGATCAACCATAGCGCGTGAGAGTGATTATGTGCTTTATACACATGCAGGTCCGGAGATTGCAGTTGCAAGTACAAAGGCTTATACGGTTCAGGTTTCTGCCATGTACCTTATAACCTGTAAGCTTGGTATCGTTAAAAATATTCTTTCCAAAAAGGAAGCAAAGGAATTTATAACCAAGCTTATGAACACTCCGAATATAATTGAGGAGACCTTGAAAAATGCCAACAATATCAAGCGTATTGCAAATCATATCAAGCTTGCACCGGATGCATTTTATATAGGAAGAGGACTTGATTATGTAATGAGTCTTGAAGCCGCTCTTAAGCTTAAGGAGATATCCTATGTTCATGCAGAGGCATATGCAGCAGGAGAGCTTAAGCATGGAACCATAGCACTTATAACAGAAAATGTTCCGGTTATAGCACTTGCAACACAAGAGGATGTATATGCAAAGGTTATATCCAATATAAGAGAGGTTAAGGCGAGAGGGGCATATGTCGTACTTATCAGCATGGACGAAGAGGTACATGATGAGAAGATATGTGACAAGCACATTCGCATTCCTAAGGTTGACAGCGAATTTACGGCGTTTGCAACGGCTGTAATACTTCAGCTTATTGCTTATTATACATCAGAAGCAAAGGGGCTTGATGTGGATAAACCACGTAACCTGGCAAAGTCAGTTACAGTAGAGTAAAAGGAGGATAAAAATGGGGTTATTTGATAAGAAGTTTTGTGATGTATGTGGAGAAAAAATCAGTCTTTTGGGAAACAGAAAGGTGGATGACGGTAATCTCTGTAAGGATTGCGCGAAAAAGCTTTCCCCATGGTTTTCAGAAAGACGTCACAGTACGATAGAAAGTATAAAGGAGCAGCTTAGCTATCGTGAGGCAAACCGTGAGGTGGCGAGCAGATTTCAACCTACCAGAACCATAGGTGAAAATTATAAGCTTTTCATTGACGATGTAAATAGGAAATTTACAGTTTCACGTTCAAGCAATTTTGCAGAGGATAATCCGGATATACTGGATTTTTCACAGGCATCCGGAATTGATCTTAAGATTGATGAAAACAGAAGAGAATTAAAGAGAACTGTAGACGGTAAGCAGGTAAGCTACAATCCGCCTAAATATGAATATTCATATACATTTAAGGCAACCATATTTGTAAACGGTAATCCTTATTTTGACGATATGGAGTTTTCCATAAGTAACGGCTCCGTAAGCACAGGCGAGCACAATATGTCACAGGGTATGGCAACCAGCGGATGGTCGGTTATCCGTAACTTCGCTACTGCACCGGGAATGGATAAATACCAAAGATACATAAATATCGGTAATGAGATGAAGGAAGCTATAGAAGGTATGAGAATGCAGGGTGGAACACAAACTCAGGGTAATCAATATACCCAGATGGGCTTTAATTCACAGGATGCAGCTCTTGTACAGGCAACAGAGAATATGAGACGAGTTGAGGAGTTAAAGGCTATTGCGGCTACAGGAACTCCGGAACAGCTTCAGGAATATCTTAACAATCAGCAGGGCTTTCAACCTCAGTCACAGCCACAGATGAACATGGGCGGTCCTAATCAGCAGATGCAGAATGCTGCACCTATACCACAGGCTCCACAGCCTGAAACATGGTTTTGTACCAGCTGCGGCTCTCAAAATTCAGGCAGGTTCTGTGTGAATTGCGGGGCACCGCGAGGATAGTTGATTTAAGGCATAGTTATAGCGGGAGACTTTTGTCTCCCGCTTATGTCATATGTATATAATGTTTTGTTATGCCTGTGAGGCGGATTTCATTCGTTTTTTGTTTTCATACATTATACCATCAGCTTCTCTTATGGCCTCCAACGGATCCATATATTCCGAGGGATTTATATATTTATGACCACACGCTGCGGAAACCTTAAATGGAAATGTTCCTTTAGCATCCTCATCGGCAATTCTTTTTTCAAATTCTTCAATAAGCTTTTTTGCTTTCTTTTCTTTGTCAAATACACAGGCAACAAATTCATCACCACCCCATCTTGCACAAAAACCGTTTTCGGAAAATATCTCCGTAATATTGTCGGCTGTCATTTTAAGAAGTGCATCACCGGTTTCGTGTCCGTATTTATCATTTGCCGTCTTAAGATTATTTACATCAATAAATATCATGGTATATTCTTTGATTCCCTTTTCTTCCATTTCTTCAATCTGCTTGTAGCAGGAGGCACGGTTTGGCATACCGGTAAGCGCATCCTTGTAGGCGAGCAAAAGCAGCTGCTCTTTTTCAATTTTAGAAGTATACTCTTCTGTTGAAAATGAGATAAGGTATATTACAAGAGAAAGGGCAATTACAAGGATTGCCAGTGAGCTTAGTCCATGAGATGTAAGCCAGGATTTTTTCATAAGAAATTTTGTCACGTTAAATCTAATGAGCTCGAATATTCCGCAGAGCATTGATATCAGTATTCCATATCTTAAGATATATATGTAATTGTTGCTCTTATCCTTTGTTCCGAGGAAAATCGCAAATATAAGAGTAATCAGCAATATGCCCGCTAAAAGGTGGAGGCTCTTAAGCATATCGGAATAATTTCTTTCCATAGGTGAAAGCTCTATTGCAGTTGCAATTATATAATATAAAAGATAAATCAAAGACACTACTGTTACCATTTTTTTGACTAAAGGTACATCAACGACATAATATATAATGGTCAAATGAAAAAGTAAATTCCACTTGCACATTGGAAAAAGACCTCTTAGACGATTTTGACGAAATTATTCTATGAAATCCTCTATGAAAGACTTAAA
>CADAKQ010000026.1 GCA_902788555.1 uncultured Lachnospiraceae bacterium
TAAACAACTTTGTCATGGATGTAACTTTATAAACCATTGTACGAAAGGCTTAAAATCAAGGCTTTTTTGTGCAAAATAAATAAGAAAGTGTAGAGAGAAAAAGCTATGTTTTTCAGGATTCTAAAAAAAGATTTAAAAAGAAAAAAGACTATGAACATTATTCTTTTGCTTTTTGTAATTCTTTCGGCGATGTTTGTTGCGGCAAGCGTAAACAACATTTTTACGGTTGTGAGCGGACTGGATTATTATTTTGACAAGGCAGGTCTTGACGGAAATTATTTTGTAATATCCATGTCAAGAGAGGGCGATACCTCTATCGAGGAAGCTCTTGATAAGGAAAGCTTTGTAAAGAATTATCGTGTCGAGGAATTAATCTACGCAAACAGTACGGATGTGCTTCATGACGGAAAGAAGGCGTTTGAATATCAGAATGTTTCGCTGGTGGTATCTGTTGACAGAGCTGCCATCAAATATTTTGATAAGGATAACAACAGTATAGATAAGGTTAAAGAAGGCGAGGTTTATGTCAATAACTCTATACTGAAAAAATCCAAGCTTTCCGTAGGAGACGAGATAGAGATTAAGCTTTACGGAGTAAGTGTTAAGTTTAAAATAGCAGGTATTGCTAAGGATGCCTTGCTTGGCTCGGACTTTATGGGCAATCCGAGATATATCATAAATGATAAGGATTACGAAAAATTCAAATCAAACGACGAAGTATTAAGTAAATCCTTCGGAAAGATTTATCATATAAATACCGATGATGCAAATGCATTAAAGGAAATGCTTTCCACTAAAGACGGAATATTGTTTGATGCTGATATAAGTGTAATAAAAATGACTTATGTAATGAATATGATTGTGGCAGGTGTGCTGCTTGTTATAAGTCTCGGACTTATACTTGTATCCTTTACAGTTTTAAGATTTACAATCGGTTTTACCATAACCGAGGAGTTCCGTGAGATTGGTGTTATGAAGGCTGTAGGTATTAAGAATTCTGCTATAAGAAGACTCTATATAACAAAGTATTTTGCAATAGCGGTTTTAGGTGCGGTTATTGGATTTTTCGGTTCGATTCCTTTTGGAAACATTCTTCTTAAGAGTGTATCGGAAAATATGGTGCTTGGAAATGAAAACAGTATAATCGTCGGACTTTTATCCGCAGTGCTGGTTGTATTCCTTATAGTATGGTTTGCTTATTCAAGTACCAGGAGGATTAAGAAGATGTCACCGATTGACGCGGTAAGAAGTGGTCAGACCGGTGAAAGATACGGTAAGAAGGGCTTTTTGTCACTTGGCAAGAGCAAGCTTTCACCTACAGGATTTTTAGCTGCAAATGATGTCTTAAGCAGCAAAAAGCAGTTTGGTATCATTACAGTGGTATTTACGATTTGTCTGCTTCTGGTAATGATTCTTGCCAATACCGCAAACACTCTTTGCAGCGAAAAGCTTATATATCTTTTCGGAACAGTAAAAAGTGATGTTTATATGGATGACTCAAAGAGAAGTATGGCTCTCATGGACGGCGGTACCGGAGATGAAAAAATATATGATACCTTAAATGAGATAGAAGATATACTTGCTGAAAATGATATGCCGGGAAAGGTTGTTATAGAGCTTCAGTATAAATATCCGGTAACATTTAACGGTAAGACTCAAAAGATTACATTTCAGCAAAATAAATTAACAAAAGCGAGCGACTACGTTTATAACGAAGGAACCGCTCCTCAAAATGAATATGAGATAGCACTTACACCTCAGTCAGCCAAGACCATCGGTTGTAAGATAGGAGATACGGTAAGCATAAAGATAAACGGTGTAGAGCATGATTATATGGTTACAGGACTTTTTACAAGCTTTAATCAGCTAGGTCAGATAGGAAGGCTTAATGAGGAGGCAAAGACCGACAGGTCGGAGATTTCTTCAGCGTTTACGTATCAGATAGACTTTGACGATAATCCTGATGATGAAACAATCGATGAAAGAATTGAGCGTTTGAAGGTAATATTTGATACAAAGGATGTACGTAATGCAGCGGATTATACCAACAATTCCACAGGCGTGTCGGGTACAATGCGAGCGGTTGAGTATCTTGCACTTGTCCTTACGGTTATTATAGCAGCACTTATTGCAATACTTATGGAGCGTTCCTTCATAAGCAGGGAAAAGAGCGAGATAGCCCTTATGAAGGCTGTCGGAATAAAAAATAAAAGGATAATAATTCAGCATACCTTAAGATTTGTAATAGTTATGGTTCTTGCTATTATAATAGCAGCCTTACTTGCGGTACCGTTAACCAAGCTTTGTATCGACCCAATATTTGGAATTATGGGTGTGGCATACAGTCTCGAATACGAGATTAAGCCTTTGGAGGTTTTCATAATCTGCCCGCTTATAATACTTGCGGCAACGACAATAAGTGCATTTTTGACAGCACTTTATACCAATACAATCAAGGCATATCATACGGCGGATATTGAATAGTGCAAAAAATAATTAAAAAAATGTTTTGTTTATAATAAGATAAAGAAATATGTATTATGAGTTGTTAAACAGTTTGAATATGAATAATAAAAAGGAGAACAGATTATGGAAAAGATTTTAGAGGTAAAGGATTTATGTAAAACCTATGTTGTAAATAAGAGACAGAATAACGTACTTAAGAATGTTAATTTTGAAGTAAATGAAGGAGAAATGGTTGCAGTTATGGGACCTTCCGGTTCGGGTAAATCAACACTTCTTTATACCGTATCGGGTATGGACGAAGCAACTGCGGGAGAGGTTTCATTTGAAGGTAAAAATATAGCTGATATGAAGGAAAATGAGTTGGCTGAATTCAGACTTGACAAGATGGGATTTATATTTCAGCAGATGTATATGTTGAAAAATCTTACCGTGCTTGATAATATTATCTTACCGGCAGTTGAATCAAAAACCAATACTCTTAGCAAGAAGGAAAAGCTTGAAAGAGGACAGGAGCTTATGAGAAAGCTTAATATAATCGATACTGCCGACAATGATATAAATGAGGTATCGGGCGGACAGCTTCAGAGAGCATGTATATGTAGAAGTATGATTAATAATCCTAAGATGATATTTGCAGATGAACCGACAGGTGCCCTTAACCGTACTTCTTCAGATGAGGTTATGGAGGAGTTAAACAAGTTAAATGATGAAGGTACAACCATCATGCTTGTTACACATGATGCGAGAGTGGCAGCCAAGTGTTCAAGAGTTTTGTTCATAGTCGATGGAAATATCAAGGGAGAGTTTTCTCTTGGCAAGTTAGAAGCCAAGCAGGATTTGCGCGATAGAGAACGTTCGCTTAATAACTGGCTGATGGAGATGGGTTGGTAGGAATGATCATCAGCATGCGATTTATGAATAAAGCATGAGTTGGTTAAGTCAGAAGGAAAAGTATATGAATGACATACTGATAGTGGAAGACAATAAGGAGATATCGGGACTGCTTGCGGATTTACTACGAGCGGAAAATTATATTGTAACGACAGTCGATAATGGAGAGAAAGCCTTGTCCGTATTTGAAAGATACGGAGCAAGGCTTGTCTTGCTTGATATAATGCTTCCGGGAATCGATGGATTTGCGGTTTGCGAGAAAATCAGAAAGACCAGTGACACACCGATTATTATACTCAGTGCCAAGGTGGATAAGGATGATAAGCTTAACGGTCTTATACTGGGTGCAGACGACTATATGGAAAAGCCGTATGATATAGATATACTTCTTGCAAAGATACAAGGCATATTTAAAAGAAGATATTCTATGGATGAGCTTACCTGTGGAGAACTTGTACTTAATAAGATAGAAAAGACCGTTACAAAAAAGGGTAAGAGTATCGAAGTAAGAGCAAAGGAATTTGATCTTTTGCTGCTTTTAATTGAAAACAGGGGAAAGACTCTTTCCAAGGATTACATTTTTAATTATATATGGGGAAGAGACAGTGAGTCTGAGCTTCAGACACTCACCGTGCATATAAAGTGGCTCAGAGAAAAAATTGAGGATGATCCAAAAAATCCAAAGCATATTCTTACGGTATGGGGAACAGGATATAAGTTTGATTGAACCGGAGCTTATATGGTATGAAAAAATATGACAGGATAATTTTTATATTTGCTTTTTTAATCATATTGATGCTTACAGCTGTCAATGTGATTTTTTCAGGTGCCCAAAAGAACAGTGCTCATAGAGAATACAGAGTTGAGATAAACAGACTTGCGGACGAGATAGAAAGAGGAAATGAACCGGATATCTCACAGTGCTCATATGTAGTAGCGGTAGTTGCAGCAACTGAAACAGATGTAACAGATGTGGCAGATGATGGTAATGAATACAGTTCGCAAAATAATGATAAACCGGAATATGTTAGCGCTTTATTTTATAACAGTAACTATGACTATGTTATAAAAAATATAAACGGAAAGCTTTATCGATTTGATTATATTATAAATGATGAGGCTGATTTAAATGGCAGAATAAAAATAAATATAATTATGATTATCGTGTCAATTGTAATGCTTGCAATTTTGCTGTATATAAGAAAGCAAATTATAAAACCCTTTTATGTGCTGTCAGAGATTCCGGCAGAGCTTGCGAGAGGAAATCTGACCGTCCCGATAAAGGAAAATAGGAGCAAATTTTTCGGAAGATTTACCTGGGGACTTGATATGCTCCGTGAAAAGCTGGAGGATGATAAAAGAAAGGAGCTTTCTCTTCGTAAGGAAAAACAGACCTTGCTTTTATCTATATCGCATGACGTTAAAACACCCCTTTCGGCTATCAAGCTTTATTCATCTGCACTTTCAAAGGGAATTTACAGTGATGAAGATAAGAAAAAGGAAGCTGCTTACGGAATAAGTGAAAAGGTTGATGAAATAGAAAAATATGTTACCGATCTTACCGAATCCGCAAGTGATGATTTCCTTAATCTTGAAGTTAAAAAAGGAGACTTTTATCTTTCAAAACTGATGGATGAAATAAAGGATTATTATAAGGACAGACTTTCATTAAACAAGTCGGATTTTGTGATTGAAAAATATAATGATTGTATTATATCCGGCGACTTTGACAGAAGTGTTGAGGTGCTTCAAAACATATTTGAAAATGCGATAAAGTATGGAGATGGAAAGAAAATTTCCGTAAGCTTTGGTGATGAAGAGGACTGCCGCCTTGTAACAGTTAAAAACTCCGGATGCGGGCTTCCTGAATCAGAACTTGTGCATGTATTTGACAGCTTTTGGCGCGGTTCAAACAGTGATGGAAGGGACGGAAGCGGACTTGGTCTTTACATTTGCAAAAAGCTTATGCATATGATGGAAGGCGATATATATGCAAGAGTTGATAATGGTGATATGATGGTTACGGTGGTGTTTAAGAGAGGGTAGATTTATGTTGTATTAAGAAGAATTTTATAGTAAAATAAACATAGATTTTTTGATGTAAGCAGCCGGTAGAAAAATATAATATTTTTTCATACCCCGGCTGCTTTGTCTTTTGAAAGATGAGGTGAAGCTGATGATTAAAGCAGAATGGGCCAAGATATTAGATGGCGCCGGATTTCAGGCTGCGGCTATATGTGTTTGTATAGTTTGTATTTATTATTTAATGGTAAAAACAAAACCTGAAAAATTCAGAAATAAATTATTTCTTATACTTGTCTTAAATGTGCTCATAGGAGCTCTTTGTAATTTTATCAGTGCGATACTGAAGTCCTATTTAAATGTATCTGATGCGGCATATAATGTCAGGATGATTTGTCAATATATTTATTTTATAATTCATCCTATGCTTGCACCTCTTTTTTGCTTTTATGTCTCTATTGTCACCGGAGCAAATTATAAATTAAAAAAATACAGATTGATATCTGAAATCCCTGCTGCTTTTATGTTCTTGCTTGCACTTATCAATCCGATTACCAACTGGGTTTATTATTTTACTGAAAACAGAGAATTTCATAGAAATTGGGCAGAAAATATTCTTTATGGAATAAGCCTTGTTTATTACATTTTTGCCATAGTTATGTTACTTTTGTTCTGGGATGCGATTAATACAAATGTAAGAAGAGTTATGATATTTTTCTTTATATTTGTGGCGGTTGGACTTGGACTTCAGTTTATGTTTGCATCACTTCATACAGAGCTTTTTGCGGAGGCTATAGCCCTTTCGGGAATCATGATAATAATAGAAAACGAAGAGGGGCGTAAGGACTCAAGAACACATATCTATAATCACGCTGCACTTGCTTATGATATAAAGCAGTATATAAAGGTAAGACATTCATTTTTCATGATTTGTATAAAAATGAAAAATCCTATAGGGCTTATGCAGCTTATGGGAAATGCCAATATAGAAACACTTACGGAACTAACAGCCGAGTATCTTTCAACCCTTGTGCCTAAATATTCTATTTATTATATAGGAACAGGCACCTTTGTAATAGTAAATGAAAATGATGACAGGGATTATAATATAGGTATAGCAAAGGCGATTAAGGAGAGATTTAATCATAGCTGGCATTTTCAGGATAGAGATACCACCTTCAATGCTGCTGTTTTTTGTGCAGAGATACCTACTGACCTAAAGTCATATAAGGAAATATCAATGCTGATAAATGGTCCGATTCCGACAGAGGGTATAAATGAAGACATTATTTATTATGGCAGCAGTCTTAATTATGTCCTAAGAAGAAGTCAGGTTGAGGAGGCTATCAGAAATGGCATGGAAAAGAAGAATTTTGAGGTTTTTTTCCAGCCTATTTATAATGCAAATGACCTTACAATTTGTTCCGGTGAGGCACTGCTTCGTCTGCATGATGGAGATATAGGTGATATTTATCCGGATGAGTTTATTCCTATCGCAGAAAGAAGCGGCATGATATTTGAATTGGGAGATTTTGTTTTGGATGAGGTCTGTAAATTCCTTAATTCCGGTATTCCTACGGAAATGGGCGTAGAGGCATTACATGTAAATCTTTCGGTTATACAGTGTATACAGCCGAAGTACGCTGAAAGAATAATAAGTATTGTTTCAAAGTATGATATTTCGCCTTCCAAGATAGCTTTCGAGATAACGGAATCAGCAGCTACAACTGACTTTGCAGCTTTGAGAGATTTTGTCAGAAGACTTAGAGAAAAGGGATTCAGATTTATAGTTGATGATTATGGTGTCGGATATTCAAATGTTCACTCCATACTATCACTTGATGTTGATACTATTAAGATAGACAGAAGTATTCTTTGGGAGGCAGAGCAGTCGGAGATAGGAAGAATAATTATGGACAGCTCTGTTGACATGATAAAACGTATGCAAAAAAAGATACTCATAACCGGTGTCGAGACAAAAAAACAGATAGACCTTGCCGGAGAGTTTGGTGTGGATTATCTTCAGGGATATTATTTTTCAAACCCTATATCGCAAAATGAGTTTATCGGTATACTAAAGGCTACACAGATAGCAAAATTTGAAGAGCAAAAGGCTCTTGCGGCAAGTGAGGCGATGAGTGTATTTTTAGCAAATATGTCACACGAGATTCGTACACCTATCAATGCGGTTTTAGGACTTGATGAGATGATTCTTCGTGAGAGTGAGGATGACAATATAATCGAATATGCCAAGAATATAGAAAGTGCAGGAAGAACACTCCTGTCATTAATAAACGATATTCTTGATTTTTCAAAAATTGAGAAAGGAAATGTTGAGCTTAACAAGGGAGAGTATATGCTTTCATCTATGCTTTTTGATGTTGTAAATATGATGAAGCAAAGAGCACGGGAGAAGGGCCTTAAATTTATAACTGATATAGATGGTGATACCCCTGAAAAATTATATGGCGATGAGATACGTATAAGACAGATTATAATCAATCTTCTAAATAATGCCATAAAATATACTGATAAGGGCAGCGTTACCTTTAAGCTTGGCTATGAGAAAACGGACAGTGAGAATATAAAGCTGTTAATACATGTTAAGGATACGGGAATTGGAATCCGCAAGGAGGATATAGGCAAGCTATACGATAAATTCAAAAGATTTGATGCGGATAAAACGAAGACTATCGAGGGAAGCGGACTTGGACTTGCAATAACAAAGCAACTTTTAAATCTCATGGACGGAAATATAAATGTAGAAAGTGAGTACGGAGTTGGTACAACATTTTTGGTGGAAATACCACAAAAGATACTGGATAAAAAAAGTATAGGTGATTTTGAAAGTAAGGGTACAAATGAGAAAAATGAAGGAAAAAGCAGAAAGGGGCATCTTGTTGCGCCTGATGCGGATGTGCTTGTAGTGGATGATACCCCTATGAATCTTATGGTTATCAGAAACCTCCTTAAGCGAACAGGCATAAAACTTGATGAAGCAGGAAGCGGTGCGGAATGTATAGAAAAAGCTTCAAATAAAAAATATGATTTGATATTGCTTGATTACAGAATGCCAAACATGGACGGAATAGAGACATTGAAACATTTAAAATCAGACATTATTAACACGAAAATACCTGTTATTGCTCTTACAGCAAATGCCATATCAGGCTCAAGGGAACGATTTATGAAGGAAGGCTTTGATGACTATGTAACAAAGCCAATCGATGGAGAAAAATTGGAAAAGGTTCTTATGTTCTGGTTGCCCGATGATAAGATAAGATGGTCAGAGCAGGAAACAGATATCTGGACAGATGAAAAAGATGATTATAAAAATGATGACGATGATTTTCGGGGGATAAAAAAATATGAAGAGATTAATATAGAAGAAGGTATAATATATTGCGGTTCAAAGGAAAGCTATCTGGAGGTTTTAAATGCGTTTAAGGGTGAAATCGATAATCGTATATCGGTTATAAAAAATGCTCTTGCTGAAAAGAATTTAAAACGATATACGGTTGAGGTTCATGCCATAAAAAGCTCATCTAAAATAATAGGAGCAGATAAGCTTTCAAAGCTTGCCAAAGAGCTTGAGGATGCCGGAAATAATAATGACACAGGCTATATCAATTCTCATAATGAAGAGCTTATCAAGCTATATGAAGCTTGTAAAAAAATAAGCTTGGATGAGAATGATAATAAGCCTGATAATGAGCTTGATGATGAGCTCTGGAAAGATGCATTAAAAACGCTTTATGAATTTGCGGACACCATGGATTATGATAATTTTAAAACAGTATTAAAAACAATTGACAATTATAAAATAACAGATGAAAAAGCAGATATAAAGGGGCGGATTGAAGAGTTTTTCAGAAGACTTGAATGGGACAGCCTTAAAGTATTGATAGATGAATATTTAAAAAGGAGATAGAAAGGATAAGCTATGGCGAAATACAAATTACTTTTAATGAGAGATAAGGTGTCATTTATGATAAATGCACTTACCGGAAATTTAAAAAACGGAGGCTATGAGGTTATAGAATCTGATTTCGATATGAAAAGTGTAGTTGCTCATGAAGAAGATGCTGATATCATGATTTTATTTGCCAGTGAAAATATTACAGAAAAGCAGAGCCTTTTAGTTTATCTTAAGGATATAATTGTGGAAAAAGGCAAGCTGTTGATTTTAATTGGCGAAAAAGACGAAATAGATGCTATATCTGAATATATTCCGCCGCATCTTTTTTGCGAGGTCGTGGAAAGACCTCTCGATATGAATATATTCATGGAAAAAATTGATAATATTATGAATGAGGAGCAGGCGGAAAAAAGAAAGAAAAGCATACTGCTTGTAGATGATGATACAAGTTATCTGCAACTTTTACATGAGTGGCTTAAGGAAGATTACAGAGTGGGTATGGCAAAGTCGGGAGTACAGGCGATAACATGGCTTGCAAGAAACAATGTTGATCTTATTTTGCTTGATTATGAAATGCCGGTTACAAACGGATTACAGGTGTTTGAAATGTTAAAGAGCGAACAGTTTTCAAAGGACATTCCTATAATGTTTTTAACCAGCAAGAGCGATAAGAATATAATAATGCAGGTAATGGCACATAAGCCTGCAGGCTATATGCTTAAGCATATTACTAAAGCTCAGCTTTTATCAAACATCGCCAAATATTTTGTTAAAGAGGAATACAATAAGCTGCATTATTGATATACCAGCACGCCATTTCCCTGCATAAAGCAAGGTCTGCCTTCCCTTTGACATATTCTGTTAAAAGTTGTAATTATATATATTATAATAAAGAAAGCAGGCATTTTTCAGGACTAAGATTGATAAATATTAATAAGAGAGGTCTGTTACTTATGAATAAACAGGAAAAAACAAATGTAATGCGTGTGTTGGAGCAAAAAATGATTTCTTACAAAAGTTATACATATACGCAGGATGCATCCACAAGCGGTGAAGAGATAGCAAGGATACTGGGAGAGAATCCGGAATGTGTTTTTAAGACACTTGTTACAAGAGGTAAGACGGGACAATATTATGTTTTTGTTGTGCCGGTCGCAAAGGAACTCGATTTAAAAAAAGCTGCAAAGGCAGCAGGAGAAAAATCAATAGAGATGATAAAGCAAAAGGAGCTTCTGCCCCTTACAGGATACGTACACGGAGGATGCTCACCTATAGGTATGAAAAAGCAGTTTAAGACCTATATTCATAATACTGCGGTGAATTTTGATACCATTTTCTTTTCTGCCGGTAAGGTGGGCTATCAGGTTGAGGTGTCACCTGAAGACATGGGTAAAGCATTTCCCTATACAATAGGAGATATAATATCTGATGAATAAAATAGAATTTAATCCAAAGCTTATAAAATATACTTTAAAATTTCTTTGCAGAATACTTATTTTTGGAAGTGTCCTTATACTTTATATAATCGATAGAAAATGGATAACGGAATTTTTAAATATGCCCTTTGGCTTTTTTGGTGTTACACCGCTTCATATTGTATGGGGCATTTTTATGTGTATTATGATTTTTCATCTTCTTCCGTCAAAGACACAGAGAAGGACGATGGCATGGCTTAAGATGAAGGAGAATGTTTATGAGCCTGTAGAAAATTATGATGAGTTGAAGCTTCTTGAATATGTACAGGACCAAAACAAAAAAGCGTGGACGGTTATGCTTATATGGCTTTCATTTAACGCTTTTTGGGCATTACTTTATCTTAATAACATAATAGAAGAATCGGAGCTTTTTTTACTCTCGGCATTTTATTTTCTTAGTGATTACATATGTATTCTTTTTTATTGTCCTTTTCAGTCAAATATTATGAAAAATAAATGCTGTGTTAATTGCAGAATATATGATTGGGGACATTTTATGATGTTTACTCCGATGCTTTTTATAAAAAATTTCTTTTGCTGGAGTTTGTTTTTTACATCTATAGTTGTACTTATAAAGTGGGAGATAACCTATACCAAATATCCTGAAAGATTTTGGGAGGGCTCAAATAAAAATTTAAAATGTGCAAATTGTAAAGATAAAACCTGTCAGTATAAAAAACAGTATCAGAAATAAGAAGTCTGATTCTTCTTCATGCGTTGCCAATTTATAAAGCCGTAGAGATCATTTAAGAGAAACATAATAAAGCATAACACCATTGGAAGATATGCTATGTTTGTGGTAGTCGCAAGTATCCATAAGATGATAAGTACAATGTCATTTCCGGCATAGAAAAGTGCATAATATGAGCTTCTTAAAAGTGTAAGGGAGGCGGCCATAAAGCTTGTAGTAATGGATATTGTTGATACAATTAAATTGGGAGTATCAAAATATTTAAGCACATAGTAAAAAATAATTGTTACAGCTATGGTAAGCACTGTAAGAATCGACCAAAGCTTAGGATTGGTGTGTCTCACCTTTACCTCTCCCTTCTTATATGGATTTCTAAGCCATGTAACCACAGCACCCATTGCAATTGGTGCTGTCATACCAAGGTAGGTTATCATTTCTCCCCAGTATCTGAATTTAAATGACACAAATGCATAAAAGAATGCAAATATAACAGTAAGAAGCTGTCCCAGCACATCTCCCTTTGCTACAAATATCAGAGCCGTAACACCGATAAGTGAAGCTGCCAATGTCATATACTCGTTGCTTTTAAAAGCAAAAAACGATATAAATATAACAAGAAGGGAAATAACCCATATCATTTTTTCATACCACCGTAATCGTTTTACTGATTCAAATATATTAATTTTAAATTTCTCCTTAACATAAAAAAATAAGAATAATACTGAAAAAGCATTCGTAAATTGTACCTTCTAAGACCTAACGATACAATAAACGAATGCTTTGGCATTCTGCTACCCGGTGGCAGCTTACAATATTCAGTAAATCTGATAAGAATTATTACATATTAATTCTATAAAGTCAAGTGGGTGTCAGGGACATGCTATACTGCATAATTCGCCTGTTTTCCTGTGATACCTACACCGTTGACAAAATTTGTTGTGCATTATATACAATTCATTAATGATATATTGTCAAAATGTGAACAAAATGTAAATAATACTTTTAAATTGTCGGTATATAGTTTATAATAAAAATAGGTTTTCAGTGCTTTTTATATGGATTAAAAATGAATTTAAAGCAACATATATAACATTGATTTGGATATAAATTTTGGAAATGTATTTTGTAGAATGCGGGGGAATGCAATGGATCAGGAAAGAAAGATAAAGCTTGATGAACTCTTTGAAGCATTCTCGGTTGTTGCCGAGGGTACTTATGTGTATATTTGTGATATGAACATCGATGTATCGAGATGGTCAAAGAGTGCAGTTAATTATTTTGGACTTCCAAATGAATATATGGAAAATGCAGGAGTTATATGGGAGGATCATATTCATCCTGAGGATAGGGAGGACTATCATCACAGTATTGATATGATTTTCTCCGGCAAGGATGGGGGACATGATATGCAGTATCGTGTCAGAACACGTGATGGAAATTACGTAGTTTGTACCTGTAGAGGAGTTGTAATACGTGACACCGATGGAAGACCAAACTATTTTGCGGGAGCAATCAAAAATCATGGACTGAAAAGCTATATTGATAATGTGACCGGGCTTCGTACCTTATATGGTTTTTTTGAGGACTTAAGGGCGATGTTCTGGAAGCGTGACGACGCCGTTATTCTCCAGATTGGTATATCCGGATTTTCAAATTTGAATGATGTATATGGGTATACCTTTGGAAATAGAATTTTGCAACAGCTCGGAAGGCTTCTTCAAAAGAAATTTGCCAATACGGGAGCCTGTTATCGTATGGACGGAACTAAGATGGTTGTTGTGAGCCATACCCTTAATTCAGGTCAGGTTGCAGATATCTATAATGAGATTAAGGATGAGGTCAGTCACGATTTTTATGTTGATGATGAGCTTATAAGTATTTCCTTAAATGGCGGATTGGTTATAGTTGATAATTTTGAGATAAGCGATAAGACGGTTTACTCATGTCTTAAGTATGCATATAGCGAATCTAAGAATCGTAAGATGGGAGACTTGGTTGTTTTTCATGATATGCTTTCTCATGATAACCGAAAAACAATCGAAAAAATAAATGTTATTCGTAATAATGTATCTGAGGATTGCAGTGGCTTTTATCTTTGCTACCAGCCGATAATGCATGCCTCCTCAGAAAGCTTAAAGGGTATGGAAGCACTTGTAAGATGGAAGAGCGATACCTATGGTACTGTTCCACCGAATCAGTTCATTCCGATACTTGAACAGGATTCACTTTTTCCTAAGCTGGGCAAATGGATATTGAGACAGGCAATGCTTGATGGGAAAAGATTTCTTGAAAAATATCCTGATATGATTATGAATGTTAATCTTTCTTATGCGCAGCTCGAAAAGGATGGTTTTATAGAAGAAGTGTTGGAGCTTCTTAAGGAAACGGAATTTCCGCCTCAAAATCTCTGCCTTGAGATAACGGAAAGATGCAGATTACTTGATGTGGAGCTTCTAAAGGATATGGTAAATATATTCCGGGATAACGGAATTAAAATAGCACTTGATGATTTCGGAACAGGATATGCATCGCTTGGAATACTTCGTGAGCTTCCTGTAGATACAGTTAAGATAGACAGAGAATATGTCAAGGATGTTGAAAAGAGTACGGCAGACCAGAGCACAGTAAGATTTATATCGGATCTTGCAGATGCGTTTTCGGCAGAGGTATGTGTTGAAGGCGTTGAAACTGCAGAGATGAGAGACTTCCTAAAGCAGTATAAGGTAAGCTCACTACAGGGATATTATTATTCAAAGCCTGTTCCTTCGGATGAATTTCTGGAGATGGATTTCGTAGCCGGATAAAATTTTGAAAAAGTGTGGCAAAATTTTGCCACACTTTTTATTGGAAAAATGATTATACATGAAGAGGATATTCAGATATGCTTAATGATAAAAGAGGAAAGAGATTAATGAAGTATGTGCCGGACTATGTCGTGTTTGACCTTGAGACAACCGGTATATCTCCCAAAAAGGATAAGGTTATAGAAATTTCTGCTGTTAAGGTAAGAGGCGGAAAGGTTATAGATGAATTTACATCACTGGTTAATCCTATGTGCAGTATACCCTACGGTGCAAGTCAGGTAAATAATATAACGGATGATATGGTAAAGAGTTCGCCAACCTTTGATGAGATACTTCCACTGTTTATAGATTTTATAGAAGAACTTCCTTTGGTCGGGCATAATATTCATTCCTTTGATATGAATTTTATCTATAGGGACTGTAATATTTTTTTTGGAAAAATTCCGGATAACGATTATATAGATACACTTCATATTTCAAGAGAGTGCTTACCTGAGATGGCTCATCACAGGATGACGGATTTGGCACTTCACTATGGAATATCTACCAAAGGTGCTCACAGAGCTTTGGCGGATTGTCATATGACTCAAAAGGTTTTTGAACATTTAAAAGAAGAGGTGGAGAACCTTGAAAATAATAAAAAAACACAAAAACTTTGCCCAAAGTGTGGAAGTGTGTTAAAATTACGTAATGGTATATATGGCGAGTTTTACGGATGCTCGGGTTATCCGAATTGCAGATATACGGAGAATGTTTAATATATAGTACCTTAGAGTATACTTAATAATTGTGGAGGAAATAAAATTTGATTGAAGCATATTATTTAGCGACATTTGTTTTATCAGTTGTTGGAACGCTTATATTTGCATGGCGGTGGAAAAGTGATACCAATATATATTTTACCTTGCTTTTCATTCTTATACCTATAACCAATATGGGCTTTTATATGCTTTCCGTATCAAAAAATCTTGAGGAGGCATTGATAGCAAATAATATAACAATACTTGGCGGTAATTTTCTGTCGCTTTTTATAATGCTGAGTATAGTATCTATGTATGAGGGAAATGTTTCAAAGATATTTACTATTGTGATGTTTACCCTCAGCTTTTTGATATACGGCTTTACATTTACTATCGGTCGTTCTGATATTTATTATAAAGAAGCAGTTTTCAAAATTGAAAATGGTGTATCGATTTTAGAAAAAACCTATGGTCCTATGCATGCTGCATTTTATGTAATTATTATACTTCATGCGGTTATAGGTATAGGAGTTATAATATTTTGCTTTAGAGGAAATAAGGGGGTATCATATAAATCTCTTATTTTCTTTTCGGCGATTGAGGTACTGTCCCTTTCTTCTTATCTGATTGGAAAAGCAATAGGCAGTAACCTGAGCTTTATGCCGGCGGAGGATATAATGTTTCAAATTATCATGCTTATAATCATAGAGGATACCTCTCTCTACAATATAAGTCGCGTGCAGGCCTCATCCCTTATAGATAAGGGTGAAAACGGATTTTTATCCGTAAGTACCAAGAACAATTATATAGGCAGTAATAATACCGCTAAGGAGTTTTTTCCTGAGCTTGCCAGACTCAGAGTTGATAAAAAATTTATAGATATGGAAAATGAATATTCAATCATTTCCATACTTCATGGCTTCATAGATGATTTTAAGGGCAAATGTGTCGACCACGGCGGAGATGCATATGATTACGAGGATGTGCATGACCATCCCTATGAACATAAGCATGAACATCACGAGGACGAGCATATCCTTGAAAGAGACGGCAAAATCTACAGGATTGTTGTCGAGCATCTCATGTATCAAAAGAAGATTAAGGGTTATCAGATTTCCATAATTGATGAGACAAAGGAAAGAAAATATACCAAGCTTTTGCAACAGTATAATCAGAGGTTGGAACATGAGGTTGCTCAAAAAACAGAGCATATACAGGAAATTCAGGACAAGATGGTGCTTGGAATAGCAGATATGGTTGAAAATCGCGATGCAAATACCGGCGGACATATCAAGAGAACGAGCGAGGTTGTAAGAATACTTATTGATGAGATGAGAAAGGATAATATGGAAGGACTTGATGATGAATTTTGCAAATATGTTATTAAGGCTGCACCTATGCATGACCTTGGAAAGATTGCGGTAGATGATGCGGTGCTCAGAAAACCGGGAAGATTTACTCCTGAGGAATTTGAAGAAATGAAAAAGCATGCTGCCAAGGGTGCCGAAATAGTTCACAAGGTGCTGGCAGATATCGAAGAACCACGTTTCCAAATTATAGCAGAAAATGTGGCGCATTATCATCATGAAAGATGGGACGGCTCAGGTTATCCGGAGCACATAAAGGGAGAAACGATTCCGCTTGAGGCACGTATCATGGCGATAGCAGACGTATATGATGCACTTGTAAGTAAAAGATGCTATAAGGATAGTATGTCCTTTGAGCAGGCGTTTAACATAATTGAAGAAGGCATGGGGACTCAGTTTGATGAAAGATTAAATAAATATTTTCTCGCATCAAGAGAAAAGCTTGAGGCATATTATACAGAGGTTGGAAGTAATCAGGTATGAAATACATCAGACAGTTTTTAATAATACTATTTATTTCTTTTATAGGAGAATTGCTTAATCACTATATCCCACTTCCGGTTCCGGCAAGTATATACGGTATAGTGATTATGTTTGTGTGCCTTTTTACCGGTATCATCAAGGTTGAGCATGTAAAAGAGGTATCCGGATTCTTAATCGAAATTATGCCACTGGTTTTTATACCGGCAGCAGTCGGACTTATCAATTCCTGGGGACTTATAAGTACAAAATGGTATATGTATGTGACAGTAATTATAGCAACAACTGTTCTCGTTATGGCAGTATCAGGACTTATGACACAGTTTGCTATAAGGTATGAGAAAAAACATAGCACTGATAATTTAAAGAGCTATGAGAGAGAAAAAAATAAAACAGTCCGAACTGATAAGAAAAATATAACTGAAGCTGTTGATATGAATATAGCAGATAACAACATGAAAAAGGAGGATTCAAAAAATGAGTGAAATATCAAAAACACTTGAAGAATCAGCCTTCTTTGGACTGCTTTTAAGTCTTGCGGCATATGAGACAGGAATATTTTTAAAAAAGAAATTTAAATCCGGAATATTTAATCCACTGCTTATATCCATCATAATTGTTATAGCGGTTTTAAAGCTCGGACACATAGATTATGAAAGGTACAGTGCCGGTGCACAGTATCTGAGTTATCTGCTTACACCTGTTACAGTTTGTCTGGCAGTACCTTTATACGAACAGCTAAGTGAATTGAAAAATAATTGGAAGGCGATAATTCTGGGTATTGCCTCCGGAGTTATAGCAAGTATGCTCGGTGTACTTGCCCTTGCATTAAGCTTTGATATGACTCATGAAGAATATGTTTCACTGCTTCCCAAATCAATAACCACAGCTATAGGCATGGGAGTATCGGAGGAGCTTGGAGGTTACGTGTCCATAACGGTTATAGTCATTATACTTACCGGAGTCTGTGGGAACATAATAGCAGAGCTGGTATTTAAGATATTTCATATAGAAGAACCGATAGCCAGAGGCATAGCCTGTGGAACGGCAAGCCATGCAATCGGCACAGCCAAAGCTATGGAGCTTGGTGAGGTAGAGGGGGCTATGAGCAGCCTCTCCATAGTAGTTGCCGGAATAATTACAGTTTTCGGTGCAGTCATATTTGCACATATTATATAACACAAGGCCAGGCACCTTGACACATATGTTAATATACTTCGACTGTATAAAAAATATGCACGCATGGCACGTGTTACTTAACGCCATGCTTTGCATATTTTTTATACAGTCTGATATACTCATATGATGTGTCAAGGTGCCTGTAGCTGCATGGGAGCTAATGTTCAGGCTGAAAAGGATGGTAAGAATCGTATCGAGGTAGACGGAACCAAATGTATTGCCTGTGGGGCATGCTTTGATGCATGTAAGCATGATGCAAGAGAATTTTGTGATGATACTGAAAGATTCTTTGAAGATCTCGCAAAAGGAGAAAGGATTTCTCTTTTACTTGCACCGGCATTTAAGGCCAATTATCCAAGAGAGTACGAAAAGGTTCTGGGTGGTCTTAAGGAAAATGTATACTGGTTCCTTGGTTGAGGAGTTGGATAATATGTAATGTAAACACTTATCCATGCAACTTTATAAAAATGCCATAAAGAACAAGTAAATGGACCGGATAATATGCGTAAAATACGTATTTTATAGACGGTCCTTTTTTATGGTTATGAAAGGCTATCGGAATCAGTGCAAGTAAGCCAAAGAGCTCTGCTGTATTGGAAAATATCAAGGTAATAACCGCTATGGCAATAAAAAGCTTTATAAATTTCTTTGCATTATCCTTATCGTTAAGAGGTTTTGTTATATCTGTCCTTAAGATATAAAACAGCATTATAAGCATAATACCGAATGCAGAATAGTCTGTGTTTATAATTACGGAAACTATCATAATTGCAAAGATTAAAAGCGGGTATCCTATCGTATATAAATAAGCAGTAGAACCATTATTTTTACATTCCTCATATCTTTGCTTGGCGGTGTCGTAAAGATAGATACAAATCAAACCAAACATAAGTGTAAAATAAACATTTAAGTCTTTAAAGTTGGTTGCCGACTTGAAAAATGCAAGTGAAAAAGGAATCTGTGATATAATAGCGAATGCAATAAGACGAATAATATATTTTTTTAAATTTTTGGTATAATAATATCCCTCTACTATAAGATAGCAGTAGATTGGGAAAGCAATTCGTCCTATGCATCTGAAAAGATTATACACATTTTCAGATAATAATCCGCTTAAATAAAACTTTCCATCTACACAGGTAGTTCCGATTGCCGCACCTATATGGTCAATTGTCATAGAAACTATTGCAATTAATTTTAGT
Organism: uncultured Lachnospiraceae bacterium; assembly: GCA_902788555.1. Taxonomy (GTDB): domain Bacteria; phylum Bacillota; class Clostridia; order Lachnospirales; family Lachnospiraceae; genus Coprococcus_C. The sequence continues at coordinate 19,237 of CADAKQ010000026.1, forward strand.
ACAAATGTTGACATTATCTATCTTCCTTTTGTGGTTTGTTTTTTTTATCGTAGATTAGATAATACAATAATTGGGTTGAAAAAACAATAATTAAAATTGTCATTTCACTTTATATATTATATAATTAAATGATAATATTTAATAATTAATATATGGGATGAGGAAAAATGAAATTAATTGTTAATTTTATAAGTGCGGTTATCCTGATAGAAATCGGTTTTTTTCTTTTCTTTGGCGGAAGGATAGCGTTAAAAGGTAAACCGAAAAATCTAACGGAATATGAGCCTGATAAGCTTCCTCCTTTTGGAACAGAGGTTGAATTAAATATAGTTGATGTGGGAGATGTATTTCTTGAAACAAGCAATATTATGAACGCTTCAGTGGATGAGGACTGTTATTTTATAGTTCAGCTTGAAAATGGAAGGTTTATAGTTTTAAAAACAATAAAAAACAGTGATATTGATAAAAAAGTAAGAAATTATGCGAGACAATGTGAAGAATACTATTTTTCAAACGTCGGTAAAAAACCTGAGGTTATGTCATTAAACGGTATAATTGCCGATATTCCTTATCTTGAGGATGAAAGCTTTGAGACTTGTCTGAGTGACGGAATAAAAAAGATGCTTCCTACAAGGCGTTATGTAAGAATGAATGTGGAAACGACAATAGTTAATGCATATGAGAGCCTGAGAGTTCAGTCGATGTCCGATGCTTTGAAAAAATCATCGGAAATAATGGTATCGGCAGCAAATAATTTAAAAAAATTTTTGGGAATAATTGTTGCTTTTATAGGAGTTCTTCTGGTTATAAATTTCATAAAGGGATTCCTAAACGGAATGGATTCGGAGGGTGAAAAGAAAATAATTGTGGGAAATGATGATGTTTTTAAAAACATAGTCGGAAGAAACCGCAATCTGAATGATGTGCTTGATGAATATGAATATGAAGAAAAAAACAAATCAATACAAAATATAAAAGAAAATTCTAATGGTGGCGGCTTAAAGCTGAAAAAAAACTGAGGAGGAAAGGATATGTCACTTCCTGATGTTACACGAAGAATGTTCGGTGAATCGGATAGAAAACGAGATGCAGGGTTAAAAACACCAAAAACAGTTATAAGGTTTGACGATATAAGCTATGGCGACTATGGGGAAAGCAATATTCTTGATGTGTACAGACCTAAAAACAGGAATGGAGAAAAGCTTCCGGTAATAGTAAGCGTTCATGGAGGCGGATGGGTTTACGGTGATAAGAATGTATATCAGTTTTACTGTATGAGTCTTGCCGAAAGAGGCTTTGCTGTAGTTAATTATTCATACAGACTGGCACCTGAGTATAAATTTCCGGCTTCGGTTTTTGATACAGATAATGTTTTTAATTGGATATATAAAAATGCCAAGAGCTATGGCTTTGATTTGGAAAATGTATTTGCAGTCGGAGATTCTGCCGGCGCAAATCTTCTTGGAATGTATATAAATCTTCTTAATGATGAAAATTATGTTACAGTAATTAATACATATATTATAAATAATAAGGATTTTCTTAAAGAAGCGTTAGGACGTAAAAGAAGCTTTATTCCGCAAAGACAGGTTCATATAAAGGCGGTTGCTTTAAATTGCGGTAAATATAGCTTTGCTTCTGAAAAGAAAAATCCCGGTCTTAAGGATATTGTAAGCTTTTTATTTGTAAATGGCGGAAATGATGAGGAGCTTGACATGATAGACATTATTGCTCATCTTAATGAAAAATTTCCACCTGCTTATATTATGACCTGTACAGGCGATTTTCTTATGAAGGAAGCAGGAAAGCTATGTAGCAGACTTGAGGACACAGATATACCCTTTGAATATCATTTTTATTCTGATGGAGAAAATCCGCTTGGACATGTGTTTCATTGTAACATGAAGCTTGATATGGCAGAAGTCTGCAATGATGATGAGTGCAGGTTTTTTAGAAGATACATAGATTGACCTTAAAAATAATGATTTATTAATACAGATATATATTTATTTAAAATTAAAAAAAAAATTAAAATTTAATCTAATTTTAATCTTTCTTAAAAGTCAAATTAATTTTTGTGGTTTATATTGGGTATTGTCAGGAGAACATAGGAAATAAAATCCTGACAAACAAATAAAAATTACGATTGTATTTAAGAAAGAGAGGATAAAATTATGGATGAATTGGAAAAGGTAGAAAAGTTAAGAGAACGTGCAAATGTTTCATACGAGGAAGCTAAGGAAGCACTTGAAAAATCAAACGGAGATTTGCTTGATGCAATGGTTTATCTTGAAAAGCAGGGTAAGGTGAAATCACCCGAGCAGACCTCATACTCAACAGATGCTTCAGAGCAGCCAAAGTATGCTGACGTTCCTGCTATAGTAAAAGAGGGCGAGGAAAGAAGCAATGAGGAAAGCGTTGGTAAGAAGTTAGGCAAGATGCTTAAGAAGGCAGGCAGATATCTTAACGATAATCATCTTAAGGTTGAGCACAAGGATAAAATAATTCTTGATATACCTTTGTGGGTTGCACTTATAGCACTTCTTGCAGCATGGTGGATACTTGTAATACTTATAATCATTTCTCTTTTCTGTGATTACAGATATACAATAGTCGGAACAGGAAATAATGAAGAGGTTAATAAGGTTATGGAAAAAGCTTCAGAGTTTACCGGACAGGTAAAGGACGAGTTCAAGAACAACTAAGAAATGGGAGGATTGTCATGGGAGTAAAAATACTTGTGGTAGAGGATGAAGAAAAGCTTGCAAGATTTATCGAGCTTGAATTAAAGCATGAGGGATATGAGGTTGAGAAGGCTCACGATGGAAGAGTCGCTCTTGATATGGCACTTGCAGGTAACTACACGCTTATACTGCTTGATATTATGCTCCCCGGCTTAAACGGACTGGAGGTTTTAAGACGTCTTCAAAACGAAAAACCGACTCCGGTTATACTTCTTACGGCGAGAGATGCCGTTATGGATAAGGTTTCGGGACTTGATGCAGGAGCAGTTGATTATATTACCAAGCCATTTGCTATAGAGGAGCTTTTGGCGAGGATAAGAGTTGCGTTAAAGACACATGTGAAAAGGGATGAAGACCATCCGGATGACTTAAATGATTATGGCAGTATAGACGAGGCTATGGGTGATTTAAATATTCCGTTAAATGTACCTAAGGGGCAGGGCGAGATATTTATGATAAAGGATCTTGTGCTCGATGTACCGAAGCACAGAGTTACCTACAGGGGTGAGGAGATTGAACTTACAAACAGAGAGTTTTTGATGCTGAAGACCCTGCTTGAAAATATCGATATAGTTCTTTCGCGCGACACACTTCTTGAAAAGGTGTGCGGCTATGATTACGTGGGCGAGACAAATGTCGTTGATGTATATATAAGATACCTTAGAACCAAGATAGATGAAAAATATGATATTAAATTGATTCAAACGATTCGAGGAGTCGGTTATGTAATAAAGTCAGAATAAAGTATAATGATAAAATGCCTGCTTTTGTTAATTAAAAGGCAGGCATAAATTATAGAAAGGTATATATACTATGGCGGAGAGAAAACAGGAAAGCAAAAAAACCACATCCATTGCAAAAAAACTTAATCGTCAGCATATGGCAAAAAAATTTGGATTGTATATTTCAAGTGATTTGTTTTTATTTTTTGCGCTGGCCTTTGGCTGGATGCTTTATGTGGAGATTGACAGACTTGATTTCTTTGAATGGAACAGGGAAAGATGGCTTTCTATGCCTGACGGACTTACCACACTTACCTATAATTTTTCCGATAGGGGAGAAAGACTTATAAGTTTAAATGCGTACGGAGTGCTTATATTTGCTTTGATTATGGTGTGCATCGCATTTTTCTTTCAGATTCTTAATCTGTTACTGTCACATTACGGAGATTACAGAAAGATAAGAAAGACACTTAAACCTCTTGATGACCTTGCTTTAAAGGCGGATGAGATTAGCCGCCTTACCTTTGATGAGCAGAAGTTCCATCGAATAGAGGATGCGATTACACATATGAGCCCTGAGGATGAAAAGGCACTTTCGCTCGGTGACGAGGATCTTATGGGCATCGAGCAGGCGATGAACAATCTGATAAAGAGAATGCATGATACCTATAACCAACAGGCACGTTTTGTAAATGATGCTTCCCATGAGCTTCGTACACCTATTGCGGTTATTGAGGGCTATGCCAACATGCTTGACCGTTGGGGCAAGGAGGACGAGGCAGTACTTGATGAGTCCATAGCGGCTATAAAAAATGAGTCCGCACATATGAAATATCTGGTTGAGCAGCTTTTGTTCCTTGCACGTGGTGACAGCGGCAAAAATGTTATGAAATTTGCTGATATGTCGCTCAATGATACTATGCGTGAAATCTATGAGGAGTCTCTTATGATTGACGAGGAGCATCCGTACAGATTTGCGGAGTCTGAAGAAAACATTCACATAAACGGAGATGCCTCCATGCTAAAACAGGCGGTAAGAATACTCGTTGATAATGCAGCCAAATATACCGAAAAGGGCGATGAGATAAAGCTCTCCGTCGGACGTAACGAAGAGGGTAGACCGTACCTGCAGGTTCAGGACAGCGGAATCGGTATGGCGGAAGCAGATGTACAGCATATGTTTGAACGCTTCTACCGCTCTGATGAGGTAAGAAAGACGCAGGGTACAGGCCTTGGACTATCCATATCCAAGTGGATAGTGGACAGACATAAAGGACATTTTGAAATACTTTCCAGAACCGAGCTCGGAACGAGGATAAGGATTGTGTTGTAATGAGCTTTGCGCCGATGAACGCTTGCGGACATCGGTATAAAGCTAAAACCACATCGAGCCGTTAGGCGAGATGTTATAAAAAATAAAAATACATATTGACAAATACAATTAGATTGTGTACAATCAATTTAAATAAAGATTGTACGCAATCTAATTTTTATTAAACTAATATATCTACAGTTACTGAATAAATGAGATTGTTTCAATCAAAAAATATAAATCAGGAGGTAAGAGATATGAGTATTTATGAACAGAAGGTAATTAATTTGTATGGTGATGAGGTAGACCTGACTGAGTTTGAAGGAAAGGTTATGATGATTTTTAATTCTGCTACACAGTGTGGATTTACACCTCAGTATGATGAGATACAGGACTTATATGAGAGATATGCTGACAGAGGTCTTGCGGTTTTGGAATTCCCATGTGACCAGTTTGGCCATCAGGCACCGGGAACGGATGAGGAGATAGCAACATTTTGTGATGCAAGATTCGGTCTTACATTTTCCAGATATTCCAAGGTAGATGTAAATGGTGAAAATGCAATTCCGCTCTTTAAGATGCTCACCGAGGCACAGGGGTTTAAGGGCTTTGATGAAGATAATCCTGCTTCTGAAATGCTTGATAATATGCTTAAAAATGCAGATCCGGATTATAAAAACAATCCTTCCATAAAGTGGAATTTTACAAAGTTTTTGGTAGACAGAGATGGAAATATTGTTAAGAGATTTGAGCCGACAGCACCGATGGGTGACATCGAGGATGCGATTGAGGAACTCTTATAATTTATGTAAGATTGAACAATAGATGGAGGTTACGTTGTTATATAAAGGTTAATCAAATAATAAAATAAATAAGATGTATTAAAGCTATTGACGATATATAACAATTATATATAGTATATAGAAAGTGAGGAAAAAATTATGGGATTTTATGATTATAAGGCAGTTAAAATGAATGGACAAGAGGTTTCTATGGAAGAATATAAGGGTAAGGTAGTGCTTGTGGTCAATACAGCCAGCAAGTGTGGCTTTACTCCACAGCTTAAGGGACTTCAGGAGTTATATGATAAGTATCATGAGCAGGGACTTGAGATACTTGGTTTCCCTTGCAACCAGTTTGCAAATCAGGATCCGGGAGATAATAAGGAGATAAGCGAGTTTTGTTCACTCAATTATGGTGTTACATTTACGATGTTTGAAAAGATTGATGTAAACGGAGATGATGCACATCCGCTTTATAAATTCCTTAAGGAAGAAAAGCATGGACTTATGAAAAATATCAAGTGGAATTTTGAGAAGTTCCTTATCGACAAGGACGGAAATGTAGTTGAAAGATTTGGATCAACCAAGACTCCGGAGAAAATCGAAGATGATGTAAAGAAACTTCTGTAAAGTTAGAAAAAATGTGATAAGGTGTTTGTACGCATGGCACAAAGTGGCGAGTTGTTATGTCACATGAAAGGCAGGGATGAAGAAGATGGATAGATATGATATAGCGATTATAGGTACCGGTCCCGGCGGACTTGAGGCTGCCATAACAGCAAAGATAAGAAATAAAAATATTATTCTTATCGGCAATAAAAATCTAAGCCTAAAGGTTGAAAAGGCACATACGATAAAAAATTATCTGGGTATACCGGACGTGGCAGGAGATGATCTGACTGCAAGGTTTAAAAAGCATCTTGCCGATATGGAGATAGAGATAACCGAGGATAAGATAAGCTCGGTATATGCTATGGGAGAGTATTTTGCTCTGCAGGGGGCGGATGTTATGTACGAGGCAGAGACGGTTATACTTGCAACAGGTGTTGTTCTTGGTAAACCGTATCCGGGTGAAAATGAATATCTCGGTAAGGGCGTAAGCTATTGTGCAACCTGTGACGCTCCTTTATATCGAGGTAAGACGGCAGCGGTTTTAGGCTTCAGCCCTAAGGAGGAAGCAGAGGCGGCATTTTTGGGAGAGGTATGCGAGAAGGTTTACTACTTCCCACAGTATAAGGAGCCGGTTGAACTTAGTAAAGAAAATATAGAGATATGCATGGATAAGCCAAAGGAGATAAAGGGAGAAATGACTGTAAATACCCTTGTTACCGAAGGCGGTGAAGTGAGTGTGGATGGTGTATTTATCCTTCGTGAAAGTGTTGCACCGAGCCAGCTGGTACCGGGACTTCTTACAGAGGATAATCATGTAAAGGTAAACCGTAAGCTTGAGACAAGTATACCGGGATGCTTTGCCTGCGGTGACATAACCGGAACGCCGTATCAGTATATAAAGGCGGCCGGTGAAGGAAATGTAGCAGCACTTTCTGCGGTTGCTTATCTTGACGAAAAAAAGCGTAAGATGTAAAATTATATTTTGAAAAATGTATCTGATGTAATCGGAAGGTTATATCAGTTATATGAAAAAACTAAGCTAATATAATGAAATATAGACTATAAAACATAAGGAGGATGAGTGTATGGTAAAGGTAATTAATCAGGATGAATTTGATGAGGTAAAAAACAGCGATTTGGCTGTTGTGGATTTTTCAGCAGTATGGTGCGGTCCGTGTAAGATGGTTGCACCTGTTCTTGAAGAAGTTTCCGAGGAGCTTGCTGACGTCAATTTCTTCAATATAGATGTTGATAAAAATATGGAGCTTGCTAGAGAATACAATATTACTAACATTCCTGCAATTCTTGTTTTAAAGAAGGGTGAGGTTGTCAATTCACAGATTGGATTTGCACCAAAGGATAAGCTTGTTGAGGTTATTAACAGCAGTAAGTAATAAGTGAGGGGATAAGGATGGCTGATAAGTATGAGGCTCTAAAATTAAAAAATCAATTGTGTTTTCCGCTGTATGCGTGCGGCAAGGGTATAGTAAAAAGATACAAACCATTTTTGGATAATATAGGTCTTACCTATACCCAGTACATAACAATGATGGTTATGTGGGAACAAAAAAAGATTAATGTCAAGGATTTAGGAGGCTTTTTATATCTTGATTCAGGTACTCTGACTCCGGTATTAAAAAAGCTTGAGCATATGGGATATGTTACAAGGGAAAGAGATTCCGAGGATGAAAGAGTACTAAATGTAACGATAACAAAAGCCGGGGAAGACCTAAAGAAAAAAGCAGTAGACGTACCGCTCCAGATTGGTTCGTGTATAAGACTTGAGCCGGAGGAGGCAGAGACGTTATATAAGCTTTTGTACAAGCTTCTTGGGGAATTGGAAGAAGAATAAGAAATGAATATAGTAGAATATTTAAGAAATTGTTATCCGACTGTTATGGCTCTTTTGACCATAATAGTTATGGTGGAATTAACTAAACGTAGTGGGATATTTAAGAAGACAGGGCGTATATACATCATGGTGATGCTTACATTTGCTCTGTCTTTGCTTGAATTTGCGGAGATATGGATAGATGAACATAATTTGAACTATCGGCTTTTATTTTATAAGGCCATGCTTATTTACAGTCTCTATCCTATGGTAGCTCTGCTTTTTTATTATTTTACATCTGATGTAAAGCATAAGTTTCTTATATTTATCCCGCAACTTATAAATATAATTATTAATGTACTTGATTTATTTGGCACAAGGCTTATTTATTATTACTATGAGGATCATGGATACGAGGGTGGACCCCTTAATTTTCTGCCTTTTGCTGTGGAAATATTCTATGTAGTTTTAATAGGTGTCTATTCTGTAAGAATATTAAATGGAAAAAATAAATCCAAGGGTATTATAATGGCATTTTGTATGGTGACAATTATATTTGCACAGTTTCTTACCAATTTGGATATGCCTTCCATATATTTTCCGACGATAATTGCTATAGAGATTTTAGTATATTATTTTTATATTGCAGCTATCCGGTATAATGAAAATAAGGATGCACTTGTGGAGAGTGAGCTTGCGCTTGAAAGAAACAGAAATAATCTTTTGCTGGCTCAGATAAAGCCGCATTTCATAAACAGCAATCTTGCGGTTATAAGAAGCCTTTGCTATGAGGAGCCCGAAAAGGCAGTTGAGATGTTGGATCATTTTTCGGGATATCTGCGGGAAAATATACAGCAGATAGACGATATGCAGCTCGTATCTTTTGAAAGAGAGATGGAATCTGTAGATAACTATGTTTATCTTGAAATGCAAAGATTCCCTGATAAGATAGAGGTTATTAAGGACATAAAGGTTAAGGATTTTTTTGTTCCGCCTCTTTCGGTTCAGACAATCGTGGAAAATGCGATAAGACACGGTATAAGCATGACCGGTAAAAAAGGAACTGTCCGTATATCTACACTTGCAAAGGACGATAATATCATTGTAAAAATCGAAGATAATGGCAAGGGCTTTGATGTAGACAGCATAGAATTTGATGGGATAAATCATGTCGGAATTAAAAATGTAGCCAATAGATTAAAAAGAATACTTAACGGAAAAATCAAGGTGGAAAGCGAAGTCGGATACGGAACCATCGTTACATTTTACATACCGAAAGAAAACGTAAGGAAAGAAATATAGCAGGAGAGATATATAGCAGATAAAGGGTATTAATTAAGATATCAGGATTGGAGGCAGACATATATGAAATGTTTGATAGCAGATGATGAACCGCTTATATTAAAGGATATCCATAGAACAGCAAAGAAGGTTCTGGGAGAAAATACGGAATTTTTTCTGGCGGAAAATTCTGATGAAGCGCTCGGGATAATAAAGAAAGAAAATGAATCCGGAACCGGGATAAAGATAGCATTTCTTGATATAGAGATGCCATTTATAAGCGGACTTGAGGTTGCAAAAAAGATTCAGGAGATAAGTCCCAAAACGAATATAATATTTGTTACGGGACATGGCAAATATGCGCTTGATGTGCTGGAAATGTATGTGAGCGGTTTTATCATGAAACCGGTAAATGAAAAGAGCATGAAAAAGGCAATCGAAAACCTCAGATATCCGATACCGAGTCTTTCGATAAAATGCTTCGGTCACTTTGAAATCTTTTTTGGAGATACGCCTGTTAATTTTAAACGTACACAGTGTAAGGAGATAGTTGCATATCTGGTAGATAAAAAAGGTGCGCTTGTATCCGAGGACGAGCTGCGATTTCTGCTGTGGTCCGAGAATGAAGATTCAGAAAAGAAAAAACGCTATATACGAAATATCATAAGTGATATAAGATTAGCATTTAAAAGCTGCGGAGTGGATGATGTAATTATAAATAACAATAAATCCTTTTATTGTATAAACAAGGAAAAGATAAGCTGTGATTACTTTGATTATCTGGAGGGAAATAAAAATATAACCGATGAGGAGAAGGCTTCATATATGGAGCAGTATCCTTGGGCGGAGATATAAAGTTTGGCAAGGTGCTTTGTCACATCTTTTTTTGAAGTGAACTTTATTAGTTCACTTCTTTTTGTTTGAAAAAAAATAAAAAATATTTCAAATCGGTTTACATAACTGATGTTTTTGTGGCAGATTTGTGGAAACCGTTTGTTATAATATAGGCTAATTAACTTATATTTACTTGTACAAAGACTTGAAGAAACTTTTTATGTTGATAAGTAATATTTTTGAATTTGTTGGAGGATAAAGAAATGAAAAGGAGATTGTCACGAATAATAGCTATAATGCTTGTGTTGCTTATGGTTGTTTGCAATCAGAATTATTCAGCATGGGCATCTGATGAAGATAATAATATACAAGAAGAAATAGAAATGTTATCGGGAGATAATGAAGCTGAACAATCAGAGATTGCAACGGATTCGGATGCCGAGCTTGAAATAATAAATGACGTTGTTATCGAAGAGATTATAGAAGCTGAGACTGAAAATAATTTAGACATGGAGGCAAACTCAGACACAGATGATATCTATGGTGAGTCGGAAGTAACAGATAAGGGAGAAGATGAAAAGAGCTACCCTGCATTCATAAGATCAGAGTCTGTTGATGACGTAAGAGTTACCGTAACTGCTTCAGAAGGTGTGTTTCCTGAGGGAGCAACCCTTAGTGTAAATAAAGTTACATATGTTGAAGAAGAGAATATAAATCAGGCGGTAGATGCTGTACGTGACGATAATGTTATGGTGGCTTTGACCTACACATTTGATATAAAGGTACTTGATGAAAATGGTATAGAAATCCAGCCGGCCGACGGACAGACTGTAAATGTAAGCTTTGCTATGGATGAAGTGAGCAATCAGAATCTTACTGCGGATGTCTATCATATACCGGAGGAAGACGGAAGCCTTGTAGCAGAAGAATTAAATACAACTGAAAGCGGAGATATCGTTACAGCTGTATCGGATGGATTCTCATATTATACTGTTGAGTTTACTTATGATGAAAAGCAGTATGTGATGCAGGGAGATACAACGGTAGCACTTTCAGACATACTTGATTATGTAGGTCTTACAGGTGAGGTAAGCGCTGTAAGCGTAAGCAATGAGAGTCTTTTCTCGGCTTCAAATGAAAGCGGAGAGTGGATGGTAACTGCACATCAGGCATTTTCTACGAATGAGTGGATGAAGGTTACTATTGATGGTGTGGAGTATGAGATTGTTGTGACGGATGCGACGAATATCTCTTCTGGAGCAACTTACAAAGTAGATGGTTCAACGACATATTCTATTACAATTCCTAAAACATCCTCGCCAAATGGTAATTGTGTGTATAATCAGGTTTATAATGGCGTAACATCCTTGTCTGCTTATACAGCAACTAGCAACTTTACTGCGAATATAAGCGCTGATGGAAAGCTTACTCTTTCTAAGAACGATCCTAGTTGGAGTTATGATTATACTTTGGGAAGCGGTTATAATGCATGGAAAGTTGGATACTCTGACGGAACATATTATTTTTATAGAGCATATGTTAAATCTGACCAGACATGGACAATAAGTGCTTCAAATTCTGCTTATACCGGAAGCAGTGTGACAGGATATACATTAAGTGGAACAGGCTATGGCACGCTGACAAAAACATATTCAGGTAGAAATAGCACAACCTATAGCGGTACCACAGCGCCTACTAGTGTTGGAGATTATCATGTTGTAGTTACATATGCGGGAAATGATTCCTATAACCCACGTTCCCAAGAGGTTGATTTTTCAATATCGCCAAAATCAATCACAATCATAGCCAAATCCCAGACTGTAACCTATGGCACTTCTATAACTAATGGAACAGGACAGGTAACGGCTTCACTTGCTTCCGGTGATTCACTTACTGCAATTACATTAACGCCAAGTACAAGCAATGTTACCACAAGTGGAACGATTACACCTAGCTCGGCAACAATAAAGAATGGAAGTACAGATGTAACTGCGAATTATTCCATTACATATACGACAGGTACTCTGAAAATAAACAAAGCAGATCTTACCATTACAGCAAAACCTAAAACTATTACCTATGGTTCTGCTCCTGCAAACGATGGAGTAAATTATAGCGGATTTAAAGGCAGCGATTCAGCATCTTCATTGAATGGTACATTGGCTTATTCATACAACTATTCACAGTATGGTAACGTTGGTTCATATACCATTACACCGAAAGGCTTGACAAGCAGCAATTATAATATATCTTTTGCAACAGGTACACTTACGGTAAATCAAAAGGTAGTTGGATTAGAATGGTCAGATACATCGTTAACATACAATGGTGCTTCGCAGAAGCCGACTGCTACAGCTACAGGTACAGTTAATAGTGATGCAATAGGTGTTACCGTGACAGGTGAGAAGACGAATGTAGGAACATATACGGCTACAGCATCTTCTCTCACGGGTACAAAGTCAGGTAATTATAAGCTTCCTTCAGATAATACACATAGCTTTTCAATAGTAAATGCATCAATGAACAGTGAAGTTTCTGCAACCGACTACACAGGAACCTATGATGCAGCTGCACATGGTATTACAGTAACAGCACCAAGCGGTGCAACCGTGAAATATCGTACTGCAAGCAGCGGAGATTATACTCTGACAACCAATCCGACATATACTGATGCCGGAACCTATACAGTATATTATCAGGTGACAAAACCAAACTATGCAGCAGTTACAGGTTCAGCTACAGTTAAGATTAATCCGATAGAGCTTACTCTTAATTGGAGTACAGACAATACATTTACATATAACGGTTCGCCACAGGCACCTACGGCAACTATCGATGGTGTAATTAATAATGATGTTTGTACAGTGAAGGTAAATGGTGCCCAGACTAATTACAGTGAGGCAGCTTATACGGCAACGGCAGAGCTTAACGGTACAAAAAAAGGCAATTATGTTCTTCCGAATAATCCTACCACAGATTTTACTATAGGTAGAAAGGATGCCACGATTACAGCAAATAACCGGACGGTGACTTATGGCACTTTAATTGCATCAGATGTTGCAAATGTTACAGCAACGGACCTTGTTGACGGAGATATAGTAACAGCGATTACCCTTACACCAAGCACGAGAGACGTTACCACAAGCGGAACAATCACTCCAAGTGCAGCAACTATAAAAAATGGCACTGCGGATGTAACGAACAACTACAACATTACATATACTGATGGTGCTCTTACGATAAACAAAAAGCCTATTACTATTAGCGGTATAACTGCTTCGAATAAAACTTATGACGGTACGACAGCAGCAACATTAAATTATAACGGAATTAACTGGACTGCATGTGGCAGAGTTGGAGATGATGACCTTTCTGTTACGGCTACAGGAACATTTTCAGATGCAAATGTCGGTACTGGAAAGACCGTTACAATAACAGGTTTAACCTTGGGTGGCACTAAAGCCGGTAATTATGAGCTTGCATCAAGCGGACAGCAGACAAGTGCTAATGCTGATATCAATGCGAAGGCAATTACCATAACAGCGGACAGCGATTCAAAGGTCTATGACGGAACTGCACATGCAAAGAATAGTCATAGTATTACAAACGGCGAACTTGCAACAGGCGATAGAATAGAGAGTGTGACCGTAACAGGTAGTCAGACGTTTGTAGGAAGCAGTAATAATGTACCGAGTGCGGCTGTGATTAAAAACAGTTTAGATGTAAATGTTACTGAAAATTATGATATTACATACAACAAAGGCACAATAGAGGTAACACAGAAGCCTCTTACCATAACGGCAGACAGCGATGCAAAGGTATATGATGCTACACCGCTTACAAATAGCGGATATACAAGTACAGGGCTTGCTGAGGGAGATACGTTTGAAAGTGTTACAGTAACAGGAAGTCAAACAAGTGTTGGCAGTAGTGATAATGAACCGAGTGAGGCAGTTATAAAGAATGGTACAAATCAAGATGTGACTTCAAACTATAATATTACATATGCAAATGGTATGCTTGAAGTAACCGGTAAACCTGTTACGATAACAGCAGACAGTGACAGCAAAATCTATGATGGTTCATCACTTACGAAGAATAGTTATACTAATACTGCCCTTGCCGAAGGCGATTATATTGATAGCGTTACCATATCAGGAAGTCAGACGACTGTTGGCAACAGTAATAACGTGCCAAGTGGGGCGGTTATAAAAAACAGTTCAAATGAAGATGTAACCTCAAGCTACAGCATTTCATATGCAAACGGTACATTGGAAGTTACAGGAAAGGCTCTTACCATAACGGCAGACAGTGACAGTAAGGTATATGACGGAACAGAGCTAACTAAAAATGGTTATACCAACACCGCACTTGCCGAAGGTGATTATATAGATAGTGTAACCGTAACCGGAACTCAGACTGTTGCGGGCGAAAGCGAAAATGTTCCAAGTGAAGCAGTTATAAAGAACGCAAACGGCGACGATGTAACCGCAAGCTATGATATAACATACGTAGATGGAACACTTGAAGTAACCCAAAAGGCTGTTACGATAATGGCAGATGATGCAACGAAGGTATATGATGGAACAGAACTTACGATAGAAAGCTATACCAACAGCGACCTTGCAGCAGGGGATACTATTGAGAGCGTTACCGTAACAGGAAGTCAGACTAATGCAGGTCAAAGTGCAAATGCTCCGAGTGAAGCAGTTATAAAGAATGCGGCAGATGAGGATGTAACCGCAAGCTATGACATAACCTATGTAGACGGAACACTTGAGGTAACGAAGAAGCCTGTTACGATAGACGGTATCACAGCCAAAGATAAAACCTATGACGGAATTACAGGTGCAGAGCTTGATTATACTAATATAGATTGGTTGGCATGCGGTATGGTAGACGGTGATGAGCTTAGTGTAACTGCAACAGGTACATTTGAAGATACGAGTGTGGGTACTAACAAGAATGTTGCGATAACTGATATAACACTTGGAGGAACAAGCGTAGATAATTACATACTTTCAGAGGACGGTCAGCAGACTACAGCTGTTGCAACGATTAATAAGAAAGCAGTAACAGTTACTGCACTTAAACAGACCGTTGCTGTAAACGGAGAGATAGAAAGTTTAGTTGATATGGCAGAACTTTCAGGTGCGTTGGAAGGACATGAGCTTGCAGAGATAACACTTACATCAAGCAGTACAGAAAAAACAACCACAGAGGGTGTGATTACACCGAGCAATGCCAAAATCGTAAACGGCGATACAGATGTAACTGATAATTATGACATTACTTATATAGACGGTGTTATGACCGTTACTAAGGCTGAGGCAGAGGTTGTTTTGGATAACGGTGATGATGAAGCAACTGCAAGCGTAACTGAGGTTGAAGTGCCGAACCTTCTTGAACTTGCTGACGAAGAAGCGGAAGAAGGCAGGCTTGTAAAGGTTGAGCTTAGTGTCAAACCGGTATCTGAGAGTAAGGTGAGCGAAGCGACAGTTTCAGATGTTAAAAAGACTGTCGAAAGCTTATTTGCCTTCGTTGATATGGAAAGTGTTAGGGTAGAATATCTTGAGATTGATTTGACGAAATACGTAGACAACGTAAAAGAAGGTGCGATAAGCGATACCGGCAAACCACTTGAAATTATACTTACTTACGATACATCAAAAGCCGGAAATCCTGTTATCATTCGTAACCATGAAGGAGCAGTGATTGTATTTACACAGTTATCAGCAAGACCTACAGGAAGCTTTACGGATGCAACATATTATGTGGAAGGCGATAAAATATATATGTATTCGCAGTATTTCTCAGACTTTGCGATAGCATACTCGGTAGAAAAAACCTTCAATGTAATTCTTGATGACGGAAACGGAAACATCATAAGACAGATTGTATCTGAAGGAACAAAGTTTATACCACCGACAGATATTACAAAGGATGGTTATGATTTTGACGGATGGTACAAGGATGAAGCATTTACTGAAAAGTGGGATCCGGAGAAAGACAAGGTAACCTCCGATATAATGCTTTATGCAAAATGGGAGAAACAAAAGGAAGAAACACCAACAACGACAGAAGCGCCTGCGACGATCGATACGCCGGCTGAAATAACAGTTCCAAGCAATGATGTCAAGTCGCCGGAGACAAAAGATATAACACATATAGATATAGCCTTTTTCCTGATGATATTTGCAGCTTTAGGTATGTTATACCTTAGATTTATCAGAAGGAAGATTTAAAGAGAGGGATAATCTTCTTATCTGACTTCACGATATGATAAGAAGAAGCCGGTGCCAATCCAAAGTGGTTGGCATCGGTTTTTTTCATAATATAAATATAATAAAAATTGACATCGTAGTTTTTGTGAGCTATATTTGTGATAATGTAAGAATGAACTAATACACTTGGAGATGGATATGACTAAGGTGGATTTAATAACCGGCTTTCTTGGCTCCGGTAAAACTACATTTATAAGAAAATATGTAAAATATCTGCTTGATAAGGGCGAGAAAGTCTGCATACTTGAGAATGATTATGGTGCAATAAATGTGGATATGATGCTGTTATCTGACCTTGAAGGTGATAATTGTGGTCTTGAAATGGTGGCAGGCGGCTGCGACTATGACTGCCACAGAAGAAGATTTAAGACAAAGCTCATAACCATGGCTATGCTTGGCTATAACAGGGTAATCATTGAGCCTTCGGGTATATTTGATGTGGATGAGTTTTTTGATATACTTCACGAAGAGCCTTTGGACAGACTTTATGAGATAGGAAATGTAATAGCGATTGTGAAGGCTGATCTTGAAGAGGATATGTCTCTTGAAGCTGACTATATGCTTGCAAGTCAGCTCGCCGAGGCAGGGATGGTGGTATTAAGCAGAACTCAGGAGGTATCAAAAAAACAGCTTGAAAAGACGGTTGCACATATAAATGATGCTTTAAAAAAAGTGAAATGCAACAGAATATATAATGATTTACTTGCAGTAAATTGGGATGAATTAACAAAGGCTGATTATGAAATGATAGAAAATTCGGGGTACAAAACGTATTCCTATGAGAAGAAAATCTCTATGGATGATAATGGCTTTGATGCTTTGTTTTTTATGAATTTGGATATGGATTTAAATGATATTAAAATTGCTGCAAAGAAGCTTTTTTTCAATAGCGGCGTGGGCAAGGTGATAAGGGTTAAGGGTTTTGCGAAGGACAATGACAATTGGTATGAGATAAATGCCACTGAAAAGGAAATATCCGTTAATCCTATAGCTCATGGGCAGGATGTGATTATTGTAATTGGTGAAGACCTTGACAGAAAAGAAATCGATAAATGCTTTTCAGCGAGATTTTCAACGATAAAAACGAGCTGAAAATCCGAATTTATATAAAAGATTTTAATGATGAGAAAAGAGAAAAATAGGCTGATTAATTATGAAGATACGAAGAATCATTTTTATAATTTTATCCTGTTTATGGATGACAGTTATATTTTGTTTTTCATCACGTGATGCCGATGAGTCGGAAAAGGACAGCTACAAGGTCGGCCTGGCGGTAGGAAAAATTGTCGTACATGACTTTGAAAAACAAAGTGAAGAAAAACAGATGGAGTTTGCTAAAAAGATTGATCATCCGGTACGTAAAACTGCACACGCAACGGAGTATGCGGTACTTGGTATGTTTTTAATTGGGGTATTTTATCCTTTTAAAAAATATTATTTGTTTTCTTTTTTATGTAGTTTTGTGTATTCCGTTACGGATGAGGTTCATCAATTATTTGTTCCCGGAAGAAGCGGACAACCTCTGGATGTTTTGATTGATAGCCTTGGAGCTTTTTTAGGCATATTGATTTTGCTTGGGATTATTAAACTTATTGATAAAAGAAAGAGAAAAACTAATATGAATTAATTTTAAAATAAAAGTCCTGTAATAAATCAATCAAAAAATATCAGTTGACAATTAAAAAATAATATGATATTTTTTTTCTAAACCGTTGAAGAAGAGTAAGTAGGTTTTACCGCTTTTCTTACAGAGAGCTGTGGATGGTGTAATCACAGTAGGAAATGTAATTCTGAATGGACTTCTGAGGGCGAGCTGAAATGATTATTCAGATTATGTGAGCCGGGGTTGACACCTCGTTAAAAAGTGTCGGCATATGATAGTATGCGTAAAGCGGGTGATATACACACCAAGCCGGGTGGCACCGCAGGAAATGAGATTATCCTGTCCCAGCAAAGAATTCTTTGCTGGGATTTTTTTATGTGATAAACCCTTCAAGCAGATAAACAATTTGCTTGCAAATTTGTTTATCTATTTAATGGGTAACGGATATCGAGCTGCAATAGCAGCGAGATATGCGTAGGTTCATCACATAAAAAATAAATAAATAATAAAAAAGGAAGGTACAAAACTATGACAAATGAAATCCCTTACAAGATTTATCTTAACGAATCGGAGATGCCAAAGCAGTGGTACAATCTTAGAGCAGATATGGTAAACAAGCCTGCACCGCTTCTTAATCCTGGGACACATAAGCCGATGACGGCAGAGGAGCTTGCTCCTGTATTTTGCGAGGAGCTTGTAAAGCAGGAGCTTGATGACACTACTCCTTATTTTGACATTCCACAGGAGATACTTGATTTTTATAAGATGTTCAGACCGTCACCACTGGTACGTGCTTACTGTCTTGAGAAGAAGCTTGATACTCCTGCTAAGATTTATTATAAGTTTGAGGGTAACAATACAAGCGGAAGCCATAAGCTTAACTCTGCAATTGCTCAGGCTTATTATGCCAAGAAGCAGGGCTTAAAGGGTGTTACTACAGAGACCGGAGCAGGTCAGTGGGGAACAGCACTTTCTATGGCTTGCTCATATTTTGACCTTGATTGTAAGGTTTATATGGTTAAGGTTTCCTACGAACAGAAGCCTTTCCGTCGTGAGGTTATGAGAACCTACGGAGCAACAGTAACTCCTTCACCATCAACTACTACAGAAATCGGTAAGAAGATTCTTGCCGAGCATCCGGGCACAACAGGAAGTCTCGGATGTGCCATATCAGAAGCGGTTGAGGTTGCAACCACTACCGAGGGTTACAGATATGTTCTTGGAAGCGTACTTAATCAGGTACTCTTGCATCAGTCTGTTATCGGTCTTGAGACAAAGGCTGCACTTGATAAATACGGCATCACTCCGGATATTATCATAGGTTGTGCAGGTGGTGGCTCTAATCTTGGCGGACTTATCGCTCCATTTATGGGTGAGAAGATTAAAAATGGTGCAAATTATCGTATTATCGCTGTTGAACCGGCATCCTGTCCAAGCTTTACAAGAGGTAAGTATGCATACGACTTCTGTGATACCGGAATGGTTTGCCCTCTTGCTAAGATGTACACTCTTGGCAGTGGCTTTATACCTGCACCGAATCACGCAGGCGGACTTCGTTATCACGGCATGAGCTCAACCTTATCACAGCTTTACGATGATGGTCTTATGGAGGCTGTTTCGGTTCCTCAAACAGAAGTATTTGAGGCAGCAGAGCAGTTTGCAAGAGTTGAAGGAATTCTTCCTGCACCTGAGAGTTCACATGCAATCAAGGTTGCCATAGATGAAGCACTTAAATGTAAGGAAACCGGTGAGGAAAAAACTATAGTATTCGGGCTTACCGGTACAGGTTACTTTGATCTTGTTGCATACGAGAAGTTCCATGACGGAAAGATGGATGATTATATTCCTACAGATGAAGAGCTTGCAGCATCAATTGCAAAGCTTCCGGTAGTTGAATAAATAAAATCGTGTCATAGGGCAGACACCTTGTCACACAGAATAAAATAAACAGGTGATTATTTTGACTTGCCATCAATTTGTGAAACCAGTACACTCGTACTTTCGTTATTCGCACGAAAACGATAAACTCGCTTTGCTCAGACATATCGTTTTCTGAGTGAATCACTTCAAGTACTCGTTGCTGATTTTACACAAATTGGGTAAAATGTTGAAACAACCACCTGCTTATTTTTATTTATAGCATATGTGACAAGGTGCCTGTCCCCATGATATAATACAATTATATTTTTTAAGGAGTACAAGTTTATGGCGAATATTATGGATTATCTTGACTGGAGGGGAGACCTTAGCTTTGAAGCCGCTCCTTTTAATGAGGTCGATAATTTAATACTTTCCGAGCTTGCTTATCTGAAACTGGATGATATAGTGCCTGTACAAGGAGCTGATAAAGGAAGCATTTCCGTATATAATGTTTGGAAGGATTATGTATATCTTGCCTGTGACCAGTCCGATCTTTCCTATGATCCGGCACCGTTGCTTGAAAAGGCGGCCCACACTGAAAGATTCAAAAATGTAAAGCTTAAGGACTATTTAAATGTCTTTGATACAGAAAGTCATATTCAGTTTGCGTCAGTAAGCTTTTATCTGGAGGACGATTTAATCTATATAGCATTTCGTGGAACAGACGGAACAATTGAAGGTTGGCGAGAGGATTTTAATATCAGCTATATGCGTGAGGTTCCGGGACAGATGGAAGCGGTTTCTTATGTAAATGATGTGGCAAAGGACTTTAGCGGACGGATTATTTTGGGAGGACATTCAAAGGGCGGTAATCTTGCCGTATACGCAGGCGCCTTTTGCGAGGATATATTTAAAGACAAAATAATAAAGATATATTCCAATGACGGACCGGGATTTAATCGTGAAATCGCAAAAACAAAGGAGTATAATGAGGTGCTTGATAAGGTGGAGATGATTATACCGGAGGCATCCTTGGTCGGAATACTTATGTCCAATAAAAAAGATAAGCTCATAGTGAAAAGTGATGCATCAGGAGCCATGCAGCATAGTCCATATAGCTGGCAGATTTTGGGCACAGGCTTTTTAATTGCATCAAAGCAAAATACTGCAAGTGTACTTGCAGACGACACTTTAAATAATTGGCTTGATTCGCTTGGCGAGGATGAGCTTAAAGGATTTGTAAATGCTTTGTTTGATATACTTGATGCTTCAGGTGCAACCACACTCTCCGAGCTCTCGGATAAAAAATGGACAGCATTCAATGCTATGGTTAAGGCTGCAAAGGATATGGATAAGGACACGAGAGATAATCTTATTATGGTTGTAAAAAGACTTGCAAGCTCCGGCAAGGATGTAATATGGAATGAAGCAAAATCTGCATTTGATTCTGACAATAATTAATAATTGAAAAAATATAAAAACAGAGGGTGGCAAAATGTATTATTTTATAGTAAACATAAGCGGTGGAAGCGGCAAGGCGAAAAAAACATGGATAAGGGTTCGCGATGAATTAAAAAGGAGAAATGTGGAATACAAAGCATTTCGAACCAAAAGCTCCGAGCACACAGGCGTGCTTGCGGGAAAGATTTCCGAGCTTTCGGATGATGATATACATATGGTAGTGGTGGGCGGAGACGGAACCATAAATGCGGTATTGAACGGTATAAAGGATTTTGACAGGATAACATTTTCCGTAATTCCGTCCGGTTCAGCAAATGATTTTGCAAGAGGGCTTGGAATTTCGAAGGACCCTGTTTTGGAACTTGAAGGAATACTCGATTCTTCAAAGGAAAGCCGAAGGATAGATATAGGAAGTGTTTCTGTTGTTCACAAGAAAAACGATAATAAAAGAGCCCTGTTAGAGGAATATGATTCTGATAAAAAAAGTATGATAGAGGGCAGCATTGACGAAACAGTAATACATAAAAGATTATTTGGAATTAGCAGCGGTATAGGTCTTGATGCAATCGTATGTAAGAAAGCACTTGATTCAAAGATTAAAAATGTTTTGAATAAGCTTAATCTTGGTTCTCTGACATATATAATCCTGACAGTCAAAAGCTTATTTACAATGGATTACATAGACACTGAAATCGAGGTATATGATACTGATAACAAGGAAGATAAATCAGATAATTTAGCTTTAAGGGAAAAAGAAGATAACTTGACATTAAAAGAAAAAATCAGTTTGAAGAAAATGATATTTGCTGCATTCATGAATGTTAGAGCAGAGGGTGGAGGTGTACCTATGGCACCTGACGCAAGCTATGACGACGGAAAGCTTTCAATATGCATTGCCTCTGATATATCAAAGCTAAATGCCTTCACAAAGCTTCCTCTTCTTGTAATGGCAAAGCAGGAAAAAATAAAAGGCTTCAAGCTCTTTGATGCAAAGAAAATAATAGTAAGGACAAAACAACCATCGGTAGTTCACGCTGACGGAGAATACGTGGGTGACGAAACCGAAATAATCATCGAATGTATTAACAAAAAACTAAAACTTAAAAAGTAACCAAACTCAACCCACACATTTAAGTTACTTGCAAAAAAAGAGGTGTGTGCAACGTGAGCGATAGTGAGAAAGTAAATCTCCGGCTGAAAGTTATAAAATAAGAGGTGTGTGCAACGTGAGCGACAGTGAGTTGCACACACCTCTTATTTTATAACTTTCAGCCGGAGAATCTTAAACTCAAGCTTCTATTTTTTCTGCAAGCTGCTCTCTTCGAAGAGCTTACGGTTATCAACTATGCGAACAGCCTTTCCTTCACTTCTTGGAACACTCTTAGGTGCAACAAGATGAACCTCAACTGCTATACCGAGCATTGACTTAAGTGCAGCCACGAGCTTCTTTTCTCTGTAAGCCTTCTCTGCCTCGTCAGCCGGTGGATTGGATGGAAGCCATTCCACATCACAAGCAATTGTATCACTGTTACCTACACGGTCAACAACAAGCTGGTAGTTAGCTTCATAACCGTTGTTAAGAAGAACTGTTTCAATCTGTGAAGGGAATACATTTACACCCTTTACAACCATCATATCATCGCTTCTTCCAAGTGGCTTACTCATACGGATATGAGTACGTCCGCATGAACATTTCTCACGTGAAAGAACACATATATCTCTTGTACGGTAACGAAGAAGAGGGAAGCCCTGCTTTGTAATACATGAGAATACAAGCTCACCCTTTTCACCCTCAGGAAGAACCTCACCTGTCTGTGGATTGATAATCTCAGGGATGAAGTGGTCTTCATTAACGTGCATACCACGCTGCTCTTCACATTCAAATGATACGCCCGGACCGCTTATCTCTGTAAGTCCATATATATCATATGCCTTGATGCCAAGTGCTTTTTCTATATTATGTCTCATTTCTTCGGTCCATGCTTCTGCTCCGAAGATACCTGCTTTCAATTTTAACTGATCCTTTACGCCACGTTCTGCGATGCTTTCTCCGAGATATGCAGCATATGATGGTGTACAGCAAAGAATAGTTGAACCAAGATCTATCATAAATTGTATCTGCCTGTCAGTGTTACCTGATGACATAGGAAGTGTAAGTGAACCAAGCTTGTGGGAACCACCGTGAAGTCCCGAACCTCCGGTAAAGAGTCCGTATCCATAACTTACATGAACAACGTCATCTTTTGTTCCGCCTGCTGCAACAAGTGCACGGGCGCAGCATGTATCCCAGATATCAAGATCCTCCTGGGTATAAAAGGATACAACTCTTCTTCCGGTTGTACCGCTTGTGGATTGGATACGTACGCAATCTGTAAGAGGTGCACCAAGTAATCCGTAAGGATACTGGTCTCTTAAGTCGTCCTTTGTGATGAAAGGAAGCTTATGTAAGTCTTCAATTCCATGGATGTCATCTGGGCTGACACCTGTTTCATCCATACGGTCATGATAAAACTTGATTTTATCATATACATGTCTAACCTGCTTTACGAGGCGCTCGCTCTGAAGCTTCTTAAGTTCCTCAACAGGCATGGTTTCAATTTCAGGATTAAAATAATTTCCCATGTTTCGTCTCCTTATGATTTTCTTATAAACAGCATATCAAATTATTATGTCTTTTTAATCTTAAGCTGTCTTTTTAATTGCAACTTCTACATTATAACCCGAAATAATACAATGTTGCAATACTTTTTAAAAGAAAAATTTAACACTTCACAGTGATAAATATTTATAGGGATAATTTTGTTTTTATATTGATTCTTTTAAATATAGTATATTCTTATTTTTGTGTACAATAAAATCTTATTTTACTTGAATAATTCCTCCTGAAAAGGTATGATATGTATAGTATTTTTTTACGGAGGAGAAGAATATGGTTAAACATATTATTTTATGGCAGTTAAAGGATGAATTGTCAGAGGAAGAAAAGAAGGATGTTATGGCTGGTATCAAGGAAGGCCTTGAGGGTCTTAAGGGAGTTGTCCCGGGACTTTTGGAAATTCATGTTCAGACTGAAAAGCTTGAGTCCTCAAATGCAGATGTCCTGCTTGATTCTACATTGGAAAACGAAGAAGCATTAAAGGGCTATGCCGTTCATCCTGCTCATGTAAATGTAGCGGATACAAAGGTAAGACCGTTTACAAAGTCGAGAGTATGTATTGATTATGAATTATAGACGATATATTTTTTATTGTTAATGGTTGTCGGTAATGAAGTTGATATTATTTATAGAATGATATAAAACGGATTTAATCAGATTTATGAATCATATTTAAGAGGAAATTATAATAAAAAGAATACAATAAAACTATAAAAAGAGAGGATAAAAAAATGAGTGATTTTTCAATTAATACAAAATGTGTACAGGGGGGCTATCATCCGGGAAACGGCGAGCCAAGACAGATTCCGATAATTCAGTCAACTACATTTAAGTATGACACAAGTGAGGATATGGGTAAGCTTTTTGACCTTGAAGCTTCGGGATATTTTTACACCAGACTCCAGAATCCTACCAATGATTATGTGGCCGCAAAGATAGCGGAGCTTGAGGGAGGAACAGCAGCTATGCTTACATCCTCAGGACAGGCCGCATCATTTTTTGCGTTCTTTAATATCTGTGAGGCAGGCTCGCATATAGTTGCTTCGTCATCCATTTATGGAGGAACCTTCAACCTCCTTGATGTAACTATGAGAAAGATGGGAATCGAGACAACCTTTGTTTCTCCGGACTGCACAAAAGAGGAGCTTGATGCGGCATTTAAGGACAATACCAAGCTTGTATTTGGTGAAACAATTGCCAATCCTGCACTTACTGTTCTTGATATAGAGAAGTTTGCCAAGGCTGCACATGAACATGGTGTGCCGCTTATAGTTGATAATACATTTCCTACTCCCGTAAACTGCAGACCTATAGAGTGGGGCGCTGATATAGTTACACATTCAACCACAAAATATATGGATGGACATGGAGCAGCAGTAGGTGGTGCCATAGTTGATGCAGGTAAGTTTGACTGGATGGCTTACAAGGATAAGTTTCCGGGCCTTACTACTCCGGATGAGTCTTATCATGGAATTACCTATGCTGAAAAGTTCGGTAAGGAGGGCGCATTTATAACCAAATGTACCTCTCAGCTTATGCGTGACCTTGGCTCAATTCAGTCCCCTCAAAATGCATTTTTACTTAATCTCGGTCTTGAGTCACTTCATGTACGTATGCCAAGACATGTTGAAA
The DNA here is from genome assembly GCA_902788555.1 of uncultured Lachnospiraceae bacterium. Taxonomy (GTDB): domain Bacteria; phylum Bacillota; class Clostridia; order Lachnospirales; family Lachnospiraceae; genus Coprococcus_C. Next base: position 44,851 of record CADAKQ010000026.1, read on the forward strand.
ACGGACAGGCAGTTGCAGAATTTTTAGAGCAGCATCCAAACGTAGAATATGTAAATTATCCGGGCTTAAAGAGTAACAAATACTATGAGATAGCTAAGAAGTATATGCCAAACGGCGGATGTGGAGTTGTATCCTTTGGTATAAAGGGTGGCAGACCTGCTGCCGAAGCCTTTATGAAAAAGCTTAAAATTGCAGCTATCGAAACCCACGTGGCAGATGCCAGAACCTGCTGCCTTAATCCTGCAACCTCAACTCATCGTCAGATGAATGATGAACAGCTTGAAGCAGCCGGTGTACCGGCAGGTTTAATCCGTATCTCCTGTGGACTCGAAGACAAAGTGGACCTCATCGCAGATCTCGCTCAGGCGCTTGAGTAAATTCCGGTTTGTCGCATAAAGGGTCGGCAGGATATGGAGGGGGTTTTTTCTTATGTGGCTATAAATCGGGGCTTTTTCCCGTGTCCTGTTAGCCGCAATCTGATTATTCTTCCGAAAGTTACTTGGATATGGCTATAAATCGGGGCTTTTTCCTGTGTCCTGTTAGCCACAATATGATTATTCTTCCGGAAGTTACTTGGATATGGCTATAAATCAAGACTTTTCCCCGTGTTCTGTTAGCCACATCCTATTTTAGATATTAATCAATTATGCTTTCGAAGCTTGAAACTGCGCAATATGCGCGGTTTCAAGCTACAGGTATGAAGGCTCCCGGCACATGGAATGCTCTATAAACTTTAGCATGACAAGTAAGAAAACAGGTGGCTGCTACAACATTTGACCCAATTTGTTTAAAATCAGCAACGAGTACTTGAATTAATTTTGCACGAATAAAACCAATATGTTTGAGCGAAGCGAGTTTATTGGTTTTGTGCAAAATCAAGAAAGTACGAGTGCGCTGATTTAACAAATTGCTGGTTAGTTGTAGC
>CADAKQ010000027.1 GCA_902788555.1 uncultured Lachnospiraceae bacterium
TTCGGCAACATTAAAGGAAACTGTCTCTCAAATACATAATTTATGACATAAAAAGGGGCCTCGCATAGATAAATTTAATTATCTAAAGCGACAGCCCCTCTTTTTTTTCATCTTCAGTTGGTGTTATAGTAACAAGTATACGGTCAATTCTATTTTTTATTACATCTATTACTTTGAAATGTATATTCTCATAATCTGCTTCATCATCTTTTTTAGGAAGCTTATCCATTATCTCTATTACGAAGCCGCCAAGTGAGTCATAGTTGTCTGAAGTAAGAGATGTGCCGATTGCATCATTTAGGTCGCTTAATTTAATTGATGCTTCTATGTCATATACATTTTCGTCTATTTCTTTGATAAGGTTGTTTTCATCCTCGTCATATTCATCTCTAATTTCGCCGACTATTTCCTCTATCAAGTCCTCCATAGTTATGATACCTGAGGCAACTCCATATTCATCTATGACGATTGCCATGGTAACAGCTGAAGTCTTAAGGTCAGCAAAAAGCTGGCTTGTCTTCTGATGTTCATAGACGTAGACCGGTTTTCTCAAGATGCTTCTTAAGTCAAAATATTCCGTATCATTTACCTGACTGTAATAAAATAAATCCTTCAGATAAAGTATTCCGATTATGTTGTCCTTGCTTTCCTCATATATAGGTATACGTGAGTAGGATTCAGACATAAAAAGCGTAATTAATTCTTCGTAGCTTGAGTTTGCATCAGCACATACTATATCCGCTCTTGGAATCATTATATCCTTGCAAAGTGCATCACCGAAATCCACTACATTTGAAATCATGAACTTTTCCTCGGGTTCTATAACACCGTCCTCATGACTTACATTTACGACTGTACGAAGCTCTGATTCTGTCATTTGGTTGTTGTCAGCATCTATATCAATTCCAAATACTTTATAAATAAGTCCTGTTATAAGATTAAGTAACCATATAACAGGTGTAAGTATGAACATTAGCCATGCTATAGGATATACAAACATCATAGAAAGCTGTAGTGAATACTTGGCAGCAAGCGTCTTTGGAGTTATCTCACCGAAGACAAGTACAAGAAATGTAAGTATTCCTGTTGAATATCCTATATATTTACTTCCGAAAACATCGGTACAAAGAGCGGTAGTGAGTGCCGAGGCGGTTATGTTTACAATATTGTTGCCAATTAAAATGGCACTTAAAAGCTTACCCGGTTTTTCTGTTACCTTAAGTACCTTCTTTGCACCTTTACTTCCTTCATCCGCTCTTGCACGAAGCTTTAGCCTGCTTACTGTTGTAAGGGCAGTCTCCGAAGAAGAAAAAAATGCGGAAAGTAAAAGCAATATTATGATTATTACAAGTAAAATACCGGGACTAACGTCCACAAAATCATCTCCTTTTTTTGTTATTTTGCTTAATATAAGGTAATTTTATAGATGTTTATTTTATATACAATATGTTATAATGTCAAGTATAATACGGAAAATCAGTATTTAATTGTTCAAATATGAAAAAAAGGAAAACGGGAGTTACAGGTAAGTGAATAAAAAAGATAAGAACAATAATGGCAAAATAGATGATGACAATATTAGTGATAATAAGATTATTTCAAAAAGAGATTTGATTTTTATTTTTATCCTTTTGGCTGTTTCAATTGTGATCGTTTTGATAATGCATTTTAATAAAAGGACAGGATATAATGTCAAAATCTCGGCAGACGGACAAACCGTAAAAACCCTTTCACTTGATAAGGATGATGAATATGTTTTTGAAAGTGATAAGGGATATAATATTGTAGTTATAAAGGATGGGGCAGTTTACGTTAAAGAGGCAGACTGCCCCGATAAAATATGCGTTAATCACAAAAAAATAAGCAATGTAGGAGAGGCGGTTATATGCCTTCCGCATAAGCTGGTGGTTGAGATAAGGGAGTAGGTTAGAAATATTTTTTTTGATAACACATAACAGATATATTATAATCTATGAAGAATTATGAAAGAATTATACAATTATGAAAAGCTATGAAGAAAGATAAAATAAAAAACAAAAAATCAACTGTCTCATCCTCACGCATGACAGCTCTATGCGGAGTTTTTATCGCACTTGCCATGGTGCTTTCCTATCTGGAATCACTGGTGCCGATAAGCTTTGCGATACCGGGTATAAAGCTTGGACTTGCCAATATCGTTACGATAATAGCGCTTGTTAAGCTTGGCCTTAAGCCTGCACTTATAATAAGCATAGGAAGAGTCTTACTTTCAGGTATTCTGTTTGGAAATCCGGCTACTATTATGTACAGTATGGCGGGAGCCTTGCTTAGCATCACCGTTATGTTCATTGTCAGGAAGCTAAAGCTTTTAGCCATAACAGGTACGAGCGTATGCGGTGCGGTGGCGCACAATCTTGGACAACTTATAGTTGCTGCTGTTGTTATCGAAAATACCAAAATATTTTATTATATGGCTGTGCTTTCCATATCGGGAATAATCGCAGGAATTCTTATAGGAATTCTTGCAGGGATTATTATTAAAAATATAAGAATTTGACATGGGGAAAAGAAGCCTTAATATATGCGAATAAAAATCATCTTTTTTATATAATTTGATTATATTGACAAAAGTTATGAAAAGTTATAAAATTTTTAAAAAGTTATGAAAAGTTATGAAAAGTTATGAAAAGTTATGAAAAGTTATGAAAAGTTATGAAAAGTTATGAAAAGTTATGAAAGGAATTGGAAGTTATGAAAAGTTATGAAAAGAATCTTAATCCTTTTTCTTTATCATTTGGAATAGAACCTACAAAATACATTTCAAGAATAGCTCAAACAGAAAAAATAATATCATCATTTAATTCTTCTGCATCTGAAAACAGAGCATATATGATAACAGGAGTAAGAGGCTCCGGTAAAACAGTTATGCTTTCAAATATTGCTGCACAATTCAGAAATATGGATGAATGGATTGTAATAGAATTAAGTCCGGTTAAGGATATGTTACAGGCTCTTGCAGCTAAACTTTATATGGCAAAGGGAATAGGAAATATTTTTACCGACGCAAAGATTAATTTGTCGGCATTTGGAATAGGAATATCTATAGATAACACAATACCTATATCTGATATTGATACCGCAATAGAAAGGATGCTTGAAGAAGTAAGTAAAAAGAAAAAAAAGGTGCTTGTTCTTGTGGATGAAGCTATAAATAATGAATTTATAAAAATTTTTGCTACATCTTTTCAGATATATATACGTCAAAAATATCCGATATACCTTCTTATGACAGGCTTATATGAAAATATATATGATCTTCAAAATGAGAAGTCATTAACTTTTTTATATAGAGCACCTAAAATACACCTTGAACCACTAAATATTAATGCGATTGCAAATAGTTATAAGGATACATTTGATATAGATATCAATGATGCTATGATGATGGCGAAACTCACTAAAGGATATCCGTTTGCTTATCAGGTTTTAGGATATCTTAAGTGGGATATGGGTGTAAATGCTCCGATAGATAAAATTATGAATAATTATGACCAATATCTTGAAGAATATGTTTATGAAAAAATATGGGTAGACTTGTCCGAGACTGATAGAAAAATTGTAGAATTAATTGCTGTAAATGGTGAACTTAAAATAAAGGATATAAGAGAAGACATGTCAATGAAATCCGGTTCAATGTCAGTTTATCGTGAAAGGTTAAAGAGAAAAGGAATTATTGACACGTCTAAATATGGTTATATTTCTCTTATATTACCAAGATTTGCAGAGATAGTTCAAAAGTGGATGATGTAATTGCAAAATATGAAATTGTATAGACATGTTTAAACAGGTTCTTTTATTATATAAAAATCTTGTTTTTCATACTGTATTGCGGTAAAATAAATGTCGTCTTAATGAAATTATTTCAGTAAAAAAATACTTGACAAAGAAAGAGAAAAAATTGATGATTAACAGAACAGAACAGAACAGAACAGAACAGAACAGAACAGAACAGAACAGAACAGAACAGAACAGAACAGAACAGGGCTTAACTAAGCTCTTGTTTTCGTATATTAATAATGATAAAAAAGCTGTTATATGATGTGAAATTCACATTGTATAACAGCTTTTTTGTATAAAGATAAAAGGAGGAAAAATAATGAGATTAAAAAGATTTACGGCATTTACTATTGGAGCAGCACTGCTCTTTTTGGGAAGTGAGTTTATGACTTCAACAGCATATGCAGAAGAAACAGAGAGTATTGAAAAATATGATGGGGAAACCAACACCGTTGAAGAAAATGATATAATAGTTGGTGAAGCTGCAAGAGTAGTTCCTGCATATGATTATCTTGGTTGGAAATATAGCTGGAATGGGTATATGTTACCGACGAGAGGTGGAGGCTTACAAATTGGAATGATTGATAATTATCTTGTGCCAACCAAAAAGAAAATAAAAAGAATTGAAAGCATTTATTATTGTGATAATATCAGAAATGACATAGATTACTCTATAAAAGAATTTGATGCTAATGGAAATATGACCTATTCTAAGCAACATAGTGCTGAATATGAATATGTATATGATGATGAAGGAAATATAATAAAATCAAATACGTATGATATATTAAATGATTGGGAATTTATTGGTGCATATGAGTATGATGATTTTGGAAATGTAATATCATATACAGTAGATTCTACAGATGGAGAAAATTGGCTTAAAGGAACAATTAAATATGAATACGACAATAATAACAGAATCATAAAGAAAAATGGTTTCGACTATACATATGATGATAATGGAAATGTAATAGTATACGGACATATTGATGAAATTTATTATGAACCTATGCAAACGACATATAATGTTGGAACTGAATACACGTATGAATATGATGATAATGGTAATATAATAGGAGAAAAATATTATTATTCGGACACGCTTTTTCCATCAACATCCTCATGCTATACATACCAATATGATAATGAAGGAAGACTGACTCAAAGGAGCTCAGATTATGGAGCTATATTTACATATGAGTATGATGAAAGAGGTAATTTATCCAAATATGAAGAAAAATATCCTAATGGAACTGTTAGCTCATATTCTTATGAAAATGAATATGATGAGGATGGCGATATTATAAAATCGATAAAATCCCAAGGCACAAATGTTTATGATATAACATATGAGTATTACGAAGATGAAACAAAGAAGGTTGAAATACCAACAGATTATTTTGCTACTTATGAAAATAATTATTTTTATAAAAATGCTGATGGAAATATAACATGTCTTGATAATAACGGCAACCCTGTAATCAATGACTTCAAATGCGACGGCACATACACCTATTACTTCCAGGCTGACGGTACAGCTATGAAGGACAGACTTACTTATCACCCTGACGGTGAGCACGTTATCTACTTTGACAGCGAAGGACATGAGGTGTTTTCTGATTTTGCCAATGTAAAGAAGACCATAGCAGGCGATGAAGTAGATGATTACTGCTTCTTCAATGTATTCGGATATATGTACGTAGATGTTGTAACCTATGATAAAACAGGATCGGTTCTTTACTATGCGAATGCGTACGGAGTTATGGAAATGGGCAAGTGGTTCCAGTTCTCAGAAAACGTAACCTGGGCAGACGGAAGAGAAGGAGACGAGTTTAAGGGCGGCTACGGTTGTGCCAATGCCGACGGTACCCTTATTACCAATACCCAAACTATCGATTGGGAGGGACGAAGCTGCTACCTTCAGGGTAACGGAGTAGCACTTTATTAGTAAAAATCAAGTAAAACATAACATAGGGGCGTGAGCCTTGATACGCATTAAGGTACTAAGCAAATCGTGAGCGTTAGCGAGATTTGCGTGTACCTGTAAAGTGTATCAAGGCTCACGCTATATGTCACATTTTTATTGTAAAAATCCCCGCTTCGTAGTAAAATATTTACAAATATTTTAATTGCGGGGTAAATGCGATGAAATTAACATTTAAGGGTGGTATTCATCCATATGAGGGCAAGGAACTCACTATGGATAAAGATGTAATCGAATATCTTCCAAAGGGCGATGTAGTATATCCATTGTCTCAGCATATAGGCAAGCCGGCAAAGCCTATTGTAAAAAAAGGTGACCATGTGCTGGCGGGCGATTTGATAGCCGAGGCAGACGGATTTGTATCAGCCAATATTCATGCTTCTGTATCCGGAATAGTTAAGGTGATTGAGCCAAGACTTACTTCCTCCGGTTCTAAAGTAGAATCCATCGTTATAGAAAATGATGGTCTGTACGAATCTAAAGAATTTGTCCCAAATGACAAGAAGATAAGTGAATATTCAAAGGAAGAGATAATCGGAGCCATAAAGGATGCCGGTATCGTTGGTATGGGTGGAGCAGGCTTTCCTACTCATGTTAAGCTTTCTCCGAAGGAGCCGGATAAGATTGACAGAATTATAGTCAATGCTTCCGAGTGCGAGCCGTATCTTACTTCAGATTACAGAAGAATTATGGATGAGGCAGATAAGGTTATAGACGGACTTAAGATAGTGCTTAGTCTGTTTCCGGGAGCAAAGGGAATTATCGGAATCGAGGACAATAAGCCAAAGGCGATAGCACTTCTTAAAGAGAAGCTCGCGGATGATCCTGATATAACAGTAAATAAGCTTAAAACAAAGTATCCTGAGGGTGCTGAGCGACAGCTTATCTATGCCAATACGGGAAGGTATATCAATTCAAAGATGCTTCCTGCAGATGCAGGCTGCATAGTACATAATGTCGATACGGTTTATGCCATAAGCGAGGCTGTAAGAGAGGGCAAGCCTCTTATGGACAGGCTTGTTACCGTTACGGGAGATTCGATTGAAAATCCTGTAAATATTAAAGTTAAGCTTGGTACAAGCTATAAGGAATTGGTTGATGCAGCAGGCGGATTTAAGGAAGATCCTGCTAAGATTATTGCCGGCGGACCTATGATGGGTAAGGCGATATATTCACTTGATATGCCTGCAACAAAATCCACTTCTGCAATTCTTGCTATGACAAAGGATGAGGTGGCAGAGTATGAAAGCAGTGCCTGTATAAGATGCGGACGCTGTGTATCGGTATGTCCGGGAAGAGTTATGCCAAATATGCTTTCGGATCTTGCTGAGGCGGGAGCGATAGATGAATTTGTTTCAAATAATGGTATGGAATGCTGTGAGTGCGGATGCTGCTCATATGTATGTCCTGCAAAGAGACATTTGACACAGACGATTGCGGGTATGAGAAAGCTTGTACTTGCCAACAGGAAAAAATAAAGGAGGAGAAGAAAGAAATGGACGAAAAAGAATTAAACCTTAAAATATCAGCTTCTCCTCATGTGAGAAGTGAGGCAACTACGGCAGATATTATGTCTGATGTGATGATAGCGTTGGTTCCGGCTACGGCATTCGGAGTATACCTTTTCGGACTTCATGCTGCATTGCTGGTTCTTGCCTGTGTGGTATCTGCGGTGCTTGCAGAGTTTATTTATGAAAAAATGTTTAAGCTTCCTGTTACAATAGGAGATTTTTCAGCGGTTGTTACGGGACTTTTACTTGCTATGAACCTGCCACCCGAGCTTCCGATTTGGATGGGTGTGCTTGGCTCTGTTTTTGCGATAATTGTTGTAAAACAGCTTTTTGGAGGCTTGGGCAAGAACTTTATGAACCCGGCTTTGGCTGCAAGATGCTTCCTGCTTTTATCCTTTGGAGCATCTATGACAAGATTTGTATATGACGGTGTTACAACGGCTACACCTCTTGCGCTTCTTAAGAACGGAAGTGAGGTTAATCTTAAGGATATGTTCCTTGGATTTACCGGTGGTACGATAGGTGAGACCTCTGCTTTGGCACTTCTTATCGGTGCGGCTTATCTTTTGATAAAGAGGGTTATAAGTCCTAAGATACCGCTTGTTTATATAGGCACATTTGCAATTGCCATAGCGATATATGCGGTTGTAAAAGACAAGGATGTAGTTAATTATGTCCTTTGCGAAATCTGTGGCGGCGGACTTATGCTGGGTGCATGGTTTATGGCTACCGATTACGTTACATCACCGATTACCCCGGTCGGAAAGATAATTTACGGTATAATCCTCGGACTGTTGACCTTTGTGCTTAGAATTTTTGGTAACGGTGCAGAGGGTGTTTCCTATGCGATTATAATGTCAAACCTTCTTGTACCTCTTATCGAGATGGCAACCAAGCCAAAGGCATTTGGTGAGGGTGCGGAACTTTCGGAAGAGGATAAAAAGAAGAAAAAGGATGATAGGAAGAAAGATAAAAAGGACGAGAAGAAAGAGGAAGATGCCAAGTCAGATAAAGCAGAAGCTAAAAGAGAAAAGATAGAGGAAAAGTCTGTCAAAGCAGAAACCGAAACAGCTAAGACAGAAGCAAATAAGGATGCTTCCGAAGGTAAGGATATCAAGGGAATATTCAAGGCTATATGTGCAATAATGCTCATTACGGTTATTATGGGTGCCATACTCGGAACCGTTTACAGCATAACCAAGGAGCCTATAGAAAAGGCTGAGGAAAAGGCTAAGCAGGAGGCCTACAAGGAAGTATTTCCTGAGGCGGATGATATAGTTACGATAGAAGAAGAAAATCTGGATTATAAGCAGGTAAATGATATAATCCAAAGCTTTGGATTTACTCACGATACCATAGATGAGATAAGCTATGCCGTTGATGCGGATAAGAATCTGATTGGATTTATAGTTGTTGTAACCAATGACAACGGTTATGGCGGCGATATACAGATGGTTGTCGGAATGAGAACCGACACTACCATAACAGGACTTGCTTTCCTTGTTCTTGATGAGAGTCCGGGACTTGGTATGGAGGCTGACAAGGATAAGTTCAAGAGTCAGTTTATCGGAAAGCATGAAACAAGATATGAGTACTCTAAGACGGGTGCAGTTGTAGAAAATCAGATAGATGCAATCTCGGGTGCTACAATTACAACCTCAGCAGTTACGGACGGTATCAATGCCGCAGTTGCTTTGATAACCATATTGGGAGGTGAGTAAGATGGGAAAAAATACGGAAAGATTATATAACGGTATAATCAAAGAAAATCCTACCTTCGTTCAGATGCTCGGTATGTGTCCGACACTTGCCGTTACCACATCTGCGATAAACGGACTTGGTATGGGACTTACAACCATGGTTATACTTACCCTCAGCAACATAATGATTGCATTACTTAGAAAGCTGATTCCCGATAAGGTAAGAATACCGGCATTTATAGTTATTATTGCCTCCTTTGTTACGGTGGTTCAGTTTTTGCTTAAGGCGTATATACCGAGCTTAAATGCAAGTCTTGGTCTTTATATACCGCTTATCGTTGTAAACTGTATAATTCTCGGACGTGCGGAGAGCTATGCTTCAAAAAATCCCGTTATACCGTCAGCCTTTGACGGAATTGGAATGGGACTTGGTTTTACCGTAGGTCTTTCAATAATAGGTATTATAAGAGAGCTTCTTGGTTCGGGAAGTATATTCGGACATGTGATTTACTCAGGATATAAGCCTATCGGTATATTTGTAATGGCGCCGGGAGCATTTCTCGTGCTCGCCTTTGTAGTTGCCATTATCAATAAGATAAATATAAATAAGGCAAAGAAAAACGGTACCGCACCTAAAGCCTGCAGACTTGATGATTGTGCGGGATGCGGTAATGTTCTTTGTGCGGGAAAAGTAAAGGAGGAGGATTAGGAATATGAATATTATTTTGTTAGCAATTTCAGCAGCCTTTGTAAATAATGTTATTCTGGTTCAGTTCCTTGGTATATGTCCTTTCCTCGGAGTTTCCAAGCAGATTAAGACTGCAGCAGGTATGGGTGGAGCAGTAATATTTGTTATGGCTATTTCCTCTACCGTTACAAGTCTTATCTATTATTTCATACTTGAACCGCTTGACATAGCATATCTTAATACCATTGTTTTCATACTGGTTATAGCGGCATTGGTACAGTTTGTTGAAATGTTCCTTAAGAAGGCAGTGCCTGCACTTTATAAGGCACTTGGCGTTTACCTTCCGCTTATAACCACCAACTGTGCTGTGCTTGGTATAGCTATATCCAATGTTGACAGCGGATATAACATTTTAGAGTCGATTGTAAATGGTGTTTTCTCAGCCGTAGGATTTGCGGTTGCACTTATCCTTATGGCGGGAATCAGAGAAAAACTTGATAAGAATGACAGTATTCCTGAAAGCTTCAAGGGAACACCTATTGTTCTTATTTCAGCGGGACTTATGGCGATTGCCTTTGCTGGTCTTGCGGGACTTATATAAGGAGGGGGATTAGGTTATGGATATTAATTCAATACTTATAGCGGCAGCGGTTGTCGGCGTGGTCGGCATACTTGCCGGAATTCTCCTCGGTGTTGCTAGCGAGGCGTTTAAGGTTAAGGTGGATGAAACAGAGATTAAGGTTAGAGAGGCACTTCCGGGTAATAACTGCGGTGCCTGCGGATATCCGGGCTGTGACGGACTTGCGGCTGCTATAGCAAAGGGTGAGGCAAAACCGGGAAGCTGTCCTGTGGGAGGAGAACCGGTTGCAAAGACAATTGCAGAGATAGTCGGCGGAGAAGCTGATGTGGAAAAGGTAGTTGCTCATGTAAGATGTAAGGGTGATTGCAATAAGGCGAAAGAGGCATACGAATATGTGGGACCAAAGGATTGCCGTATAGCAGCCAATTCACCGGGAGGAGGACCTAAGGGATGCTCCTACGGATGCCTTGGCTTCGGAAGCTGCGTAAAGGTTTGTCCTTTTGATGCGATACATATAGAAGACGGAATAGCTGTAGTAGATAAGGATAAATGTAAGGCTTGTGAGGCATGTGTTGCGGTATGTCCGAGACATATCATCGAGATAGTTCCTTATGAAGCAGGAGCCATAGTTGAGTGTAATTCAAGAGACGGCGGTAAGGAAGTAAAGCAGGTTTGTCAGGTTGGCTGTATCGGCTGTGGTATGTGCCAGAGAAATTGTCCTGCAGACGCTATTCATGTCGAAGGTAAGCTTGCTAAGGTTGATTACGAAAAATGTATCGGATGTGGTACGTGTAAGGAAAAATGTCCTGTTAAGATAATATATTAAAACACCTGTGTACGGGAGATATATACGATGAGGCTTGATAAAAAAGCGGCAGCGGTGATAATTGCATTTTTTATTGTTTGCGGGGTGCCCGGATGTGAAAGGAAAGATATTGAAGATTTTAATAGCCGGAATGAGACGGAAGAGTCGGTTACAACGGAAGGGATATCAGAGTCTTTGGAAGAGGTAACGTATGAAACTACTGAAACTGAAGCTACAACTGAGGAAAAAAGACCTGATATTCGTACTCTTACCATTACCGCAACAGGAGATTGTGCACTCGGTCCCATACAAACACACGGATACGGCGGTTCGTTTCATGCGTATTATGATGATTATGGGGAAGGATATTTTCTGGAAAACTTCAAGGAGCTTTTTGAATCGGATGACTTTACGATTGTTAATTTGGAATGTACATTGACAGACCGTCCGGTATATGTAGATGAAGAATCCGAAAAAGAATTTTATATAGTGGGTCGTCCGGAATACACGGGAATATTATCAAATTCCGGAGTTGAGGGCTGCTCGCTCGGAAATAATCATACAAGAGATGTAGGTTCAGGCGGACTTGAGGATACGGAGGCGGCATGTGATAATGTCGGTCTTTTATGGGCATATAACCAAACGACAGCCATCTATGAAACAAAGGAAGGGTTTAGGATAGGCTTTGTATCATCTCATGTCTCAGGCTCCGCGGAAAGAGAAAACTATATAAGAAATGGCATAGAGGAACTTGAACAAGAGGACGTGGATATCATAGTAGCCTGCTGTCACTGGGGTGAGGAAAAGGAGTATTATCCGACTGATTATCAGATCAGGCTTGCTCATGAGTTTATAGATCTCGGAGCGGATTTGATTATCGGAAATCATCCTCATGTCATACAGGGCGTAGAATGCTATGATGGAAAAATGATTTGCTACAGTCTTGGTAATTTTTGCTTTGGAGCGAATCATCATCCGTTCGATATGGAGACTATGGTTTATCAGCAAACCTTTACATTTGTGGATGGCGAGCTGATGCCTTACATAGATGCAAGAGTTATTCCGGCAAGAGTAAGCTCCACAACGGAGTTTAACGATTTTAAACCGACATATCTCGAAGGTGAGGAAAAGGCATCTTTGCTGGATAGGATAAATACATATTCCGCACCTTACGGATATGCAAGATTTGATGAGGATGGAAATTTTTATTATGCGGAGGCGGAGGATGTACTAAAGGATTCCGAATCGGAGGAAGTAACAAGTGATACGGAATGATGCAAAAGCATATAACCGATTGATAAGCAATTTTTCCTCCATATGAATATAATAACAAAAATGGGTTTTGTTATGAGATTTCTTGAGTTAAAAGAAAAAGAGGTAATAAATTGTAAGGACTGTAAAAGACTGGGTTATGTGGCAGATGTAGAATTTGATTGCAAAACAGGTAAGATTACTGCTATAATTGTACCTGTGACAGGAAAATTTTTATCGTGCTTCGGAGGATGCTCGGAGTATTATATCAGATTTTGCGATATAGTCAGAATAGGACCTGATATTGTACTGGTGGATATAAATGCATGCGACATACATAAGTTGCATGACAGACCTTAGAAGCATATGAAAAATGAGCTTATAAAAAAGAAAAAGTAAGGAGAAAAACCTATGAGATGTCCGTTTTGTGGAGATGATAACACAAGAGTAATTGATTCAAGACCGGCTGATGACAATCAGGCAATCAGAAGAAGAAGACAGTGTGATGAATGCGGAAAAAGATTTACTACCTATGAGAAGGTAGAGACAATTCCTTTAATTGTCATTAAGAAGGATAAAAACAGAGAAACCTACGATCGTTCCAAGATTGAATCAGGAATCGTGCGTTCATGTCACAAAAGACCGGTTTCGGCGCAGGATATCGAAAAGGCTATCGATGATATTGAAAATAAGATTTTCAGCCTTGAGGTTAAGGAGATTGAAAGTAAGCACATAGGTGAAATTGTTATGGACAGAATTAAGGACTTAGATCAGGTTGCCTATGTAAGATTTGCATCCGTTTACAGAGAGTTTAAGGATGCCAATACATTTATGAGCGAGCTTAAGGATTTGCTCAACAGTAAGTAATAAAAATATATGACTGCACACTGACCGGCTTTTGGGTGAGTGTGCAGTTTTATGTATTATGGTGAGGTATTTGCGAAATTATTATTTTGCGATAAACTTTTAAAGATTTAATGTTTATTTGAGGAAAAATATATGACGGAAAGCTATATAAATCTTCTTCGTGGCGGCGTGGGAGAGATAGTAGAAAAAAAATCGAGATTTATCGGTCAGATAAGACCGGTTACATCAGAGGAAGAGGCATATGCCTTTATCGAAGAGGTAAAAAAGAAGCACTACGATGCAAGACATAATTGCTTTGCATTTTCTGTCGGAGTTGATATGCCGTTACTTAGATTTTCAGATGACGGGGAGCCGCAGGGTACGGCAGGCAAACCGATCCTTGAGGTTATAACATCCTCGGAAATACACAATATATGTATAGTTGTAACGAGATACTTCGGCGGAACCCTCCTTGGAACCGGAGGGCTTGTAAGAGCATATACGGATGCAAGCAAGGCAGCACTTTTAAACTGTGAAACCAAGCTTATAGAGCTTTTGATTCCTACGGAAATTAGAACCAATTATACAGATATGGGGAAGATACAGTATATACTCGGAAATCATGAGGTTAAGATACTTGACACGATATATGCGGATGATGTCCTGATGAAGGTCAACCTTAGAAAGAGTGAAGCAGAAGGGATTATAAAGGAGATAACGGATGCTACCTCGGCAAGGGCAGGGATTGAAACCTTTGATGAGATATATGGGTGAGGAAAAAAGAAAGTGAACTAAACTGCTTCAAAAAATTTTGGTGTGAGATATTTAACCGGTTTTCTTTATCATAATTACCTGACAAATCCTAATCAAGAGCTATAAAATATCTCTTGATTGATATTTTTGTCGAAATGGTGTATTCTATTAGTGCGTTTTACTGTATAGAATAGATTATGTATTTTTTAAAGCTTTTTATCAGCAGGAGAATTTTAGTATGAGAAGATTCCAATTTGAATATGGCAATGAAAAGGTATTTGTAAGAGAGCTTGAAAAATTAAGAGCATGGGTAAGACGCCAGATGGCACAGGGAATACTGTTTCATATATTCTGTGAAACAGTAGATAAGAAACGTATTAAAACAGTATGTGATTATCTGGAAAAATATTTTCCCGGTGCCGAGTATATAGGATGTACCACAAGTGGAAATATCGTATCGGGTGACAAGGGACAGAGCGATATCTGTGTATCATGTACAATGTTTGAATATCCGGATACTCAGTTTAAGGTTTTTCAGCTTCCTCTTGAGGAAAATTCGCTTGAGGTAGGGCAGCGCCTTAAAAGATATATAGAAGAAAATCCATGGGTAAAATCAGTTGAACTTTTAACTACCATTAACGGTATATCCATGACAAAATTCTGTGAATCCTTTACCGGATGCAGAAAGGATGTATGTATCTTTGGAGGTGGAGCATATAGTCCTGATTTGAGTGGTAATAATGGCTTTGTTTTTTCAAAAGGACATGAAATGTCAGAAAATGGCGTTGTGCTTCTTATGGCAGGCGGTGATGATTTCCATATGGTTACTATGCATATAACCGGATGGAAGCCTTTAGGCAGAGAATTTACTGTGACCAAGGCAAGAGATTCCAGACTGTATGAATTGGACGGACAGCCTGCATATGAGGTTTACTATAAGTATCTTCATATAAATAATGATGAAAATTTCTTCGAAAATTCGCTTGAGTTTCCGATATTTTACAAGCATCATGGTATTGATATACTTAGAGCACCAACTTCAAGTAACGAGGATGGTTCGCTTAATATGACCTCTACTGTTGAGGAAAATGTAAGTGCCAAGCTTGCATATGGAGACCCTGAGGTAATAATTGACAGTGTAAAGGGCGAAAGTCAGGCAGTGGCTGATTTTCAGCCGGATGTCATAGATGTGTTTTCCTGTGCAGCCAGACTTATGTACTGGGGTGCAGAGGATGTGGGCAGAGAAACTATGCCATTTGAGGCGATTGCACCAACTGTTGGGTTTTTCACATCGGGCGAGTTTTTAAGAACAGGAGAATATGTAAATCAGCACAATGTAACCTTAGTTGTGGCAGCTATGCGTGAGGGAGATATTGATGAGGACAGAGAGGTTTATCATATGCTCTCGGAGGAGGAAAAGAGTGGTAAGATAAATATGATAAAACGTCTTACTACATTTATCAATGTTGCAACTGCCGAGATGGAAGAGGCAAACAGAAAGCTTGAGATAGCTGCGATTTCAGATGCCATGACCAAGCTATATAATCGTGGCGAGATACAGCGAAGAATAAGTGCCGCAGTGAGAGAAAATATGGCTAATGATGAGAAGATTAGTCTTGTCATGATGGATTTGGATGACTTCAAGAAGGTAAATGACACATACGGACATAAAGAGGGCGATAATGTCCTGATCGGACTTGCAAATGTTCTTAGAGATACACTTAAGAAATGTGAGGTAGAAGGTGATATCGGACGCTGGGGCGGCGAAGAATTCATGATTCTTTTGCCACATATTGCAGTTGATAAAGCAAGTGAAATCGCTAAGAACTTATTAAAGAACTTCTCTGACAAGGATTTTCCGCTTGCCGGTCATCAAACCATGAGTCTTGGAGTTACCGAATATGTAAACGGAGAAAAATCTGACTCACTTACCATGAGAGTAGATGCAGCTCTTTATGATGCTAAGGCAGGTGGAAAGAACCGGGTGGTTGTGAGGTAGAAACTAATTTTATAATGGATATTATAAAGGTTTAAAAATAAAGTCCAATTTAATGGACAATATTTTTAAACCTTTATTTTAATTGTGTACAAAAATGAGCGTTTTTAGTATAATAGAGTTATCTTTTGAAAGAAGGAAAAAAA
Organism: uncultured Lachnospiraceae bacterium; assembly: GCA_902788555.1. Taxonomy (GTDB): domain Bacteria; phylum Bacillota; class Clostridia; order Lachnospirales; family Lachnospiraceae; genus Coprococcus_C. The sequence goes on from CADAKQ010000027.1 coordinate 16,080, forward strand.
TGGCAGGCAATTATATTCAAAAATTGAAATTGTTATATCTTTTAAAAATCATGTTTGAAAATACCGATGACGAACATGGTTTAAAAAGTGCGGATATTATAAGGTGCTTGTCAGAAGTGGGAATCAAGATAGAACGCAAAACTTTGTATAGTGACATAGCTTTATTAAAGGAATTTGGCATTGATATTTATCAGGAACAGAAAGGAAGACAAATTTTATATCATATAGGTAATAGAGATTTTGAACTTCCAGAGCTAAAATTGCTTGTAGACTTGGTTCAGTCATCAAGATTTATTACAAAAAAGAAATCACAATCATTAATTAATAAAATAGAAAAGTTAGCAAGTAAGTATGAAGCTGAGCGATTGCAAAGACAGGTTTTTGTTTCAGGGAGAGTAAAGTCAGAAAATGAAAGAATCTATTATAATGTTGATCTGATTCATACTGCAATTAATTCTGATAAAAGTATTTACTTTCAGTATTTTCAATGGAATATAAACAAAGAAAAAGAATTAAGGCATAATGGAAAAATTTATGATGTAAGTCCATGGGCACTATCATGGGATAATGAGAAATATTATCTTGTTGGATATGATGAAGATTTAAAGGCAATAAGGCATTATCGTGTGGATAAGATATTAAATCTTAAAATTTCAGACAAACAAAGAATGGGTAAGAGTGAATTCTCTGTATTTGATATTGCAAAATATACGAAAAGAATATTTGGGATGTTTGATGGTGAAGAGAGAAAAGTCAAATTAAGAGTTAAGAATTCGTTTGTTGGAGTTATTATTGACAGATTTGGAACGGATATAGTTATAGATAAAATAAATGATGAGTATTTTGAAACGGAGGTTGAAGTAGCGGTAAGTGAGCAGTTTTTAGGATGGATATTAGCATTGGGAGATAATGTAAAAATTGTTGGGTCAAAAGAGGTAGTAAAAAACATGAAGGATATGCTAAATGACAGATTTAAATTATATAATGATGAATAAAAAAAGCCCTTTCGGACTTTTCTTAATGCACACACTGTGCGGCCGACATAGCGGCGATTTGAAATAATTTTTATTTGAACTCGTAGTGTAAATCCAGAGGGCTCTGGATTCATTTATAAGAATAACAGTAAGATGGAGGAATGTCAATATGAATTTTGATGGAGAGTATTTTCTTGGACTTGATATAGGAACAGATTCTGTAGGATATGCAGTAACAGATCAAAGATATAATCTTGTGAAATTTAAAGGGGAACCGATGTGGGGGTCTCACCTTTTTGATGCGGCTAATCAATGTGCGGAAAGAAGAGGGTTTAGAACTGCGAGAAGAAGATTGGACAGAAGACAACAGAGGGTAAAACTTGTTGATGAGATATTTGCTCCGGAAGTTGCAAAGGTTGATCCGAATTTTTATATTAGAAAAATGGAAAGCGCATTATATCCTGAAGATAAATCAAATAAAGGTGATCTTTATCTTTATTTTAATAAGCAGGAATACGATGAGAAACATTATTATAAAGATTATCCTACAATTCATCATCTTATATGTGCATTGATGAATGACGAAAAGACAAAGTTTGATATAAGATTAATAAATATTGCAATTGACTGGCTCGTTGCACATAGGGGACATTTCTTAAGTGAAGTGGGTACTGATAGTGTAGACAAAGTTTTGGATTTTAGAAAGATTTATGATGAATTTATGGCACTTTTTAGTGATGAAGATGATGCTGTTTCATCAAAACCATGGGAAAATATTAATCCGGATGAGTTGGGTAAAGTCCTTAAAATTCATGGGAAAAATGCAAAGCGTAATGAATTAAAAAAATTGTTGTATGGCGGAAAAATACCTACAGACGAGGATTCTTTTATTGACAGAAAACTTTTGATAGATTTTATAGCAGGGACAAGCGTTCAATGTAATAAGCTTTTTAGAAATTCTGAATATGAGGATGATTTGAAAATCACAATAAGTAATAGTGATGAGAGGGAAGTGGTATTGCCACAGCTTGAAGATTTCCATGCAGACATAATTGCTAAACTTTCATCAATGTATGATTGGAGTGTTTTATCGGATATTTTGTCAGGTAGTACATATATATCGGAATCAAAGGTCAAAGTATATGAACAGCATAAAAAGGATTTAAAGGAACTAAAAGAGTTTGTGAGAAAATATGCTCCTGAAAAATATAATGATATATTTAGATTAGCAAGTAAAGAGACTTATAATTATACTGCATATTCATATAATCTTAAATCTGTAAAGGATGAAAAAGATTTGCCTAAAGGCAAGGCTTCAAAAGAAGATTTTTATTCGTATCTAAAGAAAACATTAAAACTTGATAAGGCAGAAAACTATAATTTTGTTAATGATGCAGATACGAGGTTTTTTGATGATATGGTTGAAAGAATAAGTTCGGGAACATTTCTGCCAAAACAGGTTAATTCTGATAATCGTGTAATTCCATATCAGGTATATTATATTGAATTAAAAAAGATTCTTGAAAATGCAAAGAAACATTACGCATTTTTTGAGGAAAAAGACGAGGATGGATATAGTAATGTAGAGAAAATTATGTCTGTGTTCACGTTCAGAATTCCTTATTATGTGGGACCACTTAGAAATGATGATAAGTCACCATATGCTTGGATTAGAAGAAAAGCAGATGGTAAGATATATCCGTGGGATTTTGAGGAAAAAGTTGATTTAGATGCAAGTGAGAATGCATTTATAGATAGAATGACAAATTCATGCACATATATACCTGGCGCTGATGTTCTTCCTAAATGGTCACTTCTTTATACAAAGTATATGGTTCTTAATGAGATTAATAACATTAAGGTGAATAACATTGGAATTTCAGTTGAGGCAAAACAAGGAATATATAATGAATTATTTTGCAAAAAGGCTAAAGTATCCCTAAAAGCAATTAGGGAATATCTTATCAGCAATGGATTTATGCAAAAGGATGATGAAATGTCTGGTATTGATATTACAGTCAAATCATCACTTAAATCAAGGTATGATTTCAGGCATTTACTTGAAAAAAATGAACTTACGACAGATGATGTTGAAGCTATAATATCAAGAAGTACTTATGCTGAAGATAAAGCAAGGTTCAAAAAGTGGCTTAAAAAAGAATTCCCACAGTTAAGTGATGAAGACTATAAATATGTTTCAAAGCTTAAATATAAAGATTTCGGAAGATTGTCAAGAAGTTTACTTAATGGATTGGAAGGGGCAAGTAAGGAAACAGGTGAAATAGGTACAATAATGCATTTTCTGTGGGAAACAAATGACAATCTTATGCAACTTTTGTCTGACAGATATACCTTTATGGAAGAGATAAATAAAAAACGTCAGGATTACTACATAGAACATAAGCTTACATTAAATGAGCAGATGGAAGAACTTGGAATATCAAATGCTGTTAAAAGACCTGTTACAAGAACCTTGGCAGTGGTAAAAGATGTTGTATCCGCTATAGGATATGCTCCCCAAAAAATATTTGTTGAGATGGCTCGTCAGGAGGATGAAAAGAAAAAAAGATCAGTTACAAGAAAGGAGCAAATACTTGAGCTTTATAAAAATGTGGAAGAAGATACAAAGGAATTGGAACGTCAGCTTAAAAAAATGGGTGATACAGCCAATAATGAACTTCAAAGTGATGCGTTGTTTTTGTATTATCTTCAGCTCGGAAAGTGTATGTATAGTGGTAAACCAATTGATTTAACACAGATAAAAACTACGAAAAAATATGATATAGACCATATATGGCCGCAGAGTATGGTAAAGGATGATAGTTTGTTAAATAACAGGGTGTTGGTTTTGTCTGAAATTAATGGAGATAAAAAGGATGTTTATCCTATTGATGAATCAATACGTAGTAAAATGCATTCGTATTGGAAGATGCTTTTAGATAAAAATCTTATAACAAAAGAAAAATATTCCAGATTAACAAGGCCTACCCCATTTACTGAATCAGAAAAATTAGGCTTTATAAATAGACAGTTGGTGGAAACCAGACAGTCAATGAAAGCAGTAACGCAATTATTGAATAATATGTATCCTGATTCGGAGATTGTATATGTAAAAGCAAAGCTTGCAGCAGATTTTAAACAGGATTTTAAGCTTGCTCCAAAGTCAAGAATTATAAATGATTTACATCATGCCAAGGATACGTATTTAAATGTTGTTGCCGGAAATGTTTATAATGAAAGATTTACAAAGAAGTGGTTTAATGTAAATGAAAAGTACAGTATGAAGACAAAAGTTTTATTTGGTCATGATGTAAAAATTGGAGATAGGCTTATATGGGATAGCAAAAAGGATTTACAGACTGTAAAGAATACATATGAAAAGAATAATATCCATCTTACAAGGTATGCATATTGTCAAAAGGGTGGATTATTTGACCAAATGCCTGTAAAGAAAGGACAAGGACAGATTCAACTTAAAAAGGGTATGGATATAGATAGATATGGTGGATATAACAAGGCAACTGCAAGCTTCTTTATAATAGCAAGGTATCTTAGAGGAGGTAAAAAAGAGGTATCATTTGTTCCGGTGGAACTTATGGTAAGCGAAAAATTCTTAAATGATGATAATTTTGCTATTGAGTATATAACTAATGTTCTTACAGGAATGAATACTAAAAAGATTGAAAATGTCGAGCTTCCACTTGGAAAAAGAGTAATAAAGATAAAGACAGTTCTTTTACTTGATGGTTATAAGGTGTGGGTGAATGGAAAGGCTAGTGGTGGAACAAGAGTTATGCTTACAAGTGCTGAAAGTTTGAGGATGCCTAAAGAATATGTTGAGTATTTGAAGAAGATGGAAAATTATTCAGAAAAGAAAAAATCCAACAGAAATTTTATGCATGATTCGGAAAATGATGGTTTATCAGAGGAAAAGAATATACTTTTATATGATAAACTTTTAGAAAAATTAGATGAAAATCATTTCAAAAAAATGCCAGGTAATCAGTGTGAAACTATGAAATCAGGTAGAGTTAAATTTATTGAGCTTGATTTTGATGTACAGATATCAACACTACTTAATTGTATTGATTTATTAAAGTCTGGAAGAACAGGTGGCTGTGATTTAAAAAATATAGGAGGAAAGTCAGCAAGTGGTGTTGTTTATATAAGTGCAAATCTTTCAGCTTGCAAATATAATGATGTTCATATAATTGATATATCACCGGCTGGATTACACGAGAATATTTCGTGTAATCTGATGGAGTTGTTTGAATGAGTTGGCGTGTAGTAGTTATCTCACAGAGATGTAAGCTTGATTATAGTATGAATTATATGGTTGTAAGAGGTGAAGAAACAAAAAGAGTTTTGCTTGATGAGATGGCGGTACTAATTTTAGAAAATAATGCAATATCAATGACAGGTTATCTATTATCAGAGTTGATTGAAAGAAAAATTAAAGTAATATTATGTGACGGAAAGAGGAACCCACAAGCTGAATTAATTTCATATTATGGTGCTCACAATGATTCTTTGAAAATTAAACAACAGATTGAGTGGAATAATGATATAAAACAGCTTGTATGGACATATATAGTACGTGAAAAAATATTAAATCAAGCTAAACTTCTTCAACGATTTGGTAAGATTCAAGAATCTAATATGCTTATAGGATACACATCGGAAATAAAGCCTGGTGATATATCAAACAGAGAAGGGCATGCGGCTAAAGTATATTTTAATGCTTTATTTGGTATGAGTTTTACTAGAAGCGATGAAGAAAACTATATTAATAGTGCTCTAAATTATGGATATGCACTAATTCTTTCGGCATTTAATCGTGAAGTTGTTGCAGGTGGATATTTGACTCAACTCGGCTTGGCGCATGACAATCAATATAATCATTTTAATTTAAGCTGTGATCTTATGGAACCATTTAGAATTATTATAGATGCTGAAATAATTAATAACGAATATAAAGATTTTGGAACTGAAGAAAAACATACTCTTGTTAATGTTTTGAACAAGAGTTACATAGTAAGGGGACAGGAGCAAACCTTATTAAATGCAATCAAATTATACGCTAAAAGTGTGTTTGATGCCATTAATGAGGAAAATCCTGAACTGATAAAATTTGTGGAGATATGACATATAGATTTATGAGAATATTGGTGTTTTTTGATCTGCCAACAGTTACAGATAAAGATAAAAGAGAATACAGACGGTTCAGAAAAATGCTTATTCAAAATGGTTTTGTTATGATGCAAGAGTCAGTATATACAAGGATGGTTTTGAATAAAACTGTTGAGAAATCGGTTATTGATACTCTAAAGCGTAATAAACCATCTGATGGATTAGTTCAGGCTATAGTAATTACAGAAAAACAATTTGCCGGAATGGTTAACATATCCGGAGAGTTTGTAAGTAATGTAATTGATACGGATGAAAGGCTGGTTATATTGTGAAATTAGTATCGGAATTATTTCAGGAAGCATTAGAATTTAATGAGGGGGAAGTATTATCACTTGTAATAGAAAATCCCAAATTAATGCTTGTGTTTCTAAAAAGATTATATAGTCAGATTAACGGTGAAGAAGGAGATATTGTCTTATCTAAAGATAATGAAATAATAAAAATACAAAAAACGGTTGAACTCATAACAACATTCGTGCCATTTGAAATAAATGAAAAAAGATTGTTAACTAAGATTAATGGATTACTTGAAAAAGAAGCAGTTAATGAGATTTATTATAATAAAACTATGTTGCTTTTATCTGAAATAGAAAGATATGTAAATGATTTATCGGATTTTTTGCCATATTCTTTTGAATATCAAGGAATAAATGCTGCATCGCTTATTAAGATGTGTGGGATAAATATCTGTGATGATAGTATCAACGATGTTGAAAGAGTTATAAATTATATGTCTATTGTGCAAGATTTGTTAGGGGAAAAACTTTTTGTGTTTGTTAATATGAGTTTGTTCTTTGAACATAAAGATTTGCAGAGTTTTATTGATACTGTTAATGCATATAAATATAATGTTTTACTTATAGATGGAGTTGAAACAGTAAAATTAAGTGGTATAAGGAGATTGATTATTGACAAAGATTTATGTATTATATAATTGTTATGGAGAATATTACGAATTTGGATTTATGCGTCAGCTATGTAGGGCTGATTATCTCGAATATGAGATTTGAGGTTTGAGAGTAGTGTAAATCCAGAGGGCTCCAAAACAGCTGAAGAATTGGCTGAGCATACTTTGCGGTTTGAGAGTAGTGTAAATCCAGAGGGCTCCAAAACTGTTTTGATGGAGCTTGTAACCCTGAATCGGTTTGAGAGTAGTGTAAATCCAGAGGGCTCCAAAACTGGTGTAGATATAATTTCTTCCTGTATATGGTTTGAGAGTAGTGTAAATCCAGAGGGCTCCAAAACATAAATCTTATTAAAGATAAATTAGATTTAGTTTGAGAGTAGTGTAAATCCAGAGGGCTCCAAAACTATGTTTAGAAAAGATGACTTGCTTGACGCGTTTGAGAGTAGTGTAAATCCAGAGGGCTCCAAAACGATTCGTTCTACAACTATTGATGCTCTACGGTTTGAGAGTAGTGTAAATCCAGAGGGCTCCAAAACTAAAAGCAGGCATTATAACACAGTCTCAAGTTTGAGAGTAGTGTAAATCCAGAGGGCTCCAAAACCTCATCAGTACAAAACATAACTTCATCATCGTTTGAGAGTAGTGTAAATCCAGAGGGCTCCAAAACAAATGTGGTTTCATTCATTACCCAGAATCTGTTTGAGAGTAGTGTAAATCCAGAGGGCTCCAAAACGCATGAAGTTAAGAAAAAATCATAAGGAGTGTTCCAGAGGGCTCCAAAACTAATGCGTGATGTTCTCCACCGAAATACCTGTTTGAGAGTAGTGTAAATCCAGAGGGCTCCAAAACCCATATCATAAATATTAGATATAGTAAGATGTTTGAGAGTAGTGTAAATCCAGAGGGCTCCAAAACAGCCGGTGTAGGTTGGTATAAATCCAACAGGTTTGAGAGTAGTGTAAATCCAGAGGGCTCCAAAACGCAAGTATTGTTGGAGGTTGATGGTGGAAGGTTTGAGAGTAGTGTAAATCCAGAGGGCTCCAAAACATATGTTGCAGGAATGGATTGCTGTGCCTGTTTGAGAGTAGTGTAAATCCAGAGGGCTCCAAAACAATAACTTATCTGACACTACAATCTACAATGTTTGAGAGTAGTGTAAATCCAGAGGGCTCCAAAACTGTAGGTTCATTTGTTAGATAATAGTTATCGTTTGAGAGTAGTGTAAATCCAGAGGGCTCCAAAACTGATTTTTTATGTTCCATTGAATATAAATCGTTTGAGAGTAGTGTAAATCCAGAGGGCTCCAAAACGATGATATGTACAATCCGACATTGTTAATTGTTTGAGAGTAGTGTAAATCCAGAGGGCTCCAAAACATGCGAATTGACAAACGTTTGATCGATACAGTTTGAGAGTAGTGTAAATCCAGAGGGCTCCAAAACTTATACAGTAGAAATAAGTTCTACTATGCAGTTTGAGAGTAGTGTAAATCCAGAGGGCTCCAAAACTTATGGGGACATCGTTGATAGACGATATAGTTTGAGAGTAGTGTAAATCCAGAGGGCTCCAAAACATTTATATGCGCGTTTTGGCTGAAGTATTTGTTTGAGAGTAGTGTAAATCCAGAGGGCTCCAAAACAACCGATACAGAGCTTGGTTATCTCTCAGGGTTTGAGAGTAGTGTAAATCCAGAGGGCTCCAAAACGGATTATATCGCCTGATTTATTGACTATCGTTTGAGAGTAGTGTAAATCCAGAGGGCTCCAAAACAAATAAATCTCTTATCTCTTCTTTGTATGTGTTTGAGAGTAGTGTAAATCCAGAGGGCTCCAAAACAACAACTTATCTGACACTACAAACTACAATGTTTGAGAGTAGTGTAAATCCAGAGGGCTCCAAAACTATTTATATTTTAAGGGCTATTCATTCACAGTTTGAGAGTAGTGTAAATCCAGAGGGCTCCAAAACTTTAGCGGGGATTTAGTCGATGACTCGCGCGTTTGAGAGTAGTGTAAATCCAGAGGGCTCCAAAACTTTTTTATAATTTTCTTTATTAATACTCTCGTTTGAGAGTAGTGTAAATCCAGAGGGCTCCAAAACTATTTGAATTAAGTATTCCATGACATCAGGGTTTGAGAGTAGTGTAAATCCAGAGGGCTCCAAAACACAAATTCTTTCAATAATAATGCCATCACAGTTTGAGAGTAGTGTAAATCCAGAGGGCTCCAAAACTATGCTATTAAAAACAGCGAAGTAACCTTCGTTTGAGAGTAGTGTAAATCCAGAGGGCTCCAAAACTCATACGCCGACATCGAACATACTTACTATGTTTGAGAGTAGTGTAAATCCAGAGGGCTCCAAAACTAGCGGCTCTCTCATTGTCATCGGATACCAGTTTGAGAGTAGTGTAAATCCAGAGGGCTCCAAAACCGTGAATATATGTACGAACCGTCTACGGCTGTTTGAGAGTAGTGTAAATCCAGAGGGCTCCAAAACTGTTGATTGTTAAGCTCTTCAAGCTGTGCTGTTTGAGAGTAGTGTAAATCCAGAGGGCTCCAAAACTGCCACTTGCGTAATTCTTCGCCATACTCCGTTTGAGAGTAGTGTAAATCCAGAGGGCTCCAAAACCATATCACGCTGATATTCATTATAACGTGCGTTTGAGAGTAGTGTAAATCCAGAGGGCTCCAAAACTACTATGACAATGAAGCACAAACCAAAATAGTTTGAGAGTAGTGTAAATCCAGAGGGCTCCAAAACACAAACGTTTGATGTTATTACATGTTTTGGTTTGAGAGTAGTGTAAATCCAGAGGGCTCCAAAACCAACTTTCCGGTATGTTATCACTTCCATAAGTTTGAGAGTAGTGTAAATCCAGAGGGCTCCAAAACAGATACATATATTCCATCATCAAATGACAGGTTTGAGAGTAGTGTAAATCCAGAGGGCTCCAAAACGTTCGTTATCCTCATCAATCATTGTCTGCTGTTTGAGAGTAGTGTAAATCCAGAGGGCTCCAAAACTTTACCGGATAGTTTAACGATTTTCTGGAAGTTTGAGAGTAGTGTAAATCCAGAGGGCTCCAAAACTTTTTGGAAGATGTTGACCACATAACTAAAGTTTGAGAGTAGTGTAAATCCAGAGGGCTCCAAAACTCATAGGTCAAGTTTCTCTCATTATTCGCGTTTGAGAGTAGTGTAAATCCAGAGGGCTCCAAAACTACCTCTCCGGTCTTAACATCTTTCAACTCGTTTGAGAGTAGTGTAAATCCAGAGGGCTCCAAAACGAGCATTCTGTGGTGTCATATCGCGCACTTGTTTGAGAGTAGTGTAAATCCAGAGGGCTCCAAAACCGTGTAAATAATCTAAGTTAGCAGTCTTGTGTTTGAGAGTAGTGTAAATCCAGAGGGCTCCAAAACGGAACGGGCAGGGCATATCAAAGCGATGTAGTTTGAGAGTAGTGTAAATCCAGAGGGCTCCAAAACTTCATTTTGAATGGTGTTCTGTGTCTGGCAGTTTGAGAGTAGTGTAAATCCAGAGGGCTCCAAAACTAAAGGAGTGACTGTTCCGATAGGTTCGCTGTTTGAGAGTAGTGTAAATCCAGAGGGCTCCAAAACCACAATCTTTTCTTTTGCAAGTGGATGCTGGTTTGAGAGTAGTGTAAATCCAGAGGGCTCCAAAACGCACATTCTTAAAATAGGAGCTGACAATACGTTTGAGAGTAGTGTAAATCCAGAGGGCTCCAAAACTTACATCCACATCTTCATAAACAAATCCTAGTTTGAGAGTAGTGTAAATCCGGAAGATGCACTATTAAGTTGTGTTTTTTGATTTAATAAAAATTAAATAATATTAAGGAGGAAGAATATGCCGATAGGAAGTCCAAGTAAACAAACTATAGCAACAAGAAAGTATGAAGCTAAAACTGGTTGGATTAGTAAAACATACAAAATGAAAAAAGATATTGTAGATGAATTTAAGGAAGCCTGTGAAAAAAATGGTGACAGTCAGGCGGGTAAGCTTATGGAATTTATGCGTGAATATATTAATAAAGCAAATAAGTAAAGAAACTTATTCTTACTGTTACTACCCTATCCCCCTAATAAACACTACCACAATTGCAACAAGCATAATCATAGGAAGCACCTTCGCAAGATAGGTGCTTTTCTTTATTATGAAGCTAAGAATAATCGTTGACAAAAGAACCGCCACAGCAAAAAGTAGTATGTTAAGTATAACATACACACTATAAGAAGCAATAACCGCACAAACAACGCCTACCAGTGTAATCGGCAGTATAGCGGTTAAGATATAAAGTGTCTTAAGCATGAATCGATCGGAGCTTCGTAATGCGATATATATGCTTTCTTCGGCATCCTTTGTGTAGGAGTAGTATCCAAGCAAGCCGGAGAAGATAAGCAAGAGTATGATAAGCTCATATATGTGAAGGTCGATGGTATAAGAAGTGGTTTTGTAGTCGTATGAACCATCGGTTGCATCAGTTACCTTGAATAGCTCATCACCGTTCATATACTCGTCCATTCGTTCTTTTATTTCGTCTTCATATTCGTAAAGTCCTGTTCCGGAAGTTAAGATATCGTATGAGCATACGGTTATCACGGAACTGAAAAATGTTTCCGATATAGCAGAGGATAGTGTCGTTGACGGTATGACATATAAGGTTATTTTGTTTTCGTAATTTGCATCATCTATAAAATCTTTAAAAAAATCCGTTGGGACTGCAAAGCCACATTCGGCATAACCGGATTGAATATCTGAGATAAGCTTTTCTTCGTTGTCTATGAAATAAAAGGTGTATAAGGAATTATTTTCTGATATGTCATTTCTAAAGCTATCTGCATAATCGGAAGAGTCCTCCATATATATACCGACCCTTATTTCAGCACTTTTTTCGCGCGCAGGAAGAAGCTTATATATGGCTGTTATGGCTACTATTAATATAAGCATGCATATATAAAGCTTTTTTGAAAATATTCTTTTGGTAAGCACTGTAAATTTGTTATATATTTTCATGACATTTCCTTTCATGTGTCTTGCTGATTCGTTATATTAAAACAATCTATAAGCAGGTACTTTGAGGACGCCGGTACTTAACGAGGCTTGCCGAGTTTAGTACCGCTGCGTCCGAGAGTAGCGAAAGCGTGCCTGCGATAGATTGTTTTAATATAACGAATCAGCAAGATGCTTTATCCAAACAATGAATGCGCAAGGTTTGATATTATATATTGCCCCGGCATATAAGCCGATATATTTTGTATCACCCTCGGAAGCATGGCATGGGGGAGTATGCCTCCTCCGATATAGGCTATGGCAATGGCTGTAAAAAGTATAATCAAATTTCCGGAAAATACACTTTTACTGAGACTGCCTATTATAGATATGATAATTGCAATTATTAAAACAGATAAAAATGCGGTGATTAATCCATTTGAATTAAAATGTTTATTCAGTATGGAAACTACCAGATAGCAGGGTATATATGCTATATAAACAGATATGAATACGCATAAAAAATTGCTTGCAAAAATGTGAAGTTTGCTGATTTTCATTATGCTTAATTTATGCGAAGTACCGTCACAGTAGTTTTGGATATAGGGTATTAATATAAATGCCATAAATAATAAACTGAGCATAATTGCTACAGCTTCATAGTGTTTTTTAAGAGAGTAGCTCCCCTCTGAGGTTGCCTCGACTACATTTATAACGGCATCCTTATCCAGAACCTTTTTAAAAAATATTTTGTTCGACAGATTATTTATTTTTAATACATCATCATCACTCATTTCGTGTGCCCACGCTGTATCAAGTGCACTGTAGATTCCTGCCTGTGCTACAGCAAGGTATTTTGCCAGTGATAAGAAAAGCTCATTTGATATATAGGCAGCGATGGTGGTTGTATCTCTTACCACGAGATTTATTGTCGGATTGTGACCTGTCATTATGCCATTGTAAAATCCTGCGGGAAGGTAGATAAAGAATAAGACCTCTTTCTCATTTAAAAGCCTATAGCCCTCATCGACACTTTCTACCTCAATGATGTTGGCGGTTTCGCGCATACTTTTCATAGTGCTTAAGTAATCTATGGCTAGATTTATATATCTCTCGTCACCATCCCTATCAAGAAAATATGCTATTTTGGCGGTTTCGTAGTTTTCGGATTTATATATTTTTTTGGAAAGATAACTGCCTGCGGACATAATGAGAGCGAGCATAAAAAACATGGCAATTAAAAGTGACGGTATATATCTGAAAAGTCGTTTTATATTTGCTCTTATTAAGTTGTGAAATAGTTGTGTGCGTGACATTTGGCATCCTCTTATATTATATCTGTTTCTTTGAATTTTCACTTATATTTTTTGATTTTTAATACCTTAGCATATCCACAAAGCTTATGCCGTTTTGTCTTAGCTCGTTTGTATCTATCAGGCTTCCGTTTTTTAGAAGAAGCACTCTGTTACAAAAATTAAATATCTCCTCATCATGTGAGGCTATTATTATGGTGCCGCCCTTAGCCCTGAAGCTTTGCATATAAACAAGAATATCCTGCTTGGCAGGAATATCGAGGGAAGCAAAAGGCTCATCCATAAGAAGAATGCTTGGATTGTTGATTAAAACCGTAGCAAGACTTAGTCTTTTTTTCATACCGCCTGACAGTGCTGAAACGGGTTTATCAGTAAATTCATTAACACCAAGCTCCACAAGCGGGGATTGGTTAAGCCTTTCGATTATTTCGCTTTTCTTAAGTGAGCACCACATGCGGATATTATCAACCGGCTTTAATTCGTCAAACAGTGGATTGTTTTGCGGCAGATATCCGACACCGAGCGCGGCATATTTTTCGGCTATACATGAAAGAAGTGTAGACTTACCCGAACCGTTTACTCCGAGTATACCTACAGCTTCGCCCTCATTTGCATTAAATGATATATTATTTAAAACCTGATTTTTTCCATATGCTTTTGAAATGTTTTCAATATTAAACATATATATAAATACTCCTTGATTTTTATAAGACGGCTATATTTTTAATAATCTTCTTCAATAACCTGAAATTCCAGATAGTCAAATTCTATCTTATCCATAAAATTATCCTGGGTAAAGCGTGTCTTGGCAAATTTTATAAAATCCTTTTGGTTTAATTTTAACCAATAAGGCTTGGATATGTGAAGGTTCTCACAAATCTCATCCAAGGCTGCGTAGACCTTTCTTGTTCTGTTTAAGCTGTAGTCTTCAATGCATGCCGTATATTCATTTATCATATGACCGCGCTTTACGGTTCTGCCCCAGACTCTGAACATAATTTACCTCTGACTGTTTATATTATTTAAAACTAAAGCTTATTATAGTTTTATTTTATGAATTAGTCCATAGTTAATTATAAATTATTACTATGAAAATATCCGTAATTATGGTAAAATGTGCAAGGTATGAACAAAGAAAAGTGGTGAAATTATGTATAAATTAATTACAACAGACGGCAGTGCAAAGAGGGGTGAGCTTCATACTCCTCACGGAGTGATACAAACTCCTGTATTTATGAATGTAGGAACAGTTGCGGCGATAAAGGGAGCGGTGTCCACCGAGGATTTGGAAGGTATAGGAACCGAGGTGCAGCTTTCAAATACTTATCACCTGCATGTAAGACCCGGGGATGAAATTGTTAAAAAGTTAGGTGGTTTACATAGGTTTATGTCCTGGGACAAACCAATACTTACCGATTCGGGTGGATTTCAGGTTTTTTCTCTTGCGGGACTTCGCAAGATAAAGGAAGAGGGAGTTTTTTTTAATTCCCACATAGACGGAAAAAAGATTTTTATGGGACCTGAGGAGAGTATGCGAATTCAATCCAATCTTGCTTCTACTATAGCTATGGCGTTTGACGAGTGCCCTTCCTCAGTTGCTGAAAGAAGCTATATACAGCCGTCGGTTGATAGGACAACAAGGTGGCTTAAACGCTGCAAGGTGGAGATGGACAGGCTTAACAGCCTTGAGGATACCATAAACAAACAGCAGATGTTATTTGGCATTAATCAGGGTGGTGTATTTGATGATATAAGAATCGAACATGCCAAGACTATAGCTGAAATGAACCTTGACGGTTATGCAATAGGCGGTCTTGCTGTGGGAGAAACCCACGAAGAAATGTACAGAATAATCGAGTCTGTTGTACCATTTCTTCCAAAGGAAAAACCTACATATCTCATGGGAGTAGGTACACCTTTAAATATTCTTGAAGCAGTTGAGCGAGGTGTTGATTTCTTTGATTGCGTTTATCCATCAAGAAACGGAAGACATGGGCATGTATATACGCACCATGGCAAGATAAATCTTTTCAATGCTAAGTATGAAACGGACAGTGAGCCGATAGAAAAAGGATGTGGATGTCCGGCCTGCCGCAGATACTCGAGGGCATATATAAGGCATCTGCTTAAAGCTAAGGAAATGCTTGGCATGAGATTTTGTGTGTTGCACAATCTGTATTTTTATAATCATCTTATGAAGGACATAAGGACTGCTATTGACGAGCATAGCTTTATTTCTTTTAAATCAAAGTTTATAAATGATTATGAATCGATTGATTAAAATGCTGTACAGTCGGGCCGTTTAAATTTAGTACTATATTATTATATAAATTTGTTATCAAATTGCTTGCATATTTCCCCTTTTTATAATAATATATGTTGAGTGAGATTTAATAATTTTAGGAGGAAACAAAATGGGTGTTTTAGGTATAATTCTTTACCTTGCTTTCTTTTTGGGACTTATGTATCTTATGATTATCAAGCCGCAGAAGAAGCAGCAAAAGCAGATGGAAGATTTACATAATGCCATGGAGCCTGGTGATACAATTATGACAACAGGCGGATTTTATGGAACTTTGCTTGATATCGTTGATGATACGACTGTTATAGTAGAGTTTGGAAATGACAGACATTGTAGAATTCCGATGCATCCGAATGCAATCGCTGAGGTTGAAAAGGCCGGTTCGGCTATTGTCAAGGATGACGAAGAGGATGCGGATGACGATAAGAAGTCAGACGGCAAACTCGGTAAAGAAAAGAAGTAAAAAATAGTAGACTTATTTTTTCGTTTGTGAGAAAATAAACATGATGATGTTTTCGAAGCCTAAGAAAACATTTTAATGAAAATTTAATAATTGAAAGGAGTTTCGACATGATTTACACAAAGGAAGTTGAAAACATGTGTCCGGTTGCTCAGGGCGTACACCATGGTAGTGCACCAATCCCTGAGGAAGCAAAATGGGTACAGGCAAAGGAAGTAAAAGATATCTCCGGTTTTACACACGGTGTTGGCTGGTGTGCTCCACAGCAGGGAGCCTGCAAGCTTTCACTCAATGTTAAGGAAGGTATCATTCAGGAAGCTTTAGTAGAAACTATCGGATGTTCAGGTATGACTCATTCAGCAGCTATGGCAGCAGAGATTTTACCTGGTCTTACAGTTATGGAGGCTCTTAATACTGACCTTGTATGTGATGCTATCAATACAGCTATGAGAGAGCTGTTCTTACAGATAGTTTACGGTCGTTCACAGAGTGCATTTTCAGAGGATGGTCTTGCAGTTGGTGCAGGTCTTGAGGATTTAGGTAAGGGTCTTCGTTCACAGGTTGGTACTATGTACGGTACTCTTGCAAAGGGACCTCGTTACCTTGAGATGGCTGAGGGTTATGTAACTGCTATAGCTTTAGATGCTGATGATTTAATAATCGGTTATAAGTTCGTTAACCTCGGTAAGATGACTGACTTCATCAAGAAGGGTGATGATCCTAATACTGCTTACGAGAAGTCCTGTGGACAGTACGGAAGAGTTGCTGATGCAGTTAAGTTAATTGACCCACGTACAGACAAAGAGCTTGATAAGTAGGAAGAGGAGGTAACGAAGATGGCATTATTTGAATCATATGAAAGAAGAATTGATCAAATCAACAAAGTTTTAAACAGCTATGGTATCTCCTCAATCGAAGAAGCAGAGAAGATTACAAAGGATGCTGGTTTAGACGTTTATAATCAGATAAAGGGTATTCAGCCTATCTGTTTTGAAAATGCTTGCTGGGCTTACACTGTAGGTGCAGCTATAGCAATTAAGAAGGGCTGCAGAAGAGCAGCTGATGCAGCAGCAGCAATCGGTGAAGGACTTCAGTCTTTCTGTATTCCTGGTTCAGTAGCAGATACTCGTAAGGTTGGTCTTGGACATGGTAACTTAGGTAAGATGTTGCTTGAGGAAGAGACAGAGTGTTTCGCTTTCCTTGCAGGTCATGAGTCATTTGCAGCGGCAGAGGGTGCAATCGGTATCGCTGAGAAGGCTAACAAGGTTCGTCAGAAGCCTCTTAGAGTTATCCTTAACGGTTTAGGTAAGGATGCTGCACAGATTATCTCACGTATCAACGGATTTACATTTGTTGAGACTGAGTATGATCCATATACAAATGAAGTTAAAGAAATTTCACGTAAGTCTTATTCAGACGGACTTCGTGCTAAGGTAAACTGCTACGGCGCTAATTCAGTACCTGAGGGCGTTGCAATCATGTGGAAGGAAGGTGTTGACGTATCTATCACAGGTAACTCAACTAACCCAACCAGATTCCAGCATCCTGTAGCAGGTACATACAAGAAGGAATGTAACGAGAAGGGTAAGAAGTACTTCTCAGTTGCTTCAGGTGGTGGTACAGGACGTACACTTCATCCTGATAACATGGCAGCAGGTCCTGCTTCATACGGTATGACTGATACCTTAGGACGTATGCACTCAGATGCACAGTTCGCAGGTTCTTCATCAGTTCCTGCTCACGTTGAGATGATGGGTCTTATCGGTGCAGGTAACAACCCTATGGTTGGTATGACTGTTGCAGTTGCGGTTTCCATTGAGGAGGCTGCTAAGGCTGGTAAGTTCTAAATATAACCTGTTTTCTTTTGAGTACAGGTAATATTGTGGCTCATACCTGATGCTGAAAATAGCACGGATTATCCGTGCTATTTTTAGCATATTAAGATATTATAGAGATTTTTTTATCTCATCAAGAAGTCGAATTGGTATTTTCATACCGCCACGCCCTTTACCCATTTGGATATTTGGCTTTACAACTCCGTGAAAATCCGAGCCGCCGGATATTAAAAGGTCATGGTGGAGTGCGATGGAGCGGAGCTTATCACTTTCATATGCATTGTTGGAGGAGTGGTAGGCCTCAATTCCGGTAAGACCGAGAGTTTTCAGATGGTCAACTAATTCTTCAATCTGTGCATAGCCAAAGTGGTATAATAGCGGGTGTGCCAAAAAGGAACACTTTGCATATTTTGATAATATATCCATAGCCTTTTCGCAAGGAACCTGTGGCTTTGGAAGATAGTACTTGCAGCCTACGCCGATGTACTTCCTGAAAGCAACCTCTTTGTCTTTGCATATGCCTTCCTCAACTAAAACTCTTGCAAAGTGTGCTCTGGTAATTACACTGTCGGGATTACCGTGAAGAAGCTTCTCCATAGTGATATTCATTCCGTCTCTCTGCATAAGCTCAACCATTTTTTTATTGCGATTTTCTCTTTGCTCTTTAAGATAATTAAGCTCCTTTTGGAGCTCTTCATTTTTATAATCTATATAAAATCCGAGTATGTGTATTTCGCGTTTTTTATAATAGCAGGAAACCTCTATTCCGGGGACAACCTCTAAGTCCTTATCCTTTGTATATGAAAGTATTTCGGGTATTCCGTCTACCGTATCATGGTCGGTAAGTGCGATAGCCTTAAGCCCCATACGTATGGCTTCATCTGCAACCTCACTCGGAGTGAGGGAACCATCTGATGCATTTGAATGTACATGTAAATCTATTAAGTCCATATTATGCTGCCTCCTTTTTTGCCCTTATGTAATAATAGCAGAGTTTTGTTAATAAAACAATTATAATGATTTAAAATACTTGCTATTATCGGTTGATTTAATTATAATGTAGCGTATATTTAAAAATACTAAATCAGATATAACTAATATGTAGTAAAAAGTTAATTGATACATTGAGGAGGAAGCTTTTATGAGCAAAAATAATAATGAAGAACTGAAATCAAAATTTACAAATATTCTTAAGCTTATAATAATAGTTGCATTGGGACTCGTGCTTGTTTTTTATCCGGGACAGGCTATTGATACGGCGCTTAAAGCGTTAGGAATCGGTATCATAGTTGCCGGCGTTGTAGCACTCATATCTGCACTTTCTCAAAAGGATAAAAGCGGATATATTATGTTTCAGCTTATAGGTGCAATTATTGGTATCATCGCAGGCATTATAATAATTGCAAATAGAAATCTTGTTGAATCAATTTTCCCTGTTCTTACAGGTGTTGGTTTATCTATCTACGGTGCTTTTGGAATTGCTCAGGCACTTACCTTTAGAAAATATTATTCCACAGGATGGCAGATATCATTATTTCTTTCTGCTGTAACAATTATCATAGGAATAATAATAGCCTCCAATCCGAACAGAACGGTTGAAACTGTTGTAAGATTAATTGGAATAGTACTTATATATAATGGTATTGTTGGTATTTATATGCAACTCAACAGGAGAAAGAAAAATCTTGTGTATAATAAAAACGAAGTCATAGATGTAGAAGCTATAGATGTAGATGATGAGGACGATTAACAGATATTAAAGAAAATATTATTAATAAGCTGATAATTATCAAACAAAATTTTAAATATGAACCTATAGAAAAGAGTTTTATTATGGATGAAGAATTAGAATTAATACATGAAAAAAATAAAGTACCTGAAGAAAATAAAATGGGTGTAATGCCTGTGAAAAAACTCATAGTAAGCATGTCGCTTCCGATGATGGTTTCTATGCTTGTTCAGGCACTTTATAATATAGTAGATAGTGTATTTGTATCAATGATTTCAGAGGAGGCACTTACTGCGGTAACTCTTGCGTTCCCGATGCAGACACTGATGTTTGCTGTAGCTTCGGGTACAGCCGTTGGTATAAATGCACTTTTATCAAGATCATTGGGAGAAAAGAATTTTGATAAGGCGGATGAGGCTGCCAATACAGGAATACTGCTTGAGTTTTTCAGTTATATATTGTTTTTTATAGTTGGTCTTACGGTGGCGAAACCATTTATAACCTCGCAGACCGATAATGCAACAATTCAGGAATACGGCACAACCTATACTGTTATCTGCTGCTGTGTTTCTCTTGGCGTATTTATGCAGATGACCTTTGAAAGGCTGCTTCAGTCAACAGGCAGAACCTTTCATAGCATGATATCGCAGATTACCGGTGCGGTTATTAATATGATATTTGACCCGATACTTATATTCGGTTATTTTGGCTTTCCTAAAATGGGCATCGCAGGTGCTGCAATCGCAACCGTATTTGGTCAGATAACGGCATCCTGTCTTGGCGTATATATGAACGTTAAGTTTAATAAGGATATCAGATTATCCTTTAAGAAAATTCTTAAGCCTAAGGCTGAGGTTGTAAAAGCAATTTATGCTGTCGGTGTACCGTCAATACTTATGATATCCATAGGTTCGGTAATGACTTACAGTATGAATAAGATTTTGGGTAAATTTTCCGATACTGCAACTGCGGTATTCGGTTCATACTTTAAGCTTCAAAGCTTTTTCTTTATGCCTGTCTTTGGTGTGAATAACGGAGTAATACCTATATTGGCATATAATCTCGGAGCAGGTAAAAAGGATAGGATTCATGAGTCTTTACGATTTGCATTAAAGCTTGTTATCTGTATAATGATTGTTGGTACAATTGTATTTGAACTTATACCCGGACTCTTACTTAAGGTGTTTCATGCATCGGATAACATGCTTGAAATAGGAATTCCTGCACTTAGGATTATCGCCATACATTTTCCTATTGCAGCCTGCAGTATAGTGCTCGGCTCGGTATTTCAGGCGTTTTCGCAGAGCATATATTCGTTGATTGTATCCATATGCAGACAGCTTTTGGTATTAATACCTGTGGCTTGGCTTTTGTCCCTTACGGGAAATGTAAATAATGTATGGTGGAGCTTTCTTATAGCCGAGGTTGTTTCTCTTACATTTACTTTGATTTTCTTCAGAAAGGTAAACAGAGAGCTTCCGATATAGCATAATAATAATCTGAAACGATTATATTTTTGAATCTGCATAGATTCTTTTATGGAATAAATAATTAATATGGACTTTTGTTATATGGTTATGATAGAATGAAATCGTAGTATTAGTTTTGTTTATTAAATGGTAATTGCTTATGATGAATAAAAAAATTAACAAAAGAATAATTGTATTTTTGACTGTTTTTGTAATGATGATGACTTTTTTTACCGTAATTGCAAAAGCAGAAGATGAGTATACCATACAGGTGGATGTAACCTTAAATGTTGTTACCGTTTTTCAAAATGGAGAGCCGATTAAGGCTATGACCTGTTCAACAGGCTCAGCAACTCCGAGAAGCGGAACTTACAGAACCTCTGATAAATATGAGTGGAGAACTCTGATTGGAGGAGTTTCCGGTCAGTATGCAACCAGAATAACGGGGCAGATTTTGTTTCATTCTGTACCTTATACGAGATATGGTGATAAATCATCTCTTGAGTATTGGGAATATGATAAGCTTGGCTCTGCGGCATCTTTGGGATGTGTAAGACTTAGTGTGGCGGACGCAAAGTGGATATATGATAATTGTCCAAGCGGTATGAGTGTTACATTCACAACGAGCGGTTCAGCACCTTTGGGAAAACCGAAAACATATAAAATTGCAGATGCTCCTGCGGATGTGATAGGATGGGATCCTACCGATCCGGATGAAAATAATCCATGGCTTAATAATTATCAGGGAGTTTGCTTTGACGCCGATTATTACAGAGAAAAATATGAGGAATTGTCGGATTACAGTGACCTTGATTTAAGAGTCCATTGGATTACGACAGGCATAAAAGAAGGGAAACAGGCAAGCGAAGGCTTTGATGTTAATTACTATAAGAATGCGAATACCGATTTAAAGGAAGAGTATGGAGATGACAATTATTCTTATGTAAGTCATTATATTACAACCGGAGCAGCAGAGGGTAGAGAAGCCGTTGAGGCTCCTCATGAGTATATAAAAGGAAAATGCCAGATGCCATACAAGGGTGAAGGGGGAGGCTATCTTATAGGTGTTGAAACCTACGATAATCCAAACCAGTCGTACATGTATGAGATGCTGATTCTTGATTGTACGCTTCTTGCACAGGATAAGCCCGCATGGATTTATACAACCGGGCAGTGCGGTGTAGCTTCAGGAAATGCCCTATGGACGGTATGGCAGCCCCAATATGGTTATTACTGGACGTTGTTCAGAATATATGATAAGGACGGCAATATGATTGATGAAGCCTGCTACGGCTTTGCAAATATTTATTAATAATAATGGGAGCTTAATGATTAGCTTAAGGTAAAAGACCAAAGGTTTTTTATCTGAGGGATTAATTGGTTAAGCTCCCATGTTTTATTGCTGTTTTCTATACTGCAAGGGTCGTTTACATACACATTGTCATAGGAATCAATCCCGATAAGAACGATAAAGTGTCCGGTTTGTGTAAAATCTCCGGGACGCATGCTGCATATAATAGGTGAACCGCTGTTTAATTTATTCCTTATAACATATTCATCAAGAGATATCTCTTCACCGTTTAGACCGATAAGTCCTGCACCCTCGGTCATTGCAGACCATTTTGTTCCTGTACCAATCTCATAATATCCGTTTTCATCCAGAATAGTGCCTACTGTATAAGGATCATATCCGGTATTTCCTCCAAGACCGAGACACACCATTGAAAGACAGGTGGGAGCACAACCGTTTAAAGCAAAGAAATCGTCTCCGTACTGCTTATAGCCCCATCTTTCATCCCATTGAATTAATAGTGGTATTTCACCGGAGGTAATTTCGTTTGATAAATCTATATAATAATCCACATCATGCTTTTTCGGATAGCTCATAACAAAGTCTGTTGTTTCAGGACGATGTTCCATAAAATCTATAAGCTGTGAAGGAATTTCATCCGTGTCAACATTATCATAGTTTTCGGTGCTGTTGGTATATAAGCTTTCTTTATTAGTGCTTTCATAGCTCAAATCATTACCGCTTAAAACGCCGATGTCATAACTCATTGTAAGGGTTGATTGCTCCTCGTCCGACAGCTTACTCAATATATTTTTTAAAACCCTGCCTGCCAAAAAGAAGATAATAGTTGAAAAAATAAATAAAAAACACACTATTTTTAAATTATGTTTTATACGTCTTTTTCTTTTAAGCTTTCTTTTATATTCTTGCTTTGCATTATAATAGGTGTCATTTTGACTGTTGTAATTTGAATAGCTGTAATTGCTATATTGGTTTGTTCTTACATTATTATATGTTGTATATGTGTTATTCATTTTTACATCTCCCAGAAATTAATTTTTTAAAAATATTAAAGCTTGTACACATTTGCAAATAAATGCTTTTAAACCGGCTTTTGGTAAATCATATGGATATTATGCCCAACCTGCGTAAAATATAGCATTTTGTATATTTAAGAAACAACGGGTTAAGCTTTTAAGAAAAAGAGAGAAATTTTTAAAAAAATATTACGATATTTGGAAGTTAAATTAAAAAATGTGCTATTAAAATTATATCGTAGCTATAATATATAAAAAAATTGTTGACATTGGAAAAACTTGATAATATAATATGCAAGTGTGCGTAAATCTGTGGTTTTATTGATTAACGTACAACTAATCTGTGTATAATATACACGGAAATTTATAAGAATCGGAGGTGAAAACATGCCAACTTTTAACCAGTTAGTTAGAAAGGGAAGACAGACTGTAGAAAAGAAGTCTACTGCTCCTGCACTTTTAAGAAGCTACAACTCACTTAAGAAGAAGCCGACAGATACAGCTTCACCACAGAAGAGAGGTGTTTGTACAGCAGTTAAGACCGCTACACCTAAGAAGCCTAACTCAGCTCTTAGAAAGATTGCCAGAGTTCGTTTATCTAACGGTATCGAAGTAACAAGCTACATTCCTGGTGAAGGTCACAACCTTCAGGAGCATAGCGTTGTTCTTATCCGTGGAGGAAGAGTAAAAGACTTACCTGGTACAAGATACCATATCATCAGAGGTACTCTTGATACAGCAGGTGTTGCTAAGAGACGTCAGGCTCGTTCCAAGTATGGCGCTAAGCGTCCTAAGGATGCTAAGTAAGATAGGCTTGGTTTCAGAAACTAAAAATGTGCGAAAGTAGGTTATGTTTTCATTTAGAAATATAAACATTTTTGCACGAACACATCTTTACAATGCTCATTAACAAAGGGTAACGGGATTGTTATTATTGAGGAAGATGTGAGTACCGTTGAATTAATTAAATAATTAAGGAGGGAAGAAACGTGCCACGTAAAGGACATATCGCAAAGAGGGATGTATTAGCAGACCCTATTTATAATAATAAAGTGGTTACCAAGCTTATCAATAACATTATGTTAGATGGTAAGAAGGGTGTAGCTCAGAAGATCGTTTACGGCGCATTTGAGCGCGTTGCCGAGGAATCAGGCAAGGATGCTTTAGAGGTATTCGAGGAGGCTATGAACAATGTTATGCCTGCACTCGAGGTTAAAGCAAGACGTATCGGTGGTGCTACTTATCAGGTACCTATTGAAGTAAGACCTGACAGAAGACAGGCTTTAGCACTTCGTTGGTTGACTACTTACTCACGTGCAAGAAGTGAGAAGACTATGGAAGAAAGACTTGCGAAAGAGCTTCTTGATGCAGCAAACAATACCGGTGCATCAGTAAAGAAGAAAGAAGATATGCACAAGATGGCAGAAGCAAACAAGGCTTTTGCTCACTACAGATTCTAGTGCAAAGACGTTCTGTGTTTTATATGTACTAAGATAAAGCCAAATGCTAAGTATGGCTTACAGAACGCATCGAAAAAAATAAGGAGGAAAATACCTTGGCTGGAAGACAATATCCATTAGACAGAACCAGAAACATCGGTATAATGGCTCATATTGATGCAGGTAAGACTACTCTTACAGAAAGAGTTCTTTACTATACCGGTGTAAACTATAAAATTGGTGATACTCATGATGGTAATGCTACAATGGACTGGATGGAGCAGGAGAAGGAAAGAGGTATAACAATTACTTCGGCTGCCACTACCTGTCACTGGACTCTTGAGGATCATCATAAACCAAAGGAAGGTGCATTGGAGCATCGTATCAACATCATTGATACTCCGGGTCACGTAGACTTCACCGTAGAGGTTGAGCGTTCACTTCGTGTACTTGACGGAGCTGTTGGTGTATTTGATGCTAAGGCAGGTGTTGAGCCACAGTCAGAAAATGTATGGCGTCAGGCAGACACTTACAATGTACCGCGTATGGCATTCATCAATAAAATGGATAAGATGGGTGCGGACTTTTTCTATTCAGTTCAGACTATTATTGATCGTTTAGGAAAAAATGCTATTCCTGTACAGATACCTATCGGACAGGAAGAATCCTTCATCGGATTAGTAGACTTATTCGAGATGGAAGCATATTATTATAAGGATGACAAGGGAGAAGACATTGAGATAACTGCAATCCCTGATGATTTAAAGGAAACAGCAGACAAATGGCATGAGAATCTTGTTGAGAAAATCTGCGAATTAGATGATGATTTAATGATGCAGTATCTTGAGGGTGAGGAGCCTTCAGTAGAAGACCTTAAGGCTGTACTTCGTAAGGGTACAATTGCATGTGAGGCAGTTCCTGTATTCTGTGGTTCAGCATACAAGAACAAGGGAGTTCAGAAGATGCTTGACGGTGTTATCGAGTATATGCCGGCACCAACTGATATTCCTGATATCACAGGTGTTGACCCTGAGGGTAATCAGGTAGTTCGTCATTCTTCAGATGATGAGCCTTTCGCAGCTTTGGCATTTAAGATTATGGCTGACCCGTTTGTAGGTAAGCTTGCATTCTTCAGAGTTTACTCAGGTACTCTTAATGCAGGTTCATATGTATTAAATGCTACTAAGGAAAAGAAGGAAAGAGTTGGACGTATCGTACAGATGCATGCCAACAACCGTACAGAGATTGATAAAGTTTATTCAGGAGATATCGCAGCTGCAGTAGGCTTTAAGCTTACAGGTACAGGTGATACAATCTGTGACGAGCAGCATCCTGTTATACTTGAGTCTATGGAATTCCCTGAGCCTGTTATTGAGCTCGCTATCGAGCCTAAGACAAAGAATGACCAGGGTAAGATGGGTGAAGCTTTAGCAAAACTTGCTGAAGAGGATCCTACATTCAAGGCTCATACCGATAAGGAAACAGGTCAGACAATCATAGCCGGTATGGGTGAGCTTCACCTTGAGGTTATCGTTGACCGTCTCTTAAGAGAATTCAAGGTAGATGCAAATGTTGGTGCACCTCAGGTTGCATATAAGGAGACATTTACTAAGCCTGTTGACGTAGACAGCAAGTACGCTAAGCAGTCAGGTGGTCGTGGTCAGTATGGTCACTGTAAGGTTAAGTTCGAGCCGATGGATCCAAACGGCGAAGAACAGTTTATCTTTGAGTCAACCGTTGTTGGTGGTGCTATTCCTAAGGAATACATTCCTGCGGTTGGTGAAGGTATCAAGGAAGCTGCAGGTGCAGGTATCCTTGGCGGATATCCTGTACTTGGTGTCAAGGCAACCGTATATGATGGTTCATACCATGAAGTCGATTCATCAGAAATGGCATTCCATATCGCAGGTTCTATGGCGTTCAAGGATGCTATGCAGAAGGGTGGAGCAGTTTTACTTGAGCCTATCATGAAGGTTGAGGTTACTATGCCTGAGGAATACCTTGGTGATGTAATCGGAAGTTTAAATGCTAAGCGTGGACAGATTGAAGGAATGGACGATATCGGCGGCGGTAAGATAGTTAGAGCATTCGTACCACTTGCTGAGATGTTCGGATATTCAACAGAGCTTCGTTCTTCTACTCAGGGACGTGGTAACTATTCAATGTTCTTTGAGAGATATGCACAGTGTCCTAAGAATATTCAGGACAAGGTTCTTGCAGATAAGAAGGGCTAAGCTGTAAAAGATAAAACTCATATTTATAATGAGGTGAAAAGCTAAAAGCAACACTCATAATGAGTAAATAAGCAGATTATTTGACAAAATATGTGTTAATAATTGCTATAATTAATGACTATCGGGCTTTTGCCGGTCCGATAGTCCAAAAATAAAGAAAATATATTATAAAAGTGCTTGAAAAAATTACCATATTTTAATATAATATGGGATAGCCGATTAAACCCAAAAGGGGTATAAGTTTAAGGAGGAAATAATAATGGCAAAGGAAAAGTTTAACAGAAGTAAACCACATTGTAACATTGGTACAATTGGACACGTTGATCACGGTAAGACAACTTTAACAGCAGCAATTACTAAGGTTCTTTCAGAGAGAGTTGCAGGTAACGCAGCTGTTGATTTCGCAAATATCGATAAGGCTCCAGAGGAGAGAGAAAGAGGTATCACTATTTCAACTGCTCACGTTGAGTATGAGACTGAGAAGAGACACTATGCACACGTTGACTGCCCAGGCCACGCTGACTATGTAAAGAACATGATCACTGGTGCTGCACAGATGGATGGCGCTATCCTTGTTGTTGCTGCAACTGATGGTGTTATGGCACAGACTAAGGAGCATATCCTTCTTTCACGTCAGGTAGGTGTTCCTTACATCGTAGTATTCTTAAATAAGTGTGATATGGTTGATGACGAGGAACTCTTAGAGCTCGTTGAGATGGAAGTAACTGAGCAGCTTGAGGAATATGATTTCACTGGTTGCCCAATCATCAAGGGTTCAGCTCTTAAGGCTCTTGAAGATCCAAACGGCGAGTGGGGCGATAAGATTATGGAACTCATGAACACAGTTGATGAGTATATCCCAGATCCTCAGAGAGATACTGACAAGCCATTCCTTATGCCTGTTGAGGACGTATTCACAATCACAGGTCGTGGTACTGTTGCAACCGGTAGAGTAGAGGCTGGTGTAATCCACATCAACGAGGAAGTTGAAATCGTTGGTATCAAGCCGGAGGTTCAGAAGACTACAGTAACCGGTATCGAGATGTTCAGAAAGCTCCTTGATGAAGGACAGGCTGGTGATAACATCGGTGCTCTTCTTCGTGGTATCAAGAGAGAGGATATCGTTAGAGGTCAGGTTCTTTGTAAGCCGGGTTCAGTAACTTGCCATACTAAGTTCACTGCTCAGGTATACGTTCTTACTAAGGATGAAGGTGGACGTCATACTCCATTCTTCAACAACTATCGTCCACAGTTCTATTTCAGAACTACTGACGTAACTGGTGTATGTAACCTTCCAGCTGGTACAGAGATGTGCATGCCTGGTGATAACGTTGAGATGACTATCGAGCTCATCCACCCAATCGCTATGGCTCAGGGTCTTACTTTCGCTATCCGTGAGGGTGGTAGAACAGTAGGTTCAGGAAGAGTTGCTACTATCATTGAATAGTCAATAGATTAAAGATTATTTGATTAGACTTTAATTATTAACTTCCGGAGAAAATTCTCCGGAAGTTTTTTTCAAAAATTTTCATAGTGTTATTTCTGATATGAGTAATATAGTGTTATTTCTGATATGAATAATATAGTGTTATTTCTGATATGAGTAATATAGTGTTATTTCTGGTATGAATTATATAGTGTTATTTCTGGTATGAGTAATATAGTGTTATTTCTGGTATGAGTAATATAGTGTTATTTCTGGTATGAATTATATAGTGTTATTTCTGAATTGAATTATATAGTAATATTTCTAAATTAATTGATTGTTTCAATATGTAAATATCCCGGATTTTTGTTTTTTTGTAGGTTTTGGATAAAAGTTTTAATTGATTAAATTGAAAAGTACGGACTAAAATCGAGGTGAGCAGAATCTAGTCTGTATGATGAAGAAAAAAGTACGGACTAAAATCGAGGTGAATAGAATCTAGTCCGTATGATGAAGAAAAAAGTACAGACTAAAATCGAGGTGAGCAGAATCTAGTCCGTATGATGAAGAAAAAAGTACAGACTAAAATCGAGGTGAGTAGAATTAAGTCCGTATGATGAAGAAAAAAGTACAGACTAAAATTGAGGTGAGTAGAATTAAGTCCGTATGATAAAAAATAAAGTACGGACTAAAATCGAGGTGAGCAGAATCTAGTCCGTATGATGAAGAAAAAAGTACAGACTAAAATTGAGAAAAGAGAAATTAGTCTGTATGGGAAATCGTTTTGATAAATAAGATAGCAATAAATAATAAAATTTAATTATAGGGGTGAATATGATATGAAATTTATAGAAGAAATTAGAACCAGGAAAAAGTTGCTTAAAAAGATTATAGATAAAATAAGATTGGAATTGAAGGATGCTCCAAAGGAAAAATTAAGAATCTCTAAGAAAGGAAATATAGTACAGTATTATATTGTGTCTTCTGAGATTATAAAGGATAGAGTAAATGGAAGGTACTTGAAAACCAGTGAATTTGAAATAGCAAAAAAAATAGCACAAAGAGATTATGACAAAAAAGTTTTAGAAAATGCTGAAAAAGAATTAAAAATGCTTGAAAAAATAGATAATAACATTTTCACTGATTTGAGTGAAGTATACAGCAAACAAAATGAGTATAGAAAAGCACTAATTAATCCATATGTTTTACCGGATAAGGAATATATAGAGGATTGGTTAAGGGAAGATTATAAAGGATTGGATTATAAAAATGATATAGAAATATATAGTGTTAAAGGTGAAAAGGTAAGATCAAAATCAGAAAAGATAATTGCTGATTCGCTTTATTATAATAAAATACCATATAAATATGAAAAACCTCTCATTATGGATGGTATGACTGTGTATCCGGATTTTACTGTTTTAAATGTTAAAGAAAGAAAAGAAATATACTGGGAACATTTTGGCATGATGGATAATGAAGAATATTCAAAAAATGCCGTAAAAAAGTTGCAAATTTATGAGAATTCAGGATATCATATGGGAGAACAGGTTGTTTATAGCTTCGAATCAAGACTAGCACCACTTGATTCAAAATATATAGAGAATATAATAAATTATTATTTTAAATAATTTTAAATAATTTGAAATGTTGAAGACCGGAGCGTAAGATTTCATATGAATAAAACACAAAAATACAAAGACATAACAAAAAGATACATATTATTCCTAATAGGCTTATTCATAGCTTCAATGGGAGTGGCGTTTTCAACTAAGGCGGGACTTGGAACTTCACCTGTGGCCTCGGTGCCTTATTCGGTATCATTGGTAAGCCGCGTATTTACCTTTGGTGGATGGCTGAATTTATTAAGCGTTATACAGATTGCCATTCAGGTTATGGTTCTAAAAGGAAAATGCGATTACGTTGAGATATTTATCCAGACCGTTCTTGCGTTTATCTATGGGTATCTTACTAATTTTTCATGTTATCTTATAAGGAATTTATCTGCTGATATATATATAATCCGGTTTGCTTATATGCTTGCAGGTTGCTTTATATTGGCGCTTGGCATATGGATACAGCTTAAGGGTAATGTTGCAATGCTTCCGGGCGAGGCGATGAATCGTGCCATAAGTAAAGTTTCGGGTAAAAGGTATGAAAATATTAAGATATTTTTTGATGTGTTTTACATAGCAATATCAGCAGTTATATGTCTTATTTTCCTTGGAAAGCTTCAGGGAGTAAGGGAAGGAAGTATTATAGCGGCTATTTTGGTAGGAAATATAATTAAACTGTATGAAACAATGTTAAAGAAGATAAAAGCTAAAAGAAAAAACTAAAATAGTTAAAAGAAAAAACTAAAATAGTTAAAAGAAAAGAGCTTAAAGGCAAAAATATATAATTACGGTATATAAAAGCACCGAAGATATAAAGTTTTTCTTTATAACTGACGATATAAATATATATAGTTTTGAAAAATATTAAGATAAATATATTCATTTAATATAGTGATGGTTTATCCGTTTTACCGGCGTTTTCACTATATATTACAGTAAATATTTTTTTACTTGTCATATGGTATTATATATTATAAAATCAAGTTGTAGCTAAGTTTATATTTTTGAGGGGTTGGTTTTATGAAGATAAGACATACCGGAAAAGATAATAAAGGATTTACTTTGGTCGAGTTAATTGTTGTCATTGTTATTTTGGCAATATTAGCTGCGATTTTGGTGCCGGCATTGCTTGGTTATATCGATAAGGCAAAACAACAAAGATATATACTTAATGCTAAAAATTGTATGAATGCTACGCAGGCGGAGTTGGTTGAGCTTTATGCTAAGTATGGTTCGAGTCTTCAACTTGGTGACCCTGTTATTCCGGGAGGTTCAACCGGTACATCAGGTAATGGTGACATTGATGTAAGCAATACTACTTTTGCAAAGAAGGTTTTGGAAACCGCCGATATGAGCGGAGATAAAAAACCATATTGCTTTATGATTGCAGTAGGAAGTAATTGGAAAAATGCAAACGGTGCAGGAACATATACGGTGACGGAGCATGATAAATATACAGTATATTATGCGTTCTATATGGAAACAAAGGATGCACCGCCTTTATATTATTACAATGGAAACTGGACGAAGACTAATCCAAGGGCAAATGGAACAAAGGAGGTTTTCTCTTCAGCAAATGTTATTAAAGAAGGTCCTTTGCAGGGTAAAAGATTACAATATTATCTGATTTCCAATAAAACAGGAAAAAGCTTATCCGGAAGTATATGGACATGGATGAAAGAAATGAAATAAAAGAATATATTTGGTGATATTTTATATAAAGTAAAAAGGAGTCGAAGACTCCTTTTTTACTGGAAATTCAACTGATTCAATTCCCCTGCTCTTACAGTAGGAAGAGCAGAAAGATTGTTGTTTTCACTTCCGTCAGGTATCGATTTAAGATACTCGGTATCTTTTCTATGGGCTATACCTACACCTCGTATTTCTCCTGCTTTGGCAAGCCTGACTCCTTCTTCACGGTTGACAATTCGTTCATTTGATAATTGATATCCTATTATACGGCCTTTCTTTTTAACCAATCCTATTATTTCTAAGGCATCCTCCTTTGGACTCGGTATTACATCCATTGCTGCCTTTGGTAATTCCTTTGCGATATCCTTATTTTCCATTTTATATTCACCTCATTTAATTATTAAAATTAGTCTGAATATAGTATGTAACTTATTGATAAAAATAATACTATCTTTTTAGTTATTATTTTTCTTAATTTCTTAATATATGTAATACCCAAAATTTAAAAGTTATGTTATAATATTAAATTAAGTAGAGTCTGTCTGGGTTGACATAATTTTCGATTTAATCTACTGATTTATAAATATCTTAGGATAAGGTATATGCGGATTTATGATTTGATTATGCAAGTTATAAAAAGAGTTTATATAGTAATGGCATTTTACTAAATATAGGAGAACTACCTAATGGTGAATATAAAAACCAATCCTTTAAATAAAATTAAAAAACTTATTTGCCTTGTTGCAGTATTATCTCTGGTTGTAGGGGGATTATCGGGTTGCGGCAGTAAGAAGAAAAAGGAGATACCTACTATACAGCTTTCCTTATGGGGAGATGAAAGAAGTGTACCTCTTTTGGAAGATGCTGTGCAGGAGTTTCAGGAGCTTCATAAGGATGAGGTAAAGATAGAATATACTATAAGTCTTGAGGGGGAGGACACATGTAAGGAAACTGTGCTTGGTGACCCTGAGCATGCAGCAGATATATTTGCCTTTGCGGATGATCAATTTGATGAGCTTTACCATGCGGGAACACTTCTTGAGGTTACTGAGGATACAGATACAATCATAGAAGCTGTTGGAGGGAAGGAATCAGCTATAGCCGATGTGGTTACGCGTGATGGTAAAGTATATGCATATCCTATGACTGCCGGAAATGGATATTTTCTTTATTATAACAAGGCATATTTTAATGAGGATGATTTGAAAACGTTAGATGGCATACTTGATGTGGCAGCTAAAAATGACAAAAAATTCACCATGGATTTTAGCAATGGTTGGTATATATACTCTTTCTTTAAGGGCGCAGGACTTGAGCTTTCCGTAAGCGAGGATGGTCTTGCTAATTATTGCAACTGGAATGCAACTGATACTAAATACAAGGGTGTTGATGTTGCTCAGGCTATGCTTGATATAGCAGCTCATCCGGGATTTGTTTCTTATGGAGATGATGATTTTGTAAAAGGTGTGCAAGAGGGTGAGATTATCGCCGGAGTAAACGGAGCATGGAATGCAGGAAAGGTTGAAGCTGCCTGGGGAGATGACTATGGTGCAATTAAGCTTCCTACATATACACTAAATGGAAAACAGGTTCAGATGTGCAGCTTTGCCGGCTATAAGCTTATAGGCATCAGTGCTTATACAAAATATCCGGAGTGGAGTATGAAACTTGCCGAGTATATTACAAATGAAGATAACCAGCTTAAGCGTTTTGAAGAAATAGGCGAATGCCCTGTAAATGTAAAAGCCGCTCAATCTGAAAAGGTGCTTGAAGCACCTGCGGTCGCTGCTCTTGCAGAACAGTCAGTTTATGGAAATGTTCAAAGAGTTGCACAGCCTTATTGGGATGCGGCAGTAAAATACGGAATTACAATAGCAGGTCAAAATAGCGGAGAGCGCGATTTGCAAGAGCTTCTTGATACAATGGTTGAGGAAGCAACAAAGCCGGTGGATGAATAGATAAGAAAAAAATGATTATAGATTTGGAGTTATTATGTCTGAACAGTCAAAAGCAGTAAGAAGAGAAAAAAGAAATAGTTATATCAAAAAAAGGAAGCTTCCGATTAGGGTGCTTTCTCTTACTGTGCTTATTTCTGTTGTAGGTTTGGCAGGTCTTTTATATATCAGCTACAGTATGGATAGGATTGCCAGAGTATATAATGGCGTTGTAAAAAACGACTATGCAAATCTTGAATATATGGATTCAATCAGTCAAAACTTTTATAGACAACAGGCGTTAGTTTTTCAGTATATGGATAATTTTGATGATAATGATAAAAAAAATAATTTAAAAATAAATGCAAAGAATATAGAAACGGCACTGTTTGATGAGGTAAAAGAATTTGGTGATAATGTAATCGGTACGGTATATGAAAGCAGCTATCATACTATATTTTCAGGTTTGAATGGGTATTTTAGCAATGTTAATTATATTTTTGAGTTTGGAGATGTTAATGATTATTCAACAGCTGAATTTTATATGCAAAATATGCTTTTGGAAAGTATAGAAGAGGTAAATGATGCAGTCGATTTGTTTAATACACTTATAAAAGATGATGTCAATAAAACGCAACAGGAGATGACAAATCATTTGGAGGTTTCCAGGATTATTTCTATTGTGATTATTGTGCTTTTAACCATATTTACATTTATCGGACTTGCATGGAGTATAAGTGCATCAAGAGAGATTGCTTATAAGGATCCGCTTACAGGCATAGATAATATGGATAAATTTCAAAAGGATATGGACAGGTATATTAAAAAGGGCAGAATTACTGAGTATATCTGTGTTTGCTCCAATATCAAGGATTTTACAATAGTCAATCAGCAGCTTGGCTCTGCAGTAGGTGATATGGCACTCAGAAATTTTGCAAATACCGTAACACAAAGACTTCAAAAGGATGAGAGAATTGCCAGAGTCGGTGGTGACAAGTTTATTATGCTTATAAGAAATGAGCATATAGACGAGTTTGTAAAATTTGTGGATAGGGTTTCAATTACTGTAGATTATCACAACGAGGCTCATATAATTCAGCTTGAAACCCGTTGCGGATTGTGTAGGATTAAGGAGGGCTATGACGCCGGAACAATAGTTGATGATGTACATTTGGCATTAAGTCAGACTAAGCTTAAAGCTGTTGATAATATATGGTTTGAGGAAAATATGCTTGAACAGGCATACGACAGAAAAACGCTTCTTGCTGAGTATCAAAGTGCGATAAAGCACAAGGAATTTGTTGTTTATTATCAACCTAAGGTTAATATATTTAATAATACTCTTTGTGGCTCTGAGGCTTTGGTTAGATGGTGGAGAGATGATAAGATAGTACCGCCATTTAAGTTCATACCTGTGCTTGAAGAAGAAGGTCGTGTAACGGAGCTTGATTTTTATGTGTTTGAGCAGGTATGCTGTGATATACGTACATGGCTTGATAATGGTATTAAACCTGTAAGAGTATCCTCCAACTTCTCAAAGCTTCATCTTAGAAATCCGGGATTTGCCGAACATGTTTTGGAAATAGTTGACCGTTACAATATTGACAGTGAATATCTTGAAATTGAACTTACTGAATCATCGGGATATGAGGATTTTGATGCTTTTACGGAATTTGTTGACAAGATGAGAAGCAGAGGTATACATATATCAATTGATGATTTTGGTACAGGATATTCCTCACTTTCGTTGCTTAAAAAATTAGATGTGGACGTGATAAAAATTGATAAGTCCTTTATAGACGGCATAGCTATAGGTGACGAGATGAATGAAAGTCTTGTTAAGAACATAATATATATGATAAAGGATTTGAATCGTCATGTTATATGTGAGGGAGTAGAATCAATGCAACAGGCAGAGTTTTTGAAGAAGCAGAACTGTCACATGGTTCAGGGATATCTTTTTGATAAGCCTTTGCCGCATGATGAGTATGAAGAAAGACTTAAATCACCGGTTTATAAAAATGTTGTTGAATAGGTACTTTGAAATCTGATTTTGTTTTTATACATAGAAAAAGATATAGATTTGGAAATTTACATATTGATAAAGTTTGCTAATCACTGGAAAAGGATGAAACAATGGACGTTATAGCAGTATTACAATTACTTGGAGGAGTCGGACTTTTTTTATATGGAATGAGTCTTATGTTTCGCTTCATGTCATAAAAAAAGTTGGCGGAGATAAGAACTTCGATGAGATGCATGGACATGCCAATGATATATTCAGTGAGGAATATAAGGCACTTTATCATTATTATGAGTCTATGTATATTGAACCGATTCAGCAGCCGTTATCTAAAGAGGAATACGAGGAGCTTCTGCGTGACAGCGATAGAAGAGATGCTGCCAACAGAAAGGATAAGCCTGAGGATAAGAAGGAGAATCCTGAGGAAAAACAAGATAAAGCTGAAGAAAAGAATAAGAAGCTTGAAGAGAAAAATAAGAAGGCTGAAAGCAAGAGTAAGAAGAATGATGATAAGAAGAGTGAAGGCAAGAAAAATGATGACAGGAAGAATGAAGACAGGAAGAGTGATAATAAGAAGAATGAGCCTCATAAAGATATAAAGGAAAACAAAAATGAGAAGAAGTCCGGAAAGTCTGATAAGGAATCAGGCAAGAAGGACGAATCTAAAAAAGAAGACGTAAAGTCTGAAAACATGGTTGAATCAAAGAAAGAAGTAGCTAAAAAGGACGAGAATAAGAAGGGGAAAAATAAAGGAAGCAAAAAATAGGTTATTGAATAAATAAGGGGAATGCTTATGGAAAGCAAAACTATAAACTGTAAAAACTGCGGAGCTCCGGTAACCTCAGGGTATCGTCTATGGATATATGGATATAACAATTATTTTATGATTGAAAAGAAGAGTGAAAAGATTAAATGGTAGGAAATAATGTTTATAAATTCAAAAAAATAATTATATATATTTTTCTTATATCTGTTATTTTTACAATTCAGGGTATGGGATTGGATGACTATGCTTTATTTTCCGAGCATAAAGAAAAAAGTAGTATTACCAATCAGGTAATAGAGGTAAGCGATCATCTTCAGACTGTTCATGCCGAAAAGAGCAATTCTGCATTTGAATTGATTAGAGAATATAAAAATAATAAGCGTTCCGGTTACTTTAATAAAAGAAATATTATTCTGCTTGTTATCCTGACATTTTTGTTGGGATGTTTTCATACATTTTTGGGTTCACACGGATTATATCGTGTAAGATTCAATAGTTTCAAGGTATTTATCATTGCCTATATTCACGACATTGACGGAAGAAAACGCCTTTCTCGGAGTTGATGGAGAAGCGTTTGAAACAATTAAATAATTAATATGATAGCTGACGGTTTTTCATCAGCTCCTTTTTGCGTACTTATTTTTAGAATTTATAAAGAATTTTAAATGAAAAAATTTGTGATATTAAAAAGGAGATTATTTGTTATGAAAAATTTTTTGGTTTGGCTTGTGGTTATTTTAGGCGGAGGCTTCAGTCTCATATTATGCCTTTATATATTGCTTTCACTGGTGGCTATGATTATTTATAAGATATACAGAAAAATCAGATATCATGCGTCCCTTTATGATTAAATCATGTTTTTTTAGAAGTTACTAATTAGCGGAAAACATAGTTGATACATAGTGAGTACACATAGTAAATGCATGGTGAATGCATATAGAAGCTATTTTTGGGAGGATATGATAATGAATTTTATGAACATAATGGTAATAATTTTTACAGTTATAGCTGTCGGTGCGGGATTAATAGGTTATATATCCGAGTATCGCGGAGCTAATAAAAATTTAAAGGATGAAAAAGAGGATAAAGAAGAGGAGGAAAAGAATAAAAAAGATTAAAGAAAGATAAGAAAGAAAAAGATAAAAGAAAAGAAGATGTTGATAAGCTTAATGAAATGGAAGACGAAGTAAAATAAAAGCTTAAAGAAATAAGTCAATGGAGTAAAAAATATGATATTTTTAAACATTTTATTATTAGTAATAGGATTTGTTCTGCTTATTAAGGGTGCGGATTTATTTGTGGATGGAAGTGCTGCTCTTGCTAAGAACTTTAAGGTTCCCGGGCTTATAGTAGGGCTTACCATAGTTGCACTCGGAACCAGTGCGCCGGAGCTTGCAGTAAGTACCTCGGCGGCAATTCAGGGTTCAAATGAAATTGCTTTAAGTAACGTAGTAGGTTCCAACATATTTAATCTGCTGTGCGTCCTTGGAGTGTGCGCAATTATACATTCCGTACCGGTTGATAACGGTATAATTAAAAGAGATTTTCCGGTTTCCATACTGGCAACTGTTTTCGTGCTTGCTATGACCTGCGGAAAAACTATAATAAAAGGTGGAGCATTTGACCATGGCATGGACGAAAATGTGGGCGAGGTCGGAAGAATCACAGGAATTATAATTATAGCATTGTTTGTGATTTATATTATATATCTTATAGCGGATGCCA
The DNA here is from genome assembly GCA_902788555.1 of uncultured Lachnospiraceae bacterium. Lineage (GTDB taxonomy): Bacteria > Bacillota > Clostridia > Lachnospirales > Lachnospiraceae > Coprococcus_C. The sequence goes on from CADAKQ010000027.1 coordinate 54,451, forward strand.
GAAAAAATCCCGAGAAAGAGGAAGATGTGGCAAACAAGCCTATATTAAAATGTGCCATACTTATCCTAATTGGACTTGCGATGATAATAGGCGGAGGTCAGGCTGTTGTTTACAGTGCAAAATACATCGCAAGGGCAGCGGGCATGACCGAAACTCTTATCGGACTTACCATAGTTGCAGTCGGAACATCACTTCCCGAACTTGTTACCTCTATTGTGGCAGCAAGAAAGGGTGAAACAGGTCTTGCAATCGGAAATGCGGTGGGCTCAAATATATTTAATCTGCTTCTTATACTTGGCGTATCTGCAGTTATACATCCTGTTGCGGTAAATCTTGCTTCTTTGTATGATATGATTGTATTGATTGCAATCAGCATAATTACTTATATATTTGCCATTACAAAGAGAGATATTAACAGGCTTGAGGGTATCGTGATGGTGCTTATATATGTTGCGGATGTAGTGTTTGCAGTTAAAAGGTAAGAGAATTATAAATCATAGATTAGGGGAAAATAGTAAGATAACTGTTTTTAATAGTACAGATTCAAAATTGACTTGTCTTGCCGATAAGACGAAAATGATGGATTTTTGTCTTACATATAAGACAAAAATAGTGATTTTTTGTCTTGCATATAAGACAAAAATAACATATAATTGTTTTAATAAAGGGAGGAATCACTATGAACAGAGATCTATTAAAGCAAATAATGATTGACCAAAAAGAAATGTATCTTAATAATCCTATCGTCCACAGAGATTATAACCTTGAAGATAATGTTAATTATTGCTTTGTTGGAATCAGGCGTACAGGTAAATCATATATGATGTATCAGCAGATCAAAAACCTGATGGATAAAGGAGTATCTATTAATCACATAGTGTATGTTAATTTTGAAGATGAACGTTTATTAGAATTGAATGCAGACGAGCTAAATTCAATTCTTGAAATAGGACTCGAGATTGCGGGTTCAGATATAAAACCATATCTGTTTTTTGATGAAATTCAAAATATATATGGGTGGGAGAAGTTCGTACGTCGTCTTGCTGATATGAAATATAGGATAAACATTACAGGAAGCAATAGTAAAATGTTGAGTAGTGAAATTGCATCAACGCTTGGTGGACGATTTATGATTGTAAAGATATTTCCATATTCGTTTCAGGAATATATTAATGCCGGAAATTTAACTATTGATCATACTAATGTAATTAGTACAAAGGATAGAGCAGTAATTATGAACTTATATAATCAATATGTTGAATTTGGAGCATTTCCCGAATTGGTTGATATAAGAAATAAACGCGATTATTTGAACAGTATTTACCAGACAATCTATCTTGGAGACATTATTACAAGGAATAAAATAACAAATGATTTTGCAATACGATTAATATTAAAGAAGGTTGCAGAGTCTATAATGAAACCATTATCATACAACAGGCTTGTAAATATTTTGAAAAGCACGGGAGCAGCAATAGGAAAACAGACTGTTATAAATTATATGGGATTTATAGTTGAATCATATATACTTTTCACAATACAAAATTATGCTGCAAAACTTGTTGAGAAGGAAACTGCACCTAAATATTATTTTATGGATACAGGTTTGCTTGGACTTTTTCTTATTGATGGCAAAACTGCACAGCTTGAAAATCTGGTAGCCATTGAACTGATTAGAAGATATGGCAATGAAAATGTATTTTATTTTGAGAAAAATGTTGAAATTGATTTCTATATACCTGATGAAAAACTTGCAATTCAGGTTAGTTATAGTGTATTAGATAATATTGATACAAAGGATAGGGAAGTAAATGCCTTTAAGAAGCTTTATGATTATATACCCGATACAAAATGTATGATTATTACTAATAGTGAGGAATCTGAATTTGATGTTGATGGAATAAAAATACCAGTAGTGCCTGTGTGGAAGTGGCTGCTTAACGATAAAATATTATAAAATATATCGAAGTGGCCTATTAGATATTTTATTATTGATAATATAAGTCTGATATGTTATCGTCGTATTAGTCGTCTTATACATTAATCATCTTGGTTAAGAATTTTTTACGCAAGACAGTTTTTAACTGTCTTGTTTTTTTACTTTATAGGAAAGTTCTCCTAGCGGAGAACTCTTGAACAAAAAATGCCTGCAAAAGCAGGCATAGAGAACAGACGGTATAGATTTTAGAGGATATAAAAGCCTTCTTCACCTACATCGTCATCATATAAATCTTCATTAAGAAAGTATGACATATCCAGTAAATCGTCATCACTCATCCTGCTGACCATAGATGAGGTC